>CAIQDA010000249.1 GCA_903870415.1 uncultured delta proteobacterium
CCGCAGGTCTACCGCGGCTACAGCCTCCAAGAGGCCGCGTTCACGCCGCCGACCGCGAATATCCCGATCATTCCAGGGCTCTCCGCCTACCTCGGCCTCGAGCTCCGCTTCAAGCGCGAGGTCGCGCAATACGAGGTCCTCGGTACGGACACGTTCAGCTACCTCAAAATGCTCTTTAAGGCCGTGCGTGCGCGCCCCGCGAGCCAGGCGGGTGGTGATCCGGCGACGCTGCTCGATCGCTACCTCGATCTCCACTGGGCCGAGATCATGGACCTGCTTCGCAACGTGGCCTCGCCCGGCTCCGGTGCCTTCAGCGAATTGCTTTTCGACCAGGTGACGCAGTCGTCGCCGCCGAACGACTCGCCTCGCGCCCTCGCGGAGGCTTGCTTCGCGCACTTTGCACCGAACGACGAGAATCCCTTCGAGTCGCTCTCGCGCCAGAAGATGCAGATTGCACGCAATCGCAATGTCTGGGCGGTAAAGTCCGCGGTCAAACAGCTTCGCGTCGAGAAGGCGAATCCCGTCGCGCTGAGCGCTGGCTTTCTGCGAGAGGCGGCTACCCTCGTCGGGACCGCACCGCTACGCATGACGGAGGTCGGCACGAGCTACGCCACGGTCTCGGGGCGCCTCGCAAAGGGCGTGAAGACCTTCGAGGCGAAGTTCAACGCGTCGATCTCGCCGAAGTTGGCGCCCGTCGACATCGCAGGCCACACGAGGTCGACCGAGCTCGTGAGCTCCACGCACGAGGGCGTCGAGGCGCTCGCCAAGGCCATTGCGGCGGCGGTGGAGGCCCTTGGTATCCTGTCGGACGATGCCTCGCCGGGCTCGCTCCCGGAGCGCGTGACCTACGCAAAGGGCCTCTTCGCGCTCTATGGTTCGTCCCTTCGCGCGGAGCCGAGGCTCTTGGGTGCTGCCGGGGCACTCGCGTCGCTCGAGGCGCTTGACGAGGCCGTCGCGAACACCTTCTTCCCGAAGGCAATCGCCCAGACCCGGGACCGCGAGCGGCGCTGGCGCGATTGGTTCGCGAAGCCCGATGACCATTGGAACGCCTTCGTTCAAGTCGTCTATGCGACGAACAACGCGGACGACTCACCGCTTCGATCGCGCGTACCCACGCGCGCCAATTGGAAGGCGGACCAGGGACTCTTTCTCGGTGGCATGTTCCAGATGACCTCGACCGAGACGAAGACGCTGATTCGCGCGCTCGAAATGTTCCACGAAGCGCCCCCTTCGCTCGGCGCACGCCGCGGCATCGACGTCGACGCGAGCCGTCTGGCGCTCCAGGGCTACTTCCAGGCGCGCATCGCGAAGCTCCAGGCCTTTCTCGACGCCATCGACGCGTGGCGCGCGGCGTCGATCGAAGCGACGAGCAAGCGCATGCCCAACATCGTCATGCTCCTCGAAGTGCCTGCCCGCCAAGAGCTTCTCGGCGTCTTGGCGGCGGAGCTGCAAGCCGAAGTTCGCTGGTACCTCCGCGCGCAAGTGCTTCGTTGGGTCGAGCTCAGTCCGGCCGCCAAATTCACAGCGCCATGGATCACCCACGTCGCGATCCCCGTCGACCTCAAGGTCCGCCTCGTCGCCTACCTCGAGAAGTCCGGGGACACGTTTCGCTTCGACTCGCTCATGCACGGCACAAAGCAGCTCACGCTGCCGGGCGATGACATCGACGTGCAAGATGCCACCGAGGAAAAAGAGAAGTCGGAAGACGAGACCACGGCGGGCACGACGGTCCCTGCTCCCGTGACCACGCCGCCCACCGCACCCGAGCTGGTCGAGGCGACACGCCGCGCCCTGGGAACGACCGCGCGCGGACCTCGTACCTCGACGCCGTGACGAGCGGCCTGGCGACGCGATGGCAGCGCCGGGCCCAAATCGACCGTCGCATTGTCAGGCTGCGCAACGCCGGCGCGTAACCCATTTTAACTCGCGACATCGCGCACTCAACGCATTCCGCGTCGAGAGCGCGATCGCCATTGCGATCTTTGGTTACCACCATGAGCATGCTCAGCATTCGCCGTCCCACCGCGGCGCTCCTCCTCACCCTGAAAGATCCCATCATTGTAAAACGATCGTAACACTGTATTTCTTAAACATGTTGACGCATATACGTTGGGTAGTTCGCGACGGAAGTGTCCGTCGTGATTTGCGTCAAAAAGGCTCAAATGCAAGAGCCGTGGTGCCTCGTCTCGAGCCGCGACGACCTGAAGACCGCGGAGATTCTTGCACTCTACACAAAGCGCTTCACGACCGAGGAAAACTTCCGCGATACGAAGGACCTCCGCTTTGGCCTCGGCCTCGGCCTCGCCGCTACGCACGTCGGGTCGGGTCGCCGGATCGTCGCGATCGACTCCTGCTAGTTTGCGCACTTTCCCAAGCGCTTCTCACGCTCCTTGGTGCTGCCTGTGAGCGCACGGGCCTCGACCGCCGCCTCAAGGCAAACACCTCGAAAAAGCGCACCCACTCGCTTTTTCGTCAGGGCCTGTTTTGGTACTCCGCGATCCCTACGATGCAAGGCGAGTGGTTCGAGCCACTCATGATTGCCTTCGAGGAGATCCTCCGCGAGCACGCAGGTTTCACTGCAATCTTCGCGAATATATGAGGGGATGCTTCAGATCGGGGGGAGGCCCATTTTGGGATTAACGGGCACATTAGCTGCTGTGGTCTGTTCCCGGTAGGCCCAGGCCGCACGACGTGTTCGCAGACTGCTTCTCAGGATTTCATGGCCTGCCATTCTGGTTCAGGATCATGATCTTTTGCCAAATCTTTCGCGATAGACCGTCGGTGAGGTCCTCCAGATCGGTGACCGCCTCCGCTGCCTCCGGATCATCGAAGTCGGCGACGTAGAACTGGGCGAGTTTGGCGATCAACGAGAGCATTTCCGAGCAGTAGTCGAGGTACCGCGCCAACTCCTGGGGCGATAATTCGCGCCGTGGACTGTGGGCCGTCACTGGCAGGGTGACGCCCGCAATGCCTCCAGGATCCTTGGTCAACTGGAGCATGTCAACGATATGCGCGAGCTCGCGCAGGTTGCGGACCGCCGCCACGACCCGCCCTCGGCGGATGCGCGTCTGCAAACTGGCGAGGAAAATGATCAGGCCGACGAGCAGGGCCACTTCGCTGGTGATCGCATCGATTCCCTGCGCCAGCTCTGTCCACGCCGGTGCGCCTTCGATGTGGACCCCGCGAGCCAGCAAGACGATGACACTCCCGAGCACCACGACGCTGGTCGCCACCAGTGCCCAGACCCAGATGATTGGCCGTCTGATTGCTTCCGCCTGGTCGTCCACCGCCTCGCTGAGCCGTTCGAGTTCACCAGCCCAACTCACCAGCCCCGAGCCCGGAAAGCGCTCAAAGATCCGCAGACGCAGCCGCGTGATCGTCTCGATCACCTTGTCGAGGCGCAATCGGCTTAGGGAATGCATAGGCGGCCCATTTCAGCAATATTGAAGGGCAAAGCAACTCGTGCAGAGCCTCTTTCCGAACGTTCAGCAGACGCAGTAGATGAAGGCAGTACGCAAATAAAGCATGCCCCACTGCCTCGCCCCCGCGACTGAGGGCTCGAACCATACATACTCCAATAGAGAAACTCTTCCTTCACTGGCTTCCTCCCCTGTGCCCTTGATGCCTTCTACAAACAAACGTCAAGTCGCGTATGTTCTTTATTGATCGATCTGGCGTAAACAAGCAGGTTGCAGCAAATTGGGCTGGGAAGTGTCCCGCGCGTCGTCGCGATCACGACCTCGGTCGCGATTCCCTGCGTGGCAAGGCTTGCGCTTAACGTTCGCTCCAAGCGCATAGGACATTCAAACCACGAATCCGCGCAACATGGCTTCAAGCGATTGCTTGATCCGTCCAGGAGTTCGGCGAGGCCGCACAAACTTCCGCGGGCGGTCCGCCTCATCGCAGCGAGTCATGCTAAGCCGAAGAGCGACACTATGCGTGCGCTGTAAGCGCCTGCGCCATTCGGGGACCTCATAAATCATGAAGACATTCAGCGTCACCACTCCGATCCGCGCCACGCCAGAGGTCATCTGGGGAATCCTTACGGACGCCCCAAACTACGCCACATGGAATACGACCGTGGATAAAGTCGATGGGCGAATCGAGCATGGGCAAAAGGTGACGGTCCACGCGAAGATCAACCCGGGACGGGCCTTTCCGGTCAATGTCACTGAATTTGTTCCGAACAAGAAGATGGTCTGGACGGGCGGCATGCCCCTTAGACTATTTACGGGTGAGCGGACCTTCACTCTGACGCCCGGCTCCGACGGGCAAGTCACCTTTGACATGCGCGAAATCTATACCGGCCCTCTGGCGTCGCTGATTGGACGGTCGATACCCGACCTCCAGCCTGCGTTTGACGAATTCGCTTCCGCGCTGAAAAGCACGGCTGAAGGTCGCAGCTCCTAGTGTCCCGTTTGACTAATTCCCTATCCATCTAATCTCTGCTGTGCTCTATAGAGACGATGGCGAAGGGGGAGATGTTGGCCGTGCGGGCGGCGGACGTTGCTGAGCTCATGAAGTGGCTGCGATGCAGCACGACACGCAAGAGTCTGGCGGACCGAGCGCGCATCATCCTGCTCAGCACCCAGGGCCTCCGCGGGCTCCGCCATTAAGCAAGTGCGCGCATACGTCGTATAGGCATCTCCGCACGCCGCTCCAGGGCACGCGAGGACGCCCGCGTCGATGAAGCGCTCGAAGAGCGATTGCACGGAGGTGCCGGGGCCGCCGGGAGGTGCACGCAAAGGCCGGGAAAATCATGGGCCCCGAGCTTGCCGACGAAGCGAAGGGTGCCTATGTTGCACGCTTATCGTCGCGCGGTGTGCGCGTACGTCGAGAGTTGCCTTGAAGTGAGCGGAGCGAGCGATGAGCTTCAGTGTCGGTGAGAACTTCGGAATCGGCCTCAAGGACCCGCTTACGTTGTACGGCAAGGACGACGTCGTCGAATTCGACGCGGCGCTCGTGGCGATCGACACGTTCCGCCGATTCGTAAAGCGATGGGAGTTCGACAAAGACGCGAAGCGGCAGGTTTCGCTGCGTATCACAACGGTGTGGCCGGCCGTGACGGAACAGGTCGCGCGCGACGCAGGAATTCCTCTTGGGGAGGATGCCTCGCAGACGATCATGTGCGACCTGCTCGAGCACGCGGAAGCGCTCGCGGACGCGCTGTCGTATTGGGTGTGCGTATCCAAGCCGGAAACGGGCGGAACGAAAGCGCACCGACTCGAGTTCGCGGCGCGCGTGACGGACAAAACCTCCGAGGCGTATTGCACTTGGGAAGGCACGGCGCGACTCTTCGTCTCGCTGCTTCCCATCGTGTTGGAGAGCCTCGCGGCCCAGCACGTGTCCGCGACCAAGAGCTATTTCACGCGGCTCGGCCTCCGCTTGCGTTCAACGCCCGTCCTCATCGATGTTCCGGTGCCCATGCCGGACGTGGAGGACGATCCGACGCCGCCGCCACCGGATGATCCGCCGCCGCCCGTGGTCGTCGTGGTGACGCCGGTCGACCCGACGCCCGAGCCGGAAATTCCGTCGATCCCCGAGCCGCCAACGCCAACGCCAACGCCAACGCCAACGCCAACGCCAGCGCCAAAGCCAAAGCCGACTCCCGGCCCGAAACATCCGGGGATGCGCCCTCCGGTGACGCCGCCGCCTTCGCCCACGCCGCCGTCCCCGCCGCCGGAGGATGAGCTCGTGCAGCTGGTGGACCCGGTCGACCCGGGCCCCGCGCCTCCTATGCTGCTCATGGACGCCTTCAACCAGACGGACTTCGCCGCGATCATGGGCGCGAAGCAGGGCCCCCTCGTCCGACTCGGGATTCGTACCGACGCCAAGGTGGACATGCTCACGCAGCTCAAGGCGTTCAACGACGGCACCACCGATGCCGCGCGCCGCGCTGCCTTGGGTACACTCGTCGCGCACTGCGGGCGATACATCACCGACAACGTGCGGAACGCGACGAGGAAGGCCGGGCGCCTCGACTACGTCCGGGCCTTGCAAGAGGCTGCGCGCTGGGAGAGCGAACAAGGGCGTTCCCTGAGCGCCCGCCTGGACACCACCGCGTGGACGCTGACGCCCAAACGCTGCTCGGCCGCAAGTGGCGTTCTCTCCGGCTTGCTCGCGCTCGACGCGAACGCCGGAATGATCGAAGACCTCATGGGCCACGCCGACGAACCCGCAAAAGCGAAGGAATCCGCGGAGAATCTCGGATCGGCGGCGACGAAGCTGTCGAGCCAAGCCGGCAAGGTGAAGCTCGGCACCTTTAACGGGTTTCTCGGTTCGATCGCGGACAGCCTCAACCCCGAGAACCTCTCGGAAGCCGTGGGCGTATACCTCGATCTCCTCGACTTCATGGACATCTCTGGAGTCGGCAAGCTGGCGACGGCCTACCAAGCCTTTTCGGATTACAAGCGAACGGTGAAACGTATCGCCGCCGTGGATCGGCGAAAGGATTCCACGGATTGGTTCGTCCGCGAGTTCGTTGGCTACGCGAACGGCAAACTCGGTCGGCGGAAAGTGACGACGATCTTCGTCGGCGTCACGAATTTCATCGGCGGACTTAGCCGTATCCTGACCCTGGTGACCGGCGCGACGGCGGCTGTCGTCACCGAGGCGATCGGGCTCTCGATGAGCATCGCAGGCGCCATCTACAACGTCTTCCGCGATCTGAAGGGTACGTACAAGTTCCTCCTCGGCACCCGCGGCGTCGCACGCAAGACACGCGCGTCACTCCTCATTTGGCGAGCGTCGCTGGACGCGCAACGACGAGGCGCACCCGATCTCAGCGTGCTCGCGGGCACGTTGAGAGCCCAATCCATTCCAGGAAACTTGAGCGACGCCGCCGGCGTCCTTCGGGCTGTAACGGACTGCTTGAAGGGCGAACCAACCGCGCGGGCCCTCCGTTCATGCTTCGCGCCCGGCGAGCCCACCGAGGCGATGTCCCTCTTCAAGGACTTCCTCGAGCCAGACTTCGTCACGGGAATCGGGCCCATCAAGGCGCTCAAGCAAATGGTCTGGGACAGACTTTGGAGCTCCGGTCACGAGGGTGTTCGCGTGGTGATTGCGCTGGCGATCGACTCCGTCAAGAGCGACGAGAGCATGACGGATGTCCTCAAGCGCGCCGCCGCGAGCCATGGGGAGGAACGCGTGCGGATCCTGCTCGCGATGCGCGTCTCGCTGACCCTGCAAAAACTCATGTTCGAGGGGTTGTCGTCACGCGCGAAGCTCGGCGCAAGCTCTTGGCTCGGAAACCGCCAGGACGCCTTCTTGCAGGACATGCTCGCGGTGGCGTGATCGCCGTCGACGTGGGACAACGGGCACATAGGACATTCAAACCACGAATACGCGCCCCACGTGTTGAAGCGATCGCTCCAACGCTCGCGCCATTCGGTTGATTTCCGGCCATCGCGGTCCGTGCTCGAACCTCCGAAAACTCTTAGCGTCGTTTCAACGAGCGTTTTCCCTACTCGAACACCGCTTCGCGAGCCGCAGCGTCAACCACGCGATCCTCGCCGCATGAAGGTCTGGGTCGACGCTCAGCTCTCCCCGGCCATTGCTCGCTGTTTGAAGGACGAACTCGGCACCGACGCGAGAAGCGCCTCGGCGGTCGTGGTGACGAAGGACTCGGACTTCGTGTCGTTGCTCGAGCGCTTCGGCCCGCCGCCGCAAGTTGTCTGGATACGCTGCGGGAACACGTCGAACGCTAACCTGCGTGCGGTTCTCCTGAAGACTTGGGCCGAGGCGGTCAGGCACCTCGAAGCGGGCGAAGCGCTGGTCGAGATTCGAGGATGACTCGCGGATGAACCCGCCGACCGACGAAGGTCGCCTCGTCGCATTCAATTGCGAGCGCTCGAGTCGCGGTGGCCGACGTCACACGCGAGAGCGAATCCGGCTTTCGTGCACTCGTGAGCGACGCTGAGCTTGCGGACCTTGGCATTGGCTTCCCCCCGTTTCACGGGTTCTATCGCACCACAGCGATCGCGGTGGGCGCGCCGTCGCTTCGGTGCACGAAGGTCACAAGGCTTGCAACGCTCGCGTGCGCTTCGTTCACGCTCGACAGCCCGAGCTGTCGCTTGGCGCGCTGCCGCAACTCCGTCGTCAGTGAGATTCGTGGTTTGAATGGCCAATGCGCAGCCGAACGCTTCTTCAATGGGTTCGGGCTGTCGTGCGCCGCGAGGCTCGACGAGGCGCACGGGCCTAGGTATCGTCTGACTATGGGATCGAGCAAAAAATCGACGCTGGAATCGCAGGGCGAAGCCGTGGGAGATGTCTCCGCAGTGTCTGACCGTCGGCACGAAGATGAGTCGACGTTGTTGGAGGGCGTGCAGCGCTCGAGCGATGCGACGGACAAGGTCACCCTCCGCGAGCGGCTCGAAGAGAACTTCCGAAGCGTCGTCCTCGGCGGGCTCGCGGGCGTGCTCGTGCTCACCGTTGTCGTCTCCGGCATCGCGGGCTCGCACATCACGAGCAAGACCAGCGAGACCCTCGTGGCCCAGTCGAAGGCGAGCCTCGCGGAGCTCACGCGCAGCGAGGCTTCGACGCGGAACGATTTCTTCGAGCGCATCACCATGCTCGCGCGCATGCTCCAGCGCGACGAAGACGACGTGCTTGCGCACCCGGAGGTCCACCCGCCACCTAAGGGCCCGATCACGCTCGCCGTGGCGGCGAATGGCAGCGCGTACAAGGTGGAGGACAACGGAGGGTCGAGCGTGATTGTCACTGGGCGCTCCCCGTTGGACGACACGACGCAGCGCCTCGCGCAGGAGACGGAGGCCTTCGATCCGCTGATGCGTTCGGCGCTCGCGGAGATGCCCGAGAGCGTCGTCGCGGTTTACTTCAACGCGGCGTCCGGGATGAACCGCTACATGCCGTTCATCCCTAAGGTGTACGAGCAGTTCGATCCGCAGCTCGACCCGCGCACGTTCAACTTCTACTACGTGGCAGACGATGCGCACGACCCCGAGGGAATTCCCAAGTGGACGGACGCCTACCTCGACCCGGCGGGGCAGGGCTGGATGATCACCTGCGCGGTGCCCATCCGTCGCGAGGGCAAGCTCGTGGGCGTGACGGGCCTCGACGTGACCATTGGGAAGCTCCTGCAAAGTGTCGTCGACCTCCCACTCCCGTACGGGGGCGCGGCGATGCTCACGAGCGCGAGCGGCCAGATTCTCGCCGTGAGCCCGAAGCTCGAGGGCGTCATCGGCCTGAACGAGCTCGACTCGCATGACTACGGCGGCAAGAAGGTCCTTTCTGAGACGATTAAGCCAGAGGAATTCCAAGTCGGCCGTATTCCCGACCCCGCGGCGCGCGCATTCTTCGAAAAGGCGCTCGCGCGGGGCGGCGTCGGCGAGCCCGTCGAACTTCGCGTGGCGAACCGGGACTTCGTGGTGACCCACGATGCCCTCAGCGAGCCGGGCTGGCGCATGTTCGTCTTCACGCCGAAGTCCGAGCTCCTCGCGCCGCTCGCGGAGAACCGCCGTCGCGCCCTCATGACGTTCGGACTCTTCGTGGCCATCGTCGTCGCGTCGGGCGCGCTCACCTTCGTCGCGCTGGTGCGCCGCTCGGCGAAGCTCGCGAAGGAGATTGCGGTTCCCCTGAAGCGCCTCTCAGAGGAGAGCTCGATGCTGGGCACGAACCTCTCGCCACGCACGCTCGAGCCGGTCGGCATTGAGGAGATTGACTCGCTCTCGATGAATTTCGGTCGAATGGCCGTCGAGCTCGCGGAGCGGCAAGGGGCGCTGCTCGAAGCCGAGGTCGCAAGGAAGGTGCAGAAGCGCTCGGAGGAGCTGCTCGTGCGCATGTTGCCGCAGTCGATCGTGCACCGCATGATGGGCGGCGAGCAAGTGATCGCCGACGCGTTCGACGCGGTTACCGTGCTCTTCTCCGACATCGTCGGTTTCACGCCCTTTGCGGCCAAGCTGCCTCCGGCCGAGGTCGTGCGCGTGCTCGAGCAAATCTTCGTGGCCTTCGATGGCATCGCCACGCGCTTCGGTGTGGAGAAGATCAAGACCATCGGCGACGCGTACATGGCCGTCGCGGGCGTCCCTTCGGTTTGCGACGACCACGCGGTGCGTGCGGCACGGATGGCGCTGGCCATGGTCGAAGCGATCGAGCGCATCGACACGGGTTACAGCCTCGCGATTCGCGTGGGCATCCACTCCGGACCTGCCGTCGCCGGCGTGATCGGGAAAGACAAGTTCATCTACGACCTCTGGGGCGACACGGTGAACATCGCGAGCCGCGTGGAGAGCCACGGCGCGGCGGGGCGCGTGCAAATCACGGAGGAGACGGCGGCGCTCCTCGGCGATCGTTTCGTGGTGGAAGCCCGTGGTGTCGTCGAGCTGAAGGGCCGCGGGGCCACAACGCTTTTCTGGCTCGTTGCCGAGAAAGCAGAGCCCGTGCCGCCGACGGTGAGCGGCCGCTGAGCGGCGCATACGACATTCAATTCCAACCCGCGCAGCATGTCGTCCAGCGAGGCCTTCTCGGCGGTCAACGCAGCGCACCGGTGCGGCGCCAAGCCCGCCAAGGGGCCGCCGTTCCGCCGTCAGTCTACGCTTGCAACGAGCGCGTGCAACGGCCTGCTAAAGTTCCGAACTGCTGGAGAACCGCCGGCGCATCGGGCACGGTCCCCTCATGCGCGGGACCATCGGAGCTGGACTTATCGTGGCGGCGGCCCTCGTGACCGCATGTGGTGCGGCCCCCACGGACGACGGATGCAGCGAGATTCACGACGACGTTGCTTACGGCACGACGTCCGCGGCACTGACGCTCGCGACTCTCGCCAATGCAAACGGCTGCTCTACCGCCGGTGCCGAGGCGCTCTCGACGCAGATTCTCAACGAGCTCTTGTGCCTCCTTGACGGTCGGCTCGTGCCCGTGAGCCACCCGAACCTCGTGCCGCAACATCCGCGCGTCCACCTCTACCTGAGCCCGGCCGCGCGAACCTCGCTGCTGCAAGTCGCGCAAGTGCAGCGGCTCACGATCAACTCGGCGCTTCGCACAATCAGCGAGCAATACCTGCTCTACCGCGGCTGCTCCGTTGCGGCGAATCCCGGTTCGTCGAACCACGAGACGGGCAAGGCCATCGACGTCTCCGAGTACGCCACGGCGGCGACACGCTTGCAGAATGCAGGCTTCGTCTACCCGCTCCAAGCATCCGACCCCGTGCACTTCGAAGGCTCCGGCATCGACTTGCGCGCGCAGAGCGTGCTCGCGTTTCAGCGACTTTGGAACGACAACCACCCGACCGACCGCCTCGACGAAGACGGTGTCGCAGGCCCCATGACCCTCGACCGCCTCGCATCGTCGCCGACGACGGGCTTTGGCACCGCCGGGCGCTGCGTGCGTGGCGCGAGCGATGCGGGCGTGCGTGCCGATGCCGGGTCCGCGCCGGACGCCGGTGTCCCACGCGATGCAGGGGCAAAGCCGGACGCCGCGGGCGATACAGGCACCGACGATGTGACCGCACCATCGCCTATCGACGCGAGCGCTGCAGCAGACGCAGCGTGGACTTTCGACGGTGGCGAAGAGGCTCCACACGCGGAGGAGACCACAACGGACGCGGGGGGTGGATGCAGCCTACACACACCTTCGGCGTCGAGGGCCCCGTGGGGCGGTGTGCTCGTCGGCCTCGGAGCGCTGATCCTCCGGCGTAGACGCCGAACGTCACGCCGCGATCGCCACGCTCAGCCGCGCACGAGCGACAGCTTCGAGTGAAGGAAGGTGCGCAGGCGATCGAGCTGTGCCTCGTCCTTTGCCCAGACGCTTTCCTTGTACTCTGCACACCAGTCGAGCGCCTCTTGTGCGAGGCTCTTCGCGAACGTCGGGTCGGCCGCGACCCGCGCGACGGTGCGCTCCAGGTTCGTCACCCGCGGGTCGATGCGGAGCTTGTGCGCCAGCTGACCGTAGCCCACGTCCACGGCGACCACGTGGGCTACGCGACCCTTTGGCGCGACGCGCACGCCTTCAATGACCGCGGCGCGGTCGCGCTCGGTTGCCTGGCCTGACCCTCGCTGAAAAGGGTCTAGCATCTCGGGCTCTTGCAAATTTCCAACGCGAGAGCAACTTCAAGCTATCCCTGCCTGCTGCGCAGTCCGGGGGTTGGGTCCCCCTCGCCCATCACCTTCCGTCGCGAGCGACGAATCTCTAGGAAGTGGCGGGGGAGCGCGAAGGCTCCGAAGTCCGCGAAGACGTAGCTGCCGCGGCTCGGTGGAAGGAACGGCACCCGAGCCTCTTCGAGCGAACGCAGCCCGACCGCACGCGCTTCTGTGTATTCTGCATATGCATCGCGAATCCATGTTTCGCTGTCGATTGCTGCGAATGCGAGCCGTTGCGCCTGAATGCTCGGATGAAATGCGCTGTGGGTCGCCACTTTGTCGACGTGCTCAGGAACGCCCGGCGTGGCACGCACGAAGCCGATGCGCGCCCCGCACGGCCGTGACTCTTCGAGAGCGAGACGACGACCACCACGCGCTCAAGGCCAAAGCTCGCCGCCGACGTAAAGACGCCATCGTAGCTGTAGTCTGCATAGACCTCGTCGAGCCGGTTGCGCGGGGGAAAACGTGTGAATTCCTAGAAAAGAACAAGGGACGCGGGGACCGAGCCCAACGGCGACCCAAGTCAACGCGAACGTGCGCAGCGGCGGGGAAACTTCCTCCTGAACGAGCGGCCGCTCCGCCTACTTTTCATCGAGCTGGAGGAATCCTCGCGTGCTCTCGGGACCGTCGCCGGCAAATTCGCCTATCGACCGCACAAACCACCAATACGCGGGGCCGTCTTCGCGACACGTGTCGACGATTGCGCCGAACGCGTCCGTAGCCTCTTCGTAGCCGCCGCGCATGAACGCGTCCACGCCTCGTCGAAAGCGCACCTTCGTGTCGTACTTGTGGCGGCGTACTTCGACGGAATCGAGCGCAAAGACCTCCACGACGGTCACGGGCTCGCTCTTGCCCTTCACGGCAAAGCGTCCGAGTTCGCGGATGTGCGGCACCAGGTCGTCCGGCAGCTCGTGCGCGATGGCACCGGAGACCACGAGCCCGCAGCCGAGCTGTTTCGTGAGGCCCTCGAGGCGCGCGGCAAGGTTCACGGCATCGCTAATAACCGTGGCCTCGAAGCGGCGTTCTTCGCCAATGGTGCCCATCATGACGCCGCCCATGTGGATACCAATCCCGAGAGCGGGTCGTCGGTCCGTCCCTCGCGGCGCACGAACATCGGCGATGGCCTTCTGCATGGCCAGTGCGGCGCGGACGGCCTGCGCCGGGTCAGCGGGGAAGAGAGCCATGATTGCATCGCCGATGTACTTGTCGACGAATCCGCCATGCTCCCGGACCGGCGGTCCGACGCGGGAGAAACAATCGTTGAGGAATGCAAATGTCTCCGCCGGCGTGAGGTGCTCGCTCATGGCGGTGAAATTGCGCAAGTCCGCAAAGAGCACGGTCATCGGGCGCTCGCGCGCATCGCCCAGGCGCACGGTCGTGAGGTCCGCGTGGCCCAGCGTGTTCAAGAACTCTTGCGGCACGAAGCACGCGGAGCGATCGGCAAAGACCTCGGCCGCGCGATGGGCGGCAGCGTTCGCGCGCGCGAAGGTCAGCGCGATCGTGAAGCCGAGCAGCACGAGGCCGTAGGAGATTAGCCCGAGGCGCACGTCCGCGACGCGCGAGAGGACGACGTCGACCATGCCGAGCGCCGCCGGGAGCACGATGCCGAGCGCGAGGATGCGCACCTGACGCGAAGAGGACGGCGCGATAAACGCCTTCGCCGCGTATCCCATCGAGAGCACCAAGCATATCGTCGTGGTCGGCTGCACAAGCGCGAAGAGCGCCCACGCGACGAGCCTCGTTGGGAGCAGCAACGTGACCAGCGAGGCGGCGAGCGCGAGACCTGCAAATGCCTTCGCGAGCCATGTGCGAGGCCGCTCGAGCATCAGCACGGTCGACCACAGCGCCGACGCACCGATGGCGGAGACGGCCGCGTACTCGATGCGGCGACGCAGCAAGAAACCGGGCCACACGAGGCCTTCGAAGACAGCGCCATAGCCCGCGAGCCACACGGCGATGACCACGAACATGACCGCGACGAAGAGCGGGGCCTTCGCGCGGCGTCGCGCCTGCCACTGCACGAACATGTAGCTCGCGAGGGTGACCATGAACGCACACAACGCGACGTAAAACGCTCGATGATCCGATACGCGATCGAGCGCCGCCTGCGCCGGCGAGAGCGAAGGTGCCTCGGAAAAGAAAGACCTCCAACCCTCCACCGGCGGCGGCACCGCGTAGGACAGCGTGCACGTCAGGTTCGCCGCGCGCGGGAGCACGAGCGCATACGGCGCCAAGCTCGAGACGACGCGCACGTCCGCCGTGAGCGACGACGCGAGCACGGTTTCAGCGCCGGATGACGAGCGGCAACGAAGAGCACTCGACCACAGCGTTGGCACGTGAATCGCCAGGCTCTCATCGGTGGGGAGCCCGCGCAGCTCGAGCACGAACGAGACGAGCCCCTGCCCGTGCACCCAGGACCCGGCCGGCGCTTGGCTCTCCACGCGATCCGGCATGCGAAACATCGTCCGTGGCGCCGACGCATCGAGCGCGCCCAATCCATCGGGCTGAACGCCCCAAGCCGCGACCCACTCGCCTTGAAGAGGAAGCGCCCCGTCGCGATGCGGCTCCCAATCGCCAACGTCAAGAACACCCGAGACCGCTTCGCGTACCATGTGCTGCGATGCACGCGCGCAACCGATGCACAAAACGCAGGCACCTAGCATCGCGACCGCCACGAGCAGACGGAGCGTGCGTCCCCCCAGCCGCGAAACGCTCATCCGACAAATAGTACCCTTAAAATGTGCATGGTGGGTGAGATTAACGCGTCGTTTATCACCGGCGGCGTGCGCAATTTTTATTCGGTTTCGACCAGCGGGTACCCGCACTGCAATCAGGACGTTCAAACCACGAATCCGCCCCCCAGGTCTTCAAGCATTGGCTTCGACCGTCGCGCCATTCAGGTGATTGCCGACCATCTCGAGCCGTGGGTGAAGCTCCGAACGGCCCGGGCCGACGAGAAGAGCGAAGCCATCGCGGCGACAATCATCGGCTACATCCGCGGGCTCGCGCTCGGCTCACCGTTCGTGCCGTACGGAGCGACTTCTTTGGTCACACCCGATGATTCTGGTATGACAGCGTACGTGGCGACAACGAAAGACGGCGTCAAGCGTCCCGAGGAACTTTCCGCGTGAGGCGGCGCATAGGACATTCAGACCACGAATCCGCGCCGCGCGTCTTCAAGCGATTGCTCTAACCAAACCGGCATTCGGTCGATTTCCGGCCATCG
>CAIQDA010000250.1 GCA_903870415.1 uncultured delta proteobacterium
GAGGCGCACAATCCCGCGACTCGAAGGGACAGCTTCATCGCCTGCGGCCGACTCTTTGACGAGCCGCATGAACCACCAGTTCGCCGGGCCATCTTCGGGGCAGGCGTCGCGGAGTTCGCTGGCGCCTCGCCGAGCACGAAGCGTCACCGGCGAGCGCGATTCCTTTGGCGAAGCTCCGCGCGACCCTGCTTTCTGACGAATGAATCTCGCGCTGGTTTTCCGGCCCCAGGCCGCGGCCGAAGTTCGCAAAGAGCGTGGTTCATACGAGGTGCATCGTGCGGGATGGCATTCCCCCCGTCCAGCGGACAGTCTCACGGTGCTGCGAGTGAGGCGGTAAGGGAAGTTCGTTCGAATGGGATGGGGCTCACGTAGCCGTTTGTGGAGTGCAACCGAACGGCGTTGTAGAATACATCGATATACTCTGCAGCCATGGCGTTTGCCTGAGCGAAGGAGGCAAGCGGGTTGTCGATCCCAAGTTCGGTTTTGGTACTTGAGAAGAAGCTCTCGGCGACGGCGTTATCCCATCAATTTCCCTTGCGACTCATACTTGCCCTTGCGCCCATGGCGGTTAGCGCTTTTTGGTAGGCATCGAGTGTTCAGGAGTGTCCACGGATCGGGGGAGGCTCACTCCGATCGCCTCCATGCGCGCTCACCGCCCTGGCGACAAGTACCTACGCCGTGGCCCGTCGTTCGGAGCCAGCGTCGCCGGTGCACGGTCCGCACCGATGTACGCGTCGGTCGCGGGCTTCCACCCGTTCTGGACGACGACGGCATCCGCGTAACCTCATGCTGTTTCCCACGTTTTTGATTGCGTCGCCAGCAATGGTCGCTAGCGCAGCGGCATGGTCGCTCGCACGTCTCTCTCCCTCTTGGTCTTTGGTTCGCTCGCGCTCGCCATGGGCTGCGGAAGCAGCACTTCGTCCGGGCTCGCAGGCAGCGGCTCGAGCGGCGGCGGCGGCTCCAGCGACAGCGACGGCGGCCTCGCCATCGGCACGGACCCGAGCCTCGACGACGGCGGCACGGACCCCGTTGGCGGCGTCGCGTCGTGCGCCCAAGCCGCGGCCGCGAAGGCTTACGTGGGCTGCGACTTTTGGCCGACACCCGTCGCAAATGCCGTGTGGAGCACCTTCGACTTCGCCGCCGTCGTCGCGAACGCGAGCCCAACGACCGTGTCCGTCACCGTCACCGGGCCCAACAACTTCAGCCAAACGGTCAGCGTTGCGGCGCACGCGCTGCAGCCGATCTACTTGCCGTGGGTGCAAAGCCTCAAGGGCGGCGACGCGGACGAATGTGGGGCGCCACCATCGATCACGTCCTCGGTCCTCGCGCGCAAGGGTGCGTACCACTTGGTGACGAGCGCGCCGGTGACCGTCTATCAATTCAACGCGCTCGAGTACAAAGGCGAGGGCGGCCCCGCGGGCAAGAACTGGTCGAGCTGCCCGGGCAACCGTAGCTGCCCCGACAACTTCGGTCCGGTGGGGTGTTTCTCGTTCTCGAACGACGCGTCGCTGCTCCTCCCGTCGTCCGCGATGACAGGCAATTACCGCGTCGTCGGCTCGAACAGCGCGAGCTTCTCGTCGAGCTACGTCGCCATCACCGCGACGCAAGACAACACCACGGTGCAAATTAAAATTGGCGCGCACGGCAACGTGCTCTCCGGCGGCTCGATCGCGGCGCTACGAGCCGGCGGCACGGGCAACTACACGCTCAACGCCGGCGACGTGGTCGAGCTCTTCACGAGCATGACCGAGAGCGCGGACCTCAGCGGCTCGGTGATCACGGCGTCGGCCCCGGTGCAGGTGGTGAGCGGGGTTCCGTGCATCACGGTGCCGTCCGGCTCGCCCGCGTGCGACCATGTGGAGGAGAGCGTTTTTCCTGCAGAAACCCTCGGAAAAGACTACGTCGTCACGGTCCCGACCGGGCCCGCCAATCGCCCCGTCGGGCACGTCGTGCGCCTCGTCGGCAACGTTGATGGGACAAACCTCCAGTGGACCGGGACACGTCCGGCCGGTGCCCCCTCGACGATCAACGCGGGCCAAGTCGTCGACCTCGGGCGCGTGAACAAGGACTTCCGCGTCACCGGAGACAACGCGTTCGGTATCGCGACGCTCATGCTCGGCGGCTCCATCGTCGACCCCACGGCGACGGACCAAGCGAAGGGCGACCCGTCGATGAGCTTTCCCGCCTCGGTCGAGCAGTACCGTGACAGCTACATCTTTCTCGCGCCGACCGACTACGACGTGAACGTCGTCGACGTCGTCTACCCGCCCGCCGCCGAGGGCACGCTCAAGCTCGATGGCGTCCTTGTCACGAGCACCGGCGTAGACATTCCAAACAGCGGCCACAAGGTCATGCGCCTGCGCCTCGCCAATACGAACGGCGGGGCCCACGAGCTCACGGCCGGCGCGAAGGTTGGCATCCAGGTCTCCGGCTACGGCTCCTACACAAGCTACCAATACCCGGGCGGACTCAACTTGAAGCTCATCGCTCCACCGCCAATCCGCTGATGCCTCGCGTTCGTCTCTCCGCGCTCTAAACCGAGTCGCTGCGCGCTTTGTAGCTTTAAAGAAGCGGCCGACCCGGCGGTCCTCGCGGCGGACCACCCGCGTGCGCTCACGCACGGCGGCGCTATTTCTTTTCGAGGTGCTTGCTGAAGTGTCGCATGACCCAGGCGTGAACCGGAGCCTGCGTCAGGATGTAAATGAGCCACGGTAGGGACGGAACGAACTCCTGGATTGCAGCGAGCGTGTAGCGCTTGTTCGCGACTTGTCGGAACTCGAGCCATCCGGTTGTCGTCGTCTTCGAGAGCAGTCCGCCGACGATGTGAAACTTGTCTCGCGTGCGATCCGGTCCGAGATCGATGAGCTCGAGGATCAAGAGTGGGCGACGCAAGAGCGCCAGCGAAAACGTGATTCGACTCGTTGCGGGTGACCGCTCGACACGAATGAAGGGCCGCAGAAACTGGGGAAGCCAGCGCATGTAGGCGTCGGACACGAAGCGAGCGTCGCGGCTCGGCAGCGGTGGTAGGCGTTGAATCGAACGGACCGTGGGCGCGATGTGCTTTTTCGGCCGGGTGCGGGACCGCGCGACGTCGACACGAGCGCCAGTGTCGGAGCGTCGCAGGGTCTCGGTGAGCATGCTGGCGAACGTGGCGTACTTCACGTAACGGGCGACCTCGGGGCGCGGCTGCAACCGCGGAAGGTCGCACTGCAAACTGTCGATGAGCGGCGCGACGAGCTCGTACGAGGCGCCGGAAAAGAGCTGCACCCAGCGCTTGGAGAAGCCGGTCGAAGCGATAGGCACCGGGACCATTCGCCGCCGCTTTCCGAGCGCCGCAGCCGTGTCTCGCAGAAGGTCCTCGTAGCAGAGGGACTCGCCGTTCACGACGTCGAATGTTCCTCCGACGAGCGCCGGATCTTCGAGGGACGCTGCAAGCACGGCGACGACGTCGTCGAGGAATATCGCCTGCCCAGAGCTCTTCGTCCATTTTGGCAGCACCATCCACGGCAGTCGCGACACGAGCGAGCGTAGAATCTCGAACGAGCTGCCGCCCGGGCCGACGACCATCCCTGCACGAAGACACGTGACCGGGATGCCCGCGGACTGGAGCACTCCCTCGACTTCGAGTCGACTCGCGAGGTGCTGGCTCACGAACCCCGCAGCGGGTACGAGGCCGCCGAGATAGACAATATGCTTGACGCCCTGCTGCGCGCACGCCCTGGCAAAGTTGTCGGCAAGCAGAAGGTCCGTGTCGTGGAAGTCCCCTTGAAACAGGCGCGACGACGGCATCATCGAATGCACGAGGTAGAACGCGACGTCGACGCCGCGGAGCGCAGCTTGGGTGCTCGACGCCGAGAATAGATCGCATTCGCGCCACGCCACGCCCTGCGAGGGCGGTCGCGCGCTGCGCGTCAAGCCGACGACCTCATAGGCTCCGCGGAGCTGCTCGATGAGGTGCGCGCCGATGAAGCCCGTCGCTCCGGCGACCGCGATCGTTCTACGCTCGTTGGGCGCGTCGACGGTGCTCAAAGGGACCAATCGCCAAGCTCGCGCAGTGGCCCCTCGGATCGCCCGCCAAGCACCAGTCGAAACGCGCCATCACGAAGCCGCGAGCACAGCGAGGCGCCGATGCCGCCGGCCGCTCCCACGACGAACATCACGGGCTTTTGTGCTGTGGTAGGCTCTTGCATCGGTCTCCGTTGGGTCTGCGGGTCAGCCGCGCGCGCCTCCCGCACGTGCCGCACTGCGAACGAGAGCTATGATGCACGCACGGCGAGCCGTGTGTCGTCTCCGCGCGTCGATGGCGAAAAAAAAGAAAGTGGCAGGGAGGGAGCCGTCGCGAGGACCGCCCGATTCCCTGATGTTCGCGTTTCGGCGAGGCCGACCGTGTGACGCTGCGGGAGCCGTCAGGGTTCACGCCGACCACCACGCCCTCGAGCGCACGGCCATCGGCGTTCGTGTCGAGGCCGCACGGGCGTGCCAGTCCGTGCATCCAGTCCGTGCATCCAGTCCGTGAATACTGTGCCCTCACGGCGCTATGGAAGTGTCACGTCGCCGATCGGAAACGGGTTAAAGGCAACCTCCCATCGGAACCCGTCGGGATCGCTGAAGTAACCGCTGTAGCCGCCCCATTCACGTGGTTGCGCGGCGTGCACCGTGGCTCCCGCATCGCGTGCGGTGGTGAGCACGGCGTCGACCTCTGCGGGCGATGAGACGTTGTGCGCCAGCGTAAAGGGCATCGTTCCGCCGCGTGTCACCTCGCCAATCTCTGCCCGCGCGGCGGATTCCGCCCAAAGCGACAACACGAGCTTGTTGCCGACGTGGATCATCGCGACCTCTCCGCCTGCCTCCATCGCGGCCGTCCACCCGAGCCCATCGATGTAAAAGCGCCGCGAGCGCTCCAGATCCGCGACGACAAGAGTCACAAAGTTGATGCGTGGTTCCATCGGCTCGTTGTACCTAACCGCGCACAAAACTGTCAAGGCTTCGTCTCCAGCGTCGAAGCGGCCCCGCGGTCCCATGATTTAATCGCCCATCACAATACCCGCGCACGTGCTACGGTCTCGCGCCATGGGCGTCGTCGTTTGGGGTATCCCCAGCTGCGGAACAGTGAAGAAGGCGCGTGCGGCCCTCGAAGTTTCTGGTATTTCCTTCGTCGATCGCGATCTGCGCGCCTCTCCGCCCTCCGCGAGCGACCTCGAGCGCTTCCTTGCGGCCGTAGGCGCAAAGTCCCTTCGAAACACCTCGGGCGCGTCTTATCGCGCGCTTCCGCCAGAGA
>CAIQDA010000251.1 GCA_903870415.1 uncultured delta proteobacterium
ACCCGGACTCGCGCTTCGAAACGAAAGCACTCGTCGATGGCCTCCACGGAAAGCTTTGCCTCGTACGTGCTCGAACAGCTCGAGGGCACCGAGCTGCTCGCCTCTCGAAAGATGTTCGGGGAATACGCGGTGTACGCCGATGGCAAAGTGGTCGCGCTCATCTGCGGCGATCAACTGTATGTAAAGCACACGGAAGCGGGGCGAGCGTTTATCGGAACGCCCGTGGAAGCCGCTCCTTACCCAGGAGCAAAACCCTGGTTTCTCATTGACGAAAACCTCGACTCTCGCGCGTGGCTTTGCGAACTCGTCGCGTTGACCGCATCGGAAGCGGCGCCGCCGAAGCCGAAGAAGCCGCGGGCCCGGAAGGTCAAAACGCCGTCTCGCTGATCAGCGTGGAAGCGGAAGCCCGAAGCCGACCTTCGGCAACGTGACCGGAGAGACGCCGAAGGTGCCCTCGGAGAGCCACGTGGTGGAACCGTCATCGAGGTCGTGATCAAACTCGAACCGCACGCGCCTTGGTCCCGCGGCGTTCGCCTCGAGCACCGTCACCTTCATGTCCGGCGTCGCGACGGAATCACCCGAATGAAAGTGTTCGTCGTCGCTTCGAAAAATTTGGTCGAGCCCCGCCGGAAAGATGCTGCCACCTGCGGGCGCGACGAGGTCGAGGGTGCGCGCGTCGTGGCGCATGACGAGCACGTGATCGCCTTGCGCAAGCACCGACCACGAGGCCTTTCGACCGAACTGCTCATCGAGAGCAAACGGCAGGTAAAATGCAGCGCCAAGGCCGCGCACGATGACGACCTTCGGGCTCGCGCGTTCTCCGTCGTTCGGCGGAACACTCGTCGCCACCCGCTCCGCGGTCGCTTCAAAAAAAGCCGTGACGTTGCGAAATTGCCGAGCGATGAGCCAGGAGGTTACCGGCGCATGAACGAGGTGCGCAAAGCCCAGGCCCGTCGCAACCAGCACCGCCCACTCCGCTCGACCTCGACGCGCGGGGAGCGCGGGCGGCCACCACGCGTCCGCCAAAAGAGTGCCGACAAGAGGCGCTGTTCCGAGCATCGCGGCTCCGAGCACGCGCGGGTGTGGCGCAACCGCGAGCACGGGAACGAGCGAGAGCAGAGAACCGGCGAGCATCCAAAGCAGGTCTGTTCGCTCGCGACCTTCGCGATGCGTGAGCGATCGGCGCAGCGGGTCGGCCACGAGCACCACGACACCGGCGGCGACCGCCACGCGAAAAGCCGCGGACGTGCCCTCAAGCAACCGTCCGTCCAACGAAAGCCAGAGTTCGGAAAGCAACGTTGCGAAGCGCCGGGGAGCTTCACGCAGGAACGCAACGGGCGATGAAAGAGGGTCGAGATAGAAGCCGCCGCCGTGAGCGCCACATCGAAGAGCAACGCGCGCAAGCAGGTAAATTGCAGTGGGGCCGCCGAACGACGCGCACACCAAAAGGCGTCGACGAAGCGGAGCCTCGCTCCGAAAGAACGCCATCACGGCGACGTAGCCGAGGAGACTCAGCCCGTATTCGCCCCCGAGAAGCGCGAGCGATGAGGCCAAAGCCGCCAACGCTACGTCACGCATACGACCCGTCTCGAGAACGTGTAGCATGCACGTGATTGCGCCAATCCCGAACGCAAGGGAGACGAGCGCTTCGCGATTGGCGAGCCACGCAAGCGGCACCACGTGGCACGGCGCGAGCGCAAAGATCACCGTCGCGATCGATGCGGCGCGCATGCCGAGCACCCGCGCGTAGAGGCGGTGAGCGCCGAGAACGCACGCCGCCCACCACGCGAGCGAGTGCAGGTGCATCGCGAAGACGCTCCCATGCAGCAACCGGTAATCGATGGCGAGGAGAAGACTCGAGAGCGGCCTCAGAAAACGCACGCTCAGGGTCGGACTGCTCCACCACGGGATGACCCCGCGACTGGCGAGCGCGGCGCGGTCACCGTCGCTGACGAAGTGGTAAAGATCGAAGACGCTTCGTGGCGTCGGCCATCGGCCCGCGAGCATCGCCGCGTGGAAGTGATCGTCGAGGTAGAAGCGCGACCGAAGGGCCGGCCAAAACACGACCACGCCGAGAAGCACGAGCGCCACTGGTGCAAAAAAACGCTCCCAGCGAACACGCTTGGGCTCTCGATCCGGAACGTCGGTCATGGCGCCCTGGGCCGCCAGCGGCAGAGGCAAAACGAAGCTAGGCGGAGCATTCTGGAGCTTGGCATCCGAGGGGAACCACGGTATTTGCCCGTACCATGAAACCACGCGCCTCCCTGCCGATTTGCATCGCGATCGCGCTCCTCGTCGCGGCTTGCGGAAGCACCTCGGACCCGGCTGACGACCCGTGCGCAAACGGCAGCTGCGGTGACGGCGGCGTGGTGGTGCGTGACGGCGGCGCGGCAGACGGCAGCGTTCGCGACAGCGGCGTTCGCGACAGCGGCACGCGGGTTTGCGCACCTCGTTGCCAAACGGACTTCGACTGCTCGTCCACCTGCCCCACCACGTCGACGCAGTGCTGCGACGCACCGAGCGGCACTTGCTACGCGAGCCAAACGGGCACCTGCGTGCACACCCCCGACGCGGGCAACAACGACTCCGGCGGCCTCCCGTATCCATGACGGATCGCATCGCTCTGTGACGCCTTCGCGTGACGTAGCACCCGCGCCTTTGCGGCCGTGGTGGGCGCTCGACCTTCTCGACAATCGCTACCCCGCGCTGCACGGCTTTCGCGTGCTCGCCATCGTCAGCGTGGTTCAGTACCACGTCACGTGGATATTCGCGGAGCAGCGCCTGCCCATGAACGCAGGCTTCGTCGAAGGGTCGCTGCGCGTCTTCTTCGGCATGGATCTCTTCTTTCTGCTGAGCGGGTTTTTGATCGGAGCCATTTTGCTCCGCTCCCTCGAGACGACCGGAACGCTCGACCTAGGGCGCTTCTATGTGCGCCGAGTCTTCCGCACGTTCCCGCCGTATTACGTTGTACTCGCGTACCTCGCGCTCACGACCGCGCTCTCGGCCACGCAGCGCGCGCACCTTCCCTACGAGGCGCTTTACGTGACGAACTTCGTCGCGCCTGAAGCCACCGACGTCGTGATGTTTTGGGGCTGGTCGCTGGCCCTTGAAGAGCAGTTCTACCTGGTCGTGCCCGCACTCTTCTGGGTGCTGCACCGTCTCAACTCCGACCGGGCGCGCGTCGCCCTGCTCGTGGCGCTTGCGCTCGGGGCTCTCGGGCGCCGACTCTGGATGCTGTTTCGGATGGGACCGTGGACCGATGCTGCACTCTACAGCCATCTCTACTTCCGGACGCCGACCCGTTACGACGCCATCGTGTGGGGCGTGCTCCTCGCGCTCATCTACCATCGCTGGGGTCCGCGCATTCGCACGGCTCTTCGTGCGCCGGCC
The DNA here is from genome assembly GCA_903870415.1 of uncultured delta proteobacterium. Lineage (GTDB taxonomy): Bacteria > Myxococcota_A > Polyangia > Polyangiales > Polyangiaceae > CAIQDA01. Next base: position 3,391 of record CAIQDA010000251.1, read on the forward strand.
GCACGTGCCGCGCTCGCGATTCCATCGCTTGGAATTTTGTGGCTCCTCTGCACACCGGACATGTTCGGCAAAGACACCGCGCAACTCGTCCGCGTCCTCTCATGGGGCACGCTCACGAGCGCCATGTATTACGGCTTCGTGCTGCTTCTTCTCCAAGGCGAAGGCT
>CAIQDA010000252.1 GCA_903870415.1 uncultured delta proteobacterium
AGCCGTGCCCGCAAGGACGATGCACCGGGCGCGGGCGAACGTTCAGCTCGCCGTCACAAAGTTATGTTGCCGCGGACTTCAGCGGCATCTCGTCCCGCGAGCACCGACCCGCCGAAGAGGCTTCGCGCCAACAAGTCTTTCTTTTTTGCGCTTTTCGACGAGCCGACGAAGACCGTGCTCTTCGCGGCCCACGTGCAAGACCCAACGCCGCATTGACGCGAGGCGGCCGATTGCAGCGAGACGCGGGCGTTACCTGGTCAGGGTGACGCCGCGGTCACTACCACTTCCAGGATTTGAGTTCTTCGACGGTGAGCGGCTTACGTTTGCTGCCCGTTGGCTCCGGAGCCTCGCCGGATTCGCCGGAAATAATCCCGCTACTCGGGGCCTCTCCTCCCGCGGCAGAAGCGGGTGGAACGGCCGAGCTTTCCGGGACCTGCCGCATCGTCGAGAAGGTGAAGATATCGTAAAGTTTCGGCATCAACGCCGTCAAATTATCGAGCTCTTGCCCGTAGAAGACAACGTAGTCTTCAAAAAGATTTCGCGCCGGCGCGGCACCGGCCGTCGCTGGACCGATCGAGCGCGCAGCCAAAGTCGACTTGCGAATGGCGAGCATGAGGGCGTCTTTTTTCGCCTTCACGGACGGCCGAAAATCCGAAAGGTCGAGCCCACGCAGGCTTCGCTCCGTCTCGCGTTGCTCTTCGGTCATCGAGGCCACGACGGGGGGATTCGGGTGGCGGCGCGGGGCTTTCTTGAGCAATTGCTCCAAAAAGTCGAGCTCCACGCGCGCGTACTCCTCGTTGTGTTTGACGGTCGCTTTTCGAAGCGCGTTTCGCATGTCCTCCGCCTCCAAAAGCTTGGCCTGCATACGCTCGCGGCTCGCTTCCTCGCTCCCAATGAATCCCATCAAGGTGCTGTCGAGCGCCGCTTCATTGCCCTCGTGCTGCCGAACGATGACGGCTCCGACGGCGTCGGCGAGGGAAATCTTCCTCGACAGCTTCGGCGCCGCGTCGCCCGTGCACCACTTGCCTGTAACGACACCCTCCGCGCCGTCGTCGCTTCGCGCTGCAACACGCGCGCGCACGATGTCGGCAATGAGTGCGAGAAAAGCGCCGACATGGGGTTTCACCGCCGTCAGCGACCGTTCGCCGTCCTGCTCCACGACGCCATCGACAAGTTCGGCGAGGGGAACGACTGCGATTTGCAGATCTTTATCGCCAAGAAGCTTCTCGCAGGAACACAGATAAGGCGCGTCCGCAGGGTGCCTTGCAACGAACGCGCGATATTCCTTTGCCGAGCGCGCGGCAAACGCACTGACGGAGACGGGGTTGCGCGCCGCATCGGCCGCGGCGGAGGCGAACGCCAGACCCTCTGCGCCAACCATCCACTTGGAAAACGTCGCTTGGCGTCGCGTGATTTCGTAAACCGGATGCGCGAGCTCTTTGGCCGACAAAAGGGCGTTCACGTTGAGCTGGAGTTCGCAAATGCAGGTAACGACCTCCGTTTTGTCTGCTTCCCCCACGACGGCCGGGAAGCAGGGGACGGTGATATCGAGGCGAAGGAGCATGTTGATGTCCCTGTACCCGGTGTCTTGTGCGCCCTTGAGCACGATGCCACCTGCGGACGACTTGCTCTCATCGTAGCCGGCCGACTCTTCGCTATGAAATCGGTCCTTCATGGAGAAGACGATTCCTTCTTTCTGAAGGGTCTTCGCCGCGTCAAACATCGAGGCGTGGTCATCAAAAACGAGCGTGCCGCGAACGATGTCCGTCAGCGTTGCCGGCGACTTAGGCAAGCCGCCGCCGCGCAGGAGCTTGTCTTCGGCGGTCTTGCGTCCCTTCAAAGGGGGGATTTTCGCGTGCGCACCGAACTGCTTCTCGATGCCGTGCATGCGCTCCTTGTAGACGTCGAGGGCGATGGCCGACACGAGGTACAGGCGGTCCATTTGGGCCGTAAACTCCGCCGAGCTGTATTGTACCTTCAAGAACGGCTGCATGGTGCGACTCTCCGACCGAAACGAATGGGGGCGGGGCAAGCAGGCACCGCGACCAGCAGAGGTTAAGTCATCGATTCCGCGACGCCAGCGAAATGTTCGCGTAAGGGAAATGTTTTCGCTCGCGGGTTCTTGGCTGTCACTAAGTGATGTTCAAGTCGTGTTTGGAGGGCGCGCGCTCACGGCCCTCGGCGCGGCAACCGGCATCGGTCTCGGGCGTGCGGGACCTGGATGCGAGAAGGGGAAACGCAGCGAAAGTCGATCGAACGTGCGGAACCACGGAGTCTTGAGTTCTTCGCCCCGTCGGTTATCGACGAATACTCTCGAGGGGGAACAACGACGCTGACATCGCCCACGGGGGCATTCAATCGAAGTGGCCGTTCGGGTCTGTTACGTAGGGTTCGACCACCGTCCACGCCGGCTGCCCGTCGGGAACGACGAAGTAATCCATGATGATGCTGTCGACGGCGCTCTGGTTGGAGGCCGCCATCATCATGCCGGGCGGCATGAAGTAACAGGTGCCTGCCTCGGCCGCGCTCGGCGACGCGCCTTCCATGTAGAGCGTCATGCGTCCTTGAAGCACGCATGTGGTACCTCCATACGGATGCGGGTGAAGGGCGGCCCGAGTGCCGGCGACCCTGGTGCCGCGCATGACGAGGATCGTGTGACCTTGCCCGTCGGAAGTCCGCATCATTTCGGATTCGTCGATGAGACGCGCGAGGGTGCCCGGCGGCACCGACCCGTTCAACGTGGTGACGGGCGCCAGTTCACTGGCCGACGGCGCTCCGCCGCATCCCGCGGTGAGCGCCGCGATGAGGCCCAAAACGCCTGAGAGTAACGTGCCCGCCCTGAGGTGGCCGTCGTGAAACGAATCAACGCGCCGGCGGCCCGCGGGGAGTGTGCAGGAAGACATCGCACCTGCAGACCACGAATTCCACGTCGACGCAGCAAAGGACTTTTGCGGCGGGAACGGGCGCTCGCTCCTCAATTGTGACCGCGCGACTGCGCCTTCAATTGCCTTCGAGCGCGGCACCCATGGCGCGAAGGTGCGCGCCACTCGCGAAGAATTCGTAGACCTTGGGCAAGAGCCTTTGTAGCGCTGCCGGATCGGCCCGAAAGAGCGAAAAACTCTCGGCGAAGGATTCACCAAGGGACACTTGCGCATAGCGCGTCGGCGGTGAGTCATTTCCAATGACCTCCGCGTAAGCGGCGAGCACGGGCCCATCGGCGCCGACTGCCTCGACCGCGCTGCGCTGACGTTGCTCGAACGAAGCCGCGTCGCGTTCCAGGGTGTCTCGAACTTGAGCAATTGCGTCACTTTCGGCACGCGAACGCGACCCTGACGGCGTTCGGTTGAAGGCGGAGACGCGCGCATTGAGCGACCGCTTACGTTCCTGAATCCTTGGAAGTTCCTCGTCGATAAGGCAGATGCCGATGCGGGCGGGACGCTTGTGGATCGCGTGACCGTACTCGTGCACCAGCGCACGCACGTTGTCGTGGAGCGGCGCTTCCGGTTCCCCCGCAAAGTTCGTGTGTTCCCCGCGAAACGCCGCATCGAAGACAAAGATACGCGCATCGCAGTTTCGTCCAGAATAGCGTGCGCCCACGGCTTTTGCGCCGTCGCCCGTTTCACCTGCAGGCGCATGCTTGCGCACGATCGGAATGCCCGCGAGGACACGTCTCTCCGCCACTGAAAGGAGCGCAAGCGACACATCGACGGCCTCGCGAGCCTCGTCGGTCCACGTCGCCCCATCGGCTTCGAGAGGGCCGATTCCCCAACGCTCAACGAGGTTTGCGCCCGAGCCGCGCGGGCCTGTCGCCTGCGCCACTCCAATGCGAAGAATCCACGCGGCCTCCTCGCGCCGCACGGTCACAGGGACGTGACCTGCACCCGTGTGGACGAACCTGTCGGCTTCGACGGCATCCGGGTCGCCGGCAGTGGTCGCAAGCCAAAGCGCCTGCACGCCCTCCGGTGCCATGCCCTGAAGCGTGGTTCTGGTTCGAACACCCTCGGCATTCTCCAGCCAGAAGACCTCGCTCTTGAGGCGCTCCTCAAGCTTCGTGCGGGTGGTTGCCATGGCGTCACGGGACATGGCCCGGTGCGACACCGAGATAGTGTCGTAATAACGCGCGTGCGCGCATCCCAGCGAAATGGTCGCGATGGCCGCCAGTCGAAGAAGGCGAAGCGCTGCGGCGGAGGGTCGGTGAATCGTCATGGGTCCCAGCAGGTCGAACGAAGACATAGTTCACAAGGCGGGTGTACGTGAGCGCTTCGTGACGGACTTCCGCTACGGGCGAGCTAAGCACGAAATGGCGTCACGCGGCTTGGACCGCCGACTGCTTTACCGAAAGAATAGAAATCATGGCGACCGTCGACAGGAAGTCTCTCCCCCCGGTGGACCCGAACTCGCTCGAGCCGTCGCAAGAGGAAAAACTGCGCGGTTACGCCGATATCGCGAAGCGGAGTTGGCACGGCCTTATCGACACCATCGAGCAGATGCACGGCGCCATTGCCGCAAAGCCTTATGACATTCTCGTTCAGCTTCCGGTCATCGGCGAGCCCGTCGCCCTGATTCGAGCCGGACAAGAAGGTGCCACGCGTCTCGTTTACACGTTGGTGCGCGCGGGCGGGTCGGCGGCTCTCGCGCTGACGGAGCTGGCGAAGCCCACGATCCCAGGGGAAAAGAACGAGCAACACGTGCGCGCGGCCCTCAACGGTGTGTTCGGCGACCACCTCGCGAAGGCAGACAATCCGCTGGCGGCGAGCATGCAGCTCGTGTCTCTTCCTGGTCGAAATGCCGGTGCGCCAGCCCAGGGCGAAAAGCTTTGCCTCTTTGTTCACGGTCTGGCCCTCGACGAGTCGTGCTGGAAAATCGAAGCCGACGGCGTCGACTTTGGCCAAGGCCTCGCGGAGCGATTCGGGTATGTGCCCCTGTACCTGCGGTACAACAGCGGGTTGTCGCTCGAAGCCAATGGAACGGACTTTGCCGCGCTTTTGGACATTCTCGTCGCCGAATGGCAGCCAAAAGAACTGTTGCTCATTGGGCACAGCATGGGCGGCCTGCTGATTCGCATCGCGCTTGACCTTGCCCACCGCACCCATCAGCCTTGGCCGGAGCGGGTGCGCACAGCGATTTGCCTGGGTTCGCCCCAAACCGGCGCTCCGCTTGAGCGGGCAGGCCACGTGGTCACGAGCATCCTCGACGCGTTCGACGTGACCGCTCCACTCGGCACGCTTGGCAACCTGCGGAGTCAGGGCATTCAGGACCTGCGCCACGGCCTCGGCCGGCTCCTTGATACGAACGCGTCGCCGGCGGACCTGCCCCATGTGGCGTACCGCTTTCTTGGCGGCAATCTCGCCGAGCATCCGAATCATCCGTTTGGTCACGTGATTGGGGACGGGCTTGTGCCGATCAACAGCTCGACGCTCCCGATGGCGCAAGGCAACGTGGCCACGCGCATGATCGGAAATCTCAACCACATGCAGTTGCTGCGAAACGAAGAGGTTTTTGAGCAAATCTCCTCGTGGCTTCAGCCCTGACTTGAACGGCCCGACGTCAGTCGCGGGCCCATCGCCATCGCCCGCCGCGCACGCTCACGCACCGAGGCGGAGCGGGGCGAGGACGTGGTCCCAGATAAACGTGTGGTTTGCATGGATCGGCGCCTGCGTGATGACGCGCTGGACCATGAGCCCGTCGACGAGCGCGCGAATGCACGCGAAGAGAGCCTCGGGGTTGCACGGGGCCACGGTTCCCTCGCGGATGCCGTCGCGCAAGCGCTTGACCGTGTCGCTGCGATGCTCGTCGAATACGGCGGCTCCCGCGGCGATGATCTCAGGCAACCGGCTGCCCGCCGTCGCGGCGATGGCCTGCGTGAGGAAGACGATGCGCGCCTCGTGGCCTGCATGAAATGCGTGCACCGCCTTCAGGTGCGCGAAGAGGCGATCAATCGGATGCGTGTGCTTTGCAACCTTTTCGGTGACGTAGGTAAACTGCTCCGTGAGCAGGTCGACGAGCGCCAATTGCACGAGGTCGGCCTTCGTCGGGAAGTGGTACAGCAACGTCGGCCGCTTGAGATCGAGCGCGTCGGCGAGGGCTGCCATCGACAGGTCGACGCCTTCGCGCTGCAAAACGCCAACGGCCTCTCGCGCGATTTCAAGCTTTTTTGCAGGGTCCGCGGGTCTTGCCATCGTCACGCCCTCAGGAGCTTGTCGCCTTCACGCCAGTCGGCGAGGTCGACGGCGGGGCGCGAGGGAACGCGGAGTTCGAGCTGGGTGACACGGTGCAGATTCGTTGCGCCGCGCGATTCCACGGGCACATGGTGGAACGAAAGCGCCGCGTGGAAGAGGCGGTAGTGGAAGAAATTCTTCTGCACGAGGATGTCAGCCTCGCGCACGACAACGCCGAGTTCGGTCCAGTAGCGAGGATGAATCGGCAGCGGCGGATCCTTGGAAATGGCCACGCGAATCGTCCCTGCGTCGAGGCGCACGCGGTGTCCGAATTCGCTCTCGGACTTGGCCGCAACGCGAACGCGGAGCGACACGGGCGGTTGATCGTAGCCCGGTGTTCCGCGCACGACGACGTCGAGTTCCGCGCCGATGGGCTCCTGAACGACGCGTGCGTAAAGCTCCGGGTCGTGCACAGGAACGAGAGCGGTGAGGCTGCAGCGCTCCGCGACGAGTGCATGGAGAATCTGCGTGCTTCCGCCGGGGGCTCCGGCGCCGACGACGTCGTCCGTGTCCACGAAGGTGACCGGACCGAGCTTTCGCCATGGGCTTTCCTGCGCTTCCGCGATTGCCGCATGGATGCCAACGAGATCCGGAATGGGCGTTCGGGCCGCCTCCCATGCAAGGTCCGCGAGCTCGTCTGCAAGGCGATGCGCGAGAGCCTCATCGCCGTTGGTTGCAACATGCACCGACCACCCGAGCTCGGTCGACGAGGTGAACGGGTGCACCATGAAGAGGCTCGTCGTGAGGACGAGAGGGTCGCGCTCCATCTCGCGCATGCGCGAAAACACCTTGCGCATGGGGTTCAGGAAGTCGATGGTCGTGCCGCCACCGAGGACGAGCGGAAGCTTGCGCCATGCAGCCACCGGTCGCACTTGGCGTCGAAGCGTGCGAATGAGGCGATTTCCAGCGCGAAAGCCCGTGGGTGCCAGGTCCCAGTGCGGGTTTGATCGAAAGGCCACGAGCACGTCGAGCGCGTCGACAATGGCCGAAATCATGTTTCCGTGAAGGTCGAAACTCGCCGCCAGTTTCACGTCGGGGCCGATGGCCTCGCGCACGCGTCGAAGAATGACCGCCTCGGGTGCCTCGCCAAGGCCCTGAACCTCCATCGAACCGTGGAGCGCGAGGTAGACGCCGTCGAGGTCGCCCGCGTCGCCCAGGCGCTCAAGGAGGCGCTCAAGGAGCCAATCGAAGCAGGCGCGCGTGACGGGCCCACTCGGCACCGCCATCGAAGACGAAAGCGGCACGGCCTCCACTTCGCCTGCGAGGCGCGCAGCCTGGACAAAACCAGTCAATTCCGCGTGCGGGAAGAAGCTCTTCAGCTCGGTGCCGCGGAGACTCGAAGCCTCGGCCAGCGCGGCGCCCTCGAGGTGATGCAAGCGGTGAAAGTCCGCTTCGGTCGTGAGCACCGGCGACGTTGAGCAGGCCTCGTGAAAGATGCGCCCGTAACCGATGCGGAGCGGACGTCCGCCACGGCCAAGGCTCGTCGGAAGATCACGGAGAAACGAAAGCGGATCGGCGAAAGAGGGGCGCATGGGTAACTCCGTTGAGGACTGACGAACCGTCAAGTAACCCGAGTGCGTCGGCATGTCGAGATGTTTATTGACGAAGCGTCAATGAATCGCGAGCCCTTGGAAAATATCGGACGAGAGCCCCCTCACCGCGAGGGCACGAAGCGCAGAGTGCTTCCGAGTGGCGCGACGAAGAGCGGCTCAAGGGCGCTGCGTGCGACGACCGCAACGACCGGGTAGCCGCCGCTGACGGGATGGTCCGGGCCGAGAACGATGGGCAAGCCGTTAGGGGGCACCTGCACCGCGCCAGGAACGAGTGGAAGCGATGGTGCTCCTGGCTCGCGGCTTACAAGATCGATCGACGAACCCTCGAGGCGCACACCGCTCCGATCGCTTGTGCGCGAAAGGCGAAAAGAGGCGGCGTAGATATGTTCCATAGACAAGAGTAGGTGCGCATCGGGACCTGGAAAAAGAGGCACGAGCAGCTCGGCGTGAGGCGTACTCGGAAGCGCCTCGTGCGGCGTATGCACTCCGTCTGCACCAGGGAGCGCCCCGAGGGGCAGTACGTCGCCCGATCGCAGCCAACGGCCGTCGTGGCCGCCCATGCGCGCGTGCGGAAGGAGGCCGCGTCCCCCAAGCACGCTGGGCACATCGATGCCGCCCTCGAGGGCGAGGATGCGGAGGCGTTGTCCGTCTGTGGTGATCGTGCGGGACTGGCCGGGCTCAAGCCGTTCGGCGGGGCCTCCATCGACGGCGAAGCGCGTGGCGTGCGTGACCTCGAACGTCACCGAGCCGAAAACCTCAAGGCCCGCGGCGTGAGGATCATTTCCGATGGAAAAATTCAGGGCGCGAAGGCGCGAGGGCGCCATTGTGCCCCCGAGAGGAAGGCCGAGCGCGAGCTGCCCAACGCGCCCCAAGTCTTGCACGCACGCGGGGCCGACGACCTTTGTAAACTGCACGGAGTTCACGTGGTGGCCTCGACGAGCGTCACGCGGTCACCGACGCGAAAAAGCGGCCCTGCATCGGGACCCGAGCGCACGAAGAGCTCGACGTCGACGGCCTCTCCGAGGAGCCACCAGCCGCCGGGAGACTGCTCCGGGTAGATGCCGATGTACGGCCCGCCGACCGCGAGCGCATGGGCGGGAACCCGCGGCCGCACCGTGGCGCGCCGAGGCAACTCGAGCGCTGGAGGAAGGCCACGCAAGTAAGCAAAACCCGGGAGAAAGCCAAGGAAGCTCACGGTGTATGGGTGCGCCATATAGAGGCCCGGAAGGTTGCTCGCGGGCACCTTCAACAGGTCGGCGGCCTCCGCGAGATCGGCGCCATGCCATCGCACGCCGATGTGAAACGTGCGCGCTTCGCGGGGCGGCAAGTCGGCGAAGGGCACGGTGTGTTCGGCGGGAAAATCGTGAGCCTCGTGGGGGACGACGAGAGCGTGGTGCTCGGTGAGCATCGCGTCGGCGACGCTCGGGTGCGCGCGCAGGTATTCGAGCAAGGTTGCCCGATGCGCCGGGTCCACGTGCGCAATGGGGGCCAAGAGCGCGCGATCGCCGTACGGCTCGAATCGAAGGAAAACAGGCTGAGAAAGTGCAGGCAACGCCATCATGGGAAGAGCCCGCGCAGAGCGGCGAGGATGGGCAACGCGCGCAGACCGTCGCCGTGGACGCAGAGGGTGCCGTAGCGACCGGAGCTTGCGAGCGTGCGCGCCTGGAGCGTCGCTTCCTCCACGTTGTCGAGAAGGGCCCCCGCCCGAGAGCGCGCGCGAAGAGACCCATCGGCCTCGTAGCGCCGGTCCGCGAAGCCCTCGGCAAGGAACGTTAGGCCGTGTTCGATGGTTGCAGTCTGCAGGCATCCCGAGGGAGGTCCAACCACGGTCATGGGCGAGGGGAGCGCGTTCTTGGCGATATCGACGAGGAGAATTGCGAGCGCGGGGTCCTCATTGGCCGCGTGGTAGAGGGCGCCGTGCGCTTTGAGCGAGGTGAGCGTGAGGCCTTCGTCGCCGGCGAGGCGTGCGAGGGCGTTCACCTGATTCGTGAGGGATGCATGCAGTTCGTCGAGGCCAATGGACATGGGCCGGCGTCCGAAGCCGTCGCGATCCGGGTACGATGGATGCGCCCCGACCCGCGTGCCTGCGGACTTCGCGCGGTGCAGAGTGGAGCGCATGGTTTCGGCGTCTCCCGCATGTCCGCCGCACGCGATATGGACCACGTGGGCGAGCCCTACGAGTTCGTTCGGTTCGTCGACGAGTTCACCGGCGTCGACGTTGAGGAGAATCGTTCGCATAGGGGCTGATGCGCGGTGGCGGGCGGCGCGTTTGCGAGGCGCACGAGAAAAGGGACTAGCTTTCGCCGTCCTCATCGCTGTCGGGGTGCTCGAAAAAGAGACTGATGGCAACCTGGTCGCGCGTGAGTGGAGGCGGTCCGATGCCCGACCACGAAAATCTTGAGCTGCTCACGGGCCCGCTCCACGAGGGAACGTCCGGAACTTCCGCATCGTCGGGGAGCTCTTCAACAACCTCGTCGATTTGGATGACGAGAACGTGCGGTGGCGGCGGGATTGAATCCTCCACAAGGGCCACGTCGTCGGCGGCGAGTTCGATGGCAGGCTCGGCCGCTTCGATTCGCCGAGATGCGGGCCGAGCGATGGCGGAAGGCGCGCCGACCCCGAGTATCGTGCGCTGGGTAAACGCTTTGATTCGCGTTTGCTCTTCCGCGTCGCGAGCTTCGGCGGCCGCGCGGGCCCGGGCTTCCTGTTCCCAATATTCTTGTTCCGCACGTTCGCGCGCAAGGCGTGCAAGCTCACGAGCGCGGGCAAACTCGGCGGCGGCGCGGGCTTCGTCATCGGCTTGTTGCTGGGCGAGGCGCGCTTTCGCGTCGGCTTGCTCGCGTGCCGCTTCGGCCTCTTGTGCCTCGAGAGCAGCGTATTCAGCCGCAAAGCGCGCTTCTTGTTCCGCAAGCTCAGCGACGCGAGCAGCCTCTTCGCTGGCAAGCTTTTCGAGACGCGCTTGTTCCGCAAGGGCAGCGACGCGAGCAGCCTCTTCGCTGGCAAGCTTTTCGAGGCGCGCTTGTTCCGCAAGGGCGGCGACGCGAGCAGCCTCTTCGCTTGCAAGCCGTGCAAGGCGTTCTTGTTCCGCAAGGTCAGCGACGCGAGCAGCCTCTTCGCTTGCAAGCTGTGCAAGACGCGCTTGTTCCGCAAGCTCGGCGACGCGGGCAGCCTCTTCGCTTGCAAGCTGTGCAAGACGCGCTTGTTCCGCAAGGTCAGCGACGCGGGCAGCCTCTTCGCTTGCAAGCTGTGCAAGGCGTTCTTGTTCCGCAAGAGCGGCGACGCGGGCAGCCTCTTCGCTTGCAAGCTGTTCAAGGCGTTCTTGTTCCGCAAGAGCAGCGACGCGAGCAGCCTCTTCGCTTTCAAGCTGTGCTAGGCGATC
>CAIQDA010000253.1 GCA_903870415.1 uncultured delta proteobacterium
AACCGCCGCGCGTCGATTCCTTGGCGCAAAGCGTCGGAGAATTCCAGCGAAACGCCCCTTGCGTACGCCCGAGCACCCGGGGCAGAAGGGGTCATGCTCCTGCGCCAACCGGTTTCGGCTTCCCTCGGCAACTACCTCGACGGGCGCTTCGTTGTTCCGGCGAACTCCGATGTTTTGGCCACGCTGACGTCGCCGGCGGACCGGGACGATGTCATCGGCACCTACGCGTATTCCGTGCAACATGCACACGATGCGGTCGCAGCGGCGCGACGGGCGCTGCCCGCATGGAGGCGCCTTCCGCTCGCGGCAAGGTCTGCAATTCTTCGCGGATTCGGCCAAGCGGTGGCGAAGCGACGCGACGCGTTCGCCCTCGCCATCGCGCGAAGCATCGGCAAGCCGCTCTGGGAGGCACGCACCGAGGTCGACGCGGTCATTGCGAAGGTCGACATCACGCTCGGGGCCGGGCTCGAGGCTATCGCGCCACGCGACCTTCCCGGTGACAAGGCGGCGATTCGCCATCGACCGGTGGGCGTCATGGTCGTCCTCGGGCCTTTTAATTTCCCGGCGCACCTCGCAAACGGTCACTTCGTTCCGGCGCTCGTCACTGGAAATACTGTCGTTTTCAAGCCGTCCGAGCGCGCACCGGAGGTGGGTGAATTGCTTGCGGTATGCATGCATGAAGCGGGCGTTCCCGCGGGCGTCTTCAACATGGTGCAGGGCGACGGGCGCGTGGCCGAAGCGCTCGTCGAGAACGCAGACGTCGATGGCATTTGCTTCACCGGAAGCACGGGCGTCGGTCGGCGCATTCTGCAAGCAAGTGCCGCGTACCCGGGGCGACTCATCGCGCTCGAACTTGGCGGGTCGAACGCGGCCATCGTCACGGCCGATGCGAACCTCGGCCACGCCGCGAGGGAAATTGCTTTCTCCGCGTTCGTGACCGCCGGTCAGCGATGCACCGCCACGAGCCGCGTGTATGTGGAGCGGCGGGCGTGCGATGCGTTTGTGAGCGAGCTACTTCGCCTCGCTCGCGCGCTCCGCGTGGGTCATCCCGGTGATTCAGACGTCTTCTTTGGCCCCGTGATCGATGAGGCGTCGCGCGATCGCGCGTTGCACCACGCCGAGGCGCTCGCCCGCACGCACGAGGTGCTTCTCGCCCCCGCCGAACTTGACGTGCCCTCGGTGCGCGGCGCTTACCTGTCGCCGGGAGTGTTTCTCGCGCGACCGGCCATGGCCCTGCAATCTGCCGAGGAATTCTTCGCGCCGCTCGTTCTCGTCGAGGCCGTGGATGACGACGCGTCGGCCGTGGCTCGCGCGAATGCGTCGCCGTACGGGCTCGCTGCCGGTGTATTCTGCAAGGACGAGACGCGCTTCGAGCGCATGGCCGAGGACCTCGAAGTCGGCATTTGCAACTGGAACCGCGGCACGGTCGGAAGCTCCTCGAAGCTTCCGTTCGGCGGCGTGAAGGCAAGCGGAAATCATCGGCCCGCCGGGCTCGCGAGCGCGCTCTACTGTGTCGATGCAGTGGCGCAGATTCGGTGGCCTGAACCACCAAATGCCAGCGCGCTGCCTGGGTTTCCGCTTTAGTCGCCGCGCGTTGCGTTTCTCACGCATCGCCGCGCGGCCGGCCCTCAGAACGGGTGGCCGAAGTTGATGTAGAGCGCCGACCCCTCGGCGGAGCGACCGTAATCGGCGTTGATGATCGTTGCCTGGTTCCACGCGATGCGGAAGCCCGCACCGGCGCCAATCTTGTAGTCTGCAAGCGATGAATCGGCGATGCGGTCGAAGGTTCGTCCCGCGTCGACGAAGGGCACGAGCATGAGCCCGAAGCGTTGGCCAATTGCCCGAAAGTCAACGAAGGTCCAGCGAAGCTCCGCGTTGGCGAGAGCTGCGATGCGCCCGACGAAGCGGCTCTGCTTGTAGCCGCGGATGGTGGTGCGCCCCCCAAGGCCGTCCGTTTCACCGTCGGGCAACGTCATCGTCGTGAGCGCGTAGAAGGGCACGTCGCCGCCCGCCGCTGCGTAGAGAACGCGCCCGGCGAATACGAGATCCGTGACCTCGGGGAAGGGTCTCCAAAAGCCGCGTGCTTGCACGGTTCCGTGCACGTAGTTGTCGGCGCTCCCGGTGGCGGTGCCGCCAAATTGCGTCGAACCTTCAAGGACATAGCCGCTGTTGGGGTCAGGCTCGAAGTCGCGCATGTCGTAGCTGACCGCGACCTTGATGAGGTTGTTGAAGCCGCCGCCGCAGCCGCGCAAGCCGCCCTTCGCGCACTGCTCACCGAGGAGCGTCGAGCCTTGGGTCGCGTCGACGTCGTTGCCGCCTTGCTTGGCCGCGACCGTCGTTCCCTCCGAGTCCTTGACCGTGACGTGCTGGACCATCACCCCGCCGATGACGCGCAAGCGGCCGCCGGCGAAGAGTTCCTCCCAGTTCACATTGAGGGTCGGACGCGTGATTTCGTACTTGTTGTAGAATGCATACGTGCGCCCGCCCTGCACCTCACGAATGGCGTCGAGGTAGTCGTTCACAGCTCCGTAGCTCTTGCCGCTGCGTGGGTCGATGAGCGAGCCACGCGACCCGTCGCCGGTGCCGAACCAGTTCGCCGCGGTGTTCTTGTCGAAGGCGGCGTCGACCTTGAGCCGGTGCGGTCCGTCTTGGAAGAACGGCGCATCGAACGAGATCATGTGGTACTGAAGCCCGCCCGTCGTTGCGAAATACTGAGCAAAAATGCGGTTCTCGAACGCGCGATATGGAAACAGCTCGTTCGTGCGCACCCCGTTATCGAAGCGAAACAGGCGAAGCCCGTAGCCCACGCCCGTGTCGGGGTCCGAATTGACGAGCGGAAGACCCGTGTAGTATGCACCTTCCGCTTTTTTTCGCCAGTCGTCCTCGGTCATCGCGGGGCGCTCGCTCGCGTACGCCGGTGCGGGCGGAGGGTAGGCCACCGTGCTTGCGGCTGCGGAGGTGGGACTCTCGACGGCGATTGGTGCGGGCGCTACGGTCGTGGTCACCGCGGGCACTGTGCTCTCCGCCGCGGTGACGGACGGCGGCGGCGTTTCCACCGCGGGCTCATCCGCGAGGGCGGAACGTTGCACGAGCGACGCTCCGGCGAGGCTGCAGAAAAATGCGTGACGACGGAACGACCTTCGAATCCCCATGGTCGCAGAGTACGGCACGCCGCAATCCTCTGGTAAGCGGCAGCCATGGGTTTTCACCGTAGCGCCGTCGTTTCGTCGTCCATCGTTGCCGTGCTTTCTGCGTGCGCGACGCCGCCTGCGCAAAGCCCGGACCCGTCGCTCGTTGCCGCATCCAAGGTCGCCGCAGTCGCTCCAGCCGCGCGCGCGCCGGAAACCCTGGAAGGACGCCTGCCGCAAGGCACGAGGCCGCTTTCGTATGACCTCGAGTTCACGGTTGATCCGGCGCAAAATACTTTCTCCGGTCGTGCCGCGATTCGCATCGCGATGACGACGCCGAGCGCCTTCCTTGTTCTTCACGGCGTCGACCTCACGGTGAGCCGCGCGACGTTGCGCCTCGCGGGCGGTGCAACTCTGACGGCGGAGGTCAGCCATCGCCGCGCGTTCGGTTCGAGCGAAGACGACGAGCTTGTCGTCGCGCTTCCGAGCGAGGCTCCTGCGGGTGAGCATTCGCTCGAAATATCCTACGAAGCGCCATTCGGCGTGAGCCTCTCGGGACTCTACAAAGTGGAGGAGGGCGGCAAGCCCTACGCGTTCACGCAGTTCGAAGCCATCGACGCACGGCGCGCGTTTCCGTGCTTCGACGAGCCCGGTTTCAAGGTTCCGATGACGCTCGCGGTGCGCGTTCCGAAGGGCCAAGTGGCCGTTGCGAACACGCCCGAAATCGCGCGCATCGATGAAGGCGCGCAGACGCTTTTCCGTTTCGAGCCCACGCCGCCAACGCCGAGTTACTTGCTCGCGCTCGCGGTCGGAGACTTCGACATTCGCGAAATCAAAGGCGCGCGCATCCCGGTGCGGCTCATCGCCACGAAGGGGCAGGCGCGGCTCGGAACGCGTGCGCTCGAAGAGACTGTTCGCATCGTTGCGGAGCTCGAGCGTTGGTTTGGAACGCCTTACCCGTACGCAAAGCTCGACATCGTCGCGGTGCCAAACTTTCGCGCCGGCGCCATGGAGAACCCGGGCCTCGTCACGTTTCGCGACTCGCTCCTCTTGCTCGACGAAGGTGCGACGGTGGCCTCGCGCTTTGCCCAAACGTCGGTCGTCGCGCACGAACTGGCGCATCAGTGGTTCGGTGATCTCGTGACATTGGCCTGGTGGAACGACATTTGGCTCAACGAAGGTTTTGCCAATTGGCTCGAGACGCAGATCACCGACCTCGTGCGTCCGGAGTTCGAGGACTACGCGCATTCGGCGGTCGAGGTTCGCGGAGTCATGGAGGAGGACACGCTCGCGAGCACGCGTGTTGTGCGCCAACCGGTGAAGACTGCAGCTGACGCGGAAGACGCCTTCGACGGCATCACGTACGTGAAGGGCGGAGCGTTTCTCGACATGCTCCAGGGGTGGCTCGGCGCGGAAAAGTTTCGCGAAGGCATTCGACGTTACGTGAGCAAATTCGCTTGGAAGAATGCGACGAGCGAAGACTTTCTCGCCGCGCTCGATGACGGCTCGGGCAACGTGCAGCGCATCGCGAAGTCCTTCCTCGAAAAGCCCGGCGTGCCCGTGCTGACGTTCGAAAAGAGCTGCGCGAAGACTCCGAAAATCGTCGTGCATCAGAAGGCGGATCGCCCCATCGGCGGAGACGAACGTGCGGGGCTTTGGACGATGCCTCTGTGCGCAGGCGAGGGCAAGGCGCGCTCGTGCACCATCATCGAAGCGGAGACGACGACTCTCGAAGGCCCGATCGCTCAGGCCATTTGCAAGGGTTCCGTCGACGTCGGGTCAACGCTCTACGCGCACATCGACCCAAGCCTCGACGAGGCGAAGACGTCGTACCTGGCGAAGCTCTCGGGGCGTGACCGTGCGGCCAAGCTCCTCGACACGTGGGCGCTCGTGCGCCGTGACCCGAGCAAGCTTCCGCTGCTCGTGACGATGCTCGAAGCGGCCGATCCTTTCGTGGATCGCGCGACGGCCGCAGCGCGCCTTTCGGTCCTCGACGATCTTGCGGAACGGGTCGCGAAGCACGACGACAGTGGCTTTCAAACGTTCGCCGAGGCGCGGCTCAAGAAGGCCATCGCATCGCTCGACCGTGCGAACGCAAAAGACGGCGAAACGCTGCTGACCAAGCTGGCGTGGATGGTCGCCGAGCGCACCACCGGAGGGCGCGTGCACATGAGCGACGAAGCGGCTCTCGCCAAGTCGTACCTCGCGGGCGCTGCGGGCAAGCACGCCGACAAGGCTGCGGCCGCCGTGGAGCTTTCCATGCGTGGCGCGGCCAAGGCCGACGTGGAGGCACGCCTCGCGGAGGTGAAGGCGGGCATGTCTCCGGACCGTCGTCCCGCGGCCATGCGTTCGCTCTTCGCGGCAGCGTCTGACGACGTGTTTGACGGGGCGCTTGGCGTCGTGACGAGCGACTTCTTTCGCTTGCAGGATGCACGCTTCCTGATCGGTGCCGCTTCAGCCAACGGCAAGCAGCGCATGCGGTTCGTGAACTGGGTGGACACGCACTTCGACGACTTGACGAAGAAGTTTTCTGAGCGACTCGGCGTGTATTTTGTCGGCCCGATCGGTTGGGTCTGCGACGCGCCGACGCTGGCGCATCTTGAGACGACGTTCACCCCGCGCATCGAGGCGTTGCCCGATGCCAAGCGCGCCTACGCCCAAGCGCGCGAGGGGGCTCATCGCTGCATCGCACTTCGCGAGGCCTCGGCTCCGTTCGCGACCTTTACGGCGCGCAAGTAACCGTCCGCGGACAAACACTCGAGAGCCGGCACCATCGGGTCGCCTGTCGAGCGCGGAATCAGTTCGCCTCGGGAGCGACGTCTTGCTTGCGTTCGGCCTCGCCGTTCGCATCTTTGAGCATCGGTGCTGCGCCTTCTTTCGAAGGGGCGACCTCGGTGCTGCGACCGGCGATGTAGACGACGACCGGCGTACCTTCTTCGAGCGCATCGTTGCGTGCGCGGCGGTTGATGCGCTCCATGGCGGCACCCGAAAGCCCAAAGCGTTTGCCGATGCCTTCGAGCGTATCGCCGGCCTTGGCGACGACCATCTTGCGACGGCGGCCACGATTGGATTCGGCGAGATTGAAGAACTCGTCGCTGCCCACGCGCACGATGCGCACATCATCTTCGTGAAGGACGTGCATCCGATCGTCGACGCCTTTTGGATCGATGAAAAGCTGCAAAAATAGAGAGTCCGGAAGCTTTCCGAGCGGGTCGAGCGCGTTCCATTTCGCCACGTCATCGACTGTGGAGCCGGCGGCTTTCGCGAGCGCGCTCAACGTGTCGCCGGGCATCACCTTGTAGAATGCACGGTCTTTGTCCGGATAGACGAAGAGTTCATCGGCGACGATCACGACGGGCACCTCGCTCGCCGTTTTCTTCGGCGCGCGAGCGACCGCGGGTGCACCCTTGTCCTTCTTCGCAGGAATCAGAATGAGTGAGCCGCCGCGGAGCGCCTCCTTTGGAGCGAGCGCGTTGAGCTCGGCGATGCGTTCCTGCGCGACGCCGTGTGCCGCGGCAATTTGCTCAAGAGTTTCTCCGTGGCGCACGACGTAACGTTCAAGCGAACGGTCGGTCTTGTCGCCCTCGAGCGCCTTCGCCACGGCGATGCCTCGACCAATCGGCACGCGAAGCGGGTAGGGCGGCGCGCTTCCATCGGCTTGGCCCGGCGGCGTTCGTCCGGCGCGTAGTTGCGGATTGAGTTGCTCGAGGTCCTTCACGGACACTCCGGCAGCTTTGGCGGCGACGGTCAGCGACGTTGCGGCAGGCACAATGACCGTCTCGCTCTCCACGGCGTGATCGAGTTCGAGGTCGGCGAAACCGAACGCCGAAAGGTTCCGCGCAACGACCGCAAGTGCCAGAATTTTCGGCACATAAAGCGTCGTCTCCCACGGCAGCGCACCTTCGAGGCGCGTGAGCGTCCAGAAGTCGTTCGTGTTGTAGCGGCGCACCACCGCGTTCACGGCGCCGTAGCCCATGTTGTAAGATGCAAGCGCCAGGTCCCAGCTTCCGAAGCGCTGATGCAGGTCGTAGAGCATGTCGGCGGCCGCTTCCGTCGAGGCCTCCACGTTCAGGCGCTCGTCGGCCCATCGGTCTTGGCGAAGGCCGTAAAGCTTTCCTGTTTCCGGCATGAACTGCCACAGACCGCGCGCGCCCACAGGCGACTTGGCTTGCGGATCGAGGCCCGACTCGACCATCGCGACCCACTGCAAATCTTCAGGCAAACCGCGCATGCGAAGCACGCGGGTGATGGCCTCGCGGTACCGGCCTGACCGCTTGAACCACGTCGCGAACATGCCGCGTCCGCGCTTGTCGCTCTTGAAGAACTCGACGTAGCGGCGCACGAGCGGATGCCAGCGAAGCGGAAGGTCACCGAGCACGAGACCGTCGGTCGTTGGGGCTCCCTTCGATTCGTCGCCATCGGGCCACCAAACGCCCGTCGCGGGAAAGAGCTCCTGCTCGATGCGCCGCAGGCCGCGCAGCTCTTCGGACTCAGCACCGAGACTCGCGTCGTCGGAGGTGGATGCGCCTGCGACACGGCGACGCGCTTCGTCGTCCGGTGCAATGCGCGCGGAAGCTCCGCGGGACGAATCGTGGCGCGCGCTTCGTCCCCGCGCGGTATTTTCCCCCGACCACGATGCGCTGGTCGCCGCGAGGGCGGCGAGCACGAGGGCCCACGAGGCTTGAGGTCGGGTCATGTGGTCAATGGAGCAAAATCTTCACGGCCGGGCCAAAAAGCGGAACGCTTGTGGCAATTTCGGTCTTGAAGGGCAGCTGTTGCACTGGCAGGATGTTTATTAGTGAAATCCACCGGCACGGAGCGCGCCCCGGAGTCTCATCCGCCTTCCGGGGAGCCAGCATCGGGCGTTCGCACGAGTATTTCACCGCGTAGCGTTTCGCGCGTGTGCAAGTCTTGCGGCACGGGTCTTGACGGGAAACCACGGTCAAAGAACGTTGACGGCGAGTACCGCTGCATGGCGTGCCACCGCCGTCGCAAGTCCGTGCGCGTCGCGGTGCAGAGCCTGCGTCAAAGGGTTGGACGTTTCGGTTACGCACTTGCGGTCGCAGTCATCATGTGCGGCGCGCTCTTGGGCGTGATGCGCGGCTGCAACGAACCCGCGCCATCGCCGGCGGACAGCCCGTAAGAGCTCCTGCGCGAGTTGGCGACGGGCATTCCGGCCAACGTTTTTATGCAATTTTGCACACCTGCTGTCTGTTCTTTGCGGTGCGCGCGAAAGGAACGGTAGGCTCGTGCACCTGGAGCTCCGCTCGTTATGGCCGCACCCTCACGCTACTTTGACCGCAGCCGCGTTCTCGTTTTCGTCCTTGCCGGTGGCGAGGGCAAACGCCTCTATCCGTTGACCTTGGATCGCGCCAAGCCCGCGGTTCCATTCGGCGGTCGCTACCGCATCATCGACATCGTGCTTTCGAACTTCGTGAACTCGGGGTTCGAGCGCATCAAGGTCGTGACGCAGTACAAGAGCGCGTCGCTCGAAGAGCACATCGCGCGTGTGTGGCGCCTCAGCCCCATCCTCGACCAATGGATCGAGGCCATTCCGCCGCAGCAGCGCACGGGAAAGTACTGGTTTCGAGGCAGCGCCGACGCCGTGTTCCAGTGTCGCCACGTCATCGACGACGAGAAGCCCGATATCGTGGCTATTTTCGGTGCAGACCATATCTATAAGATGGATGTGCGTCAGGTCATCGATTTCCACGTGGAGAAGAAAGCAGACGTTACCGTCGCGACCATCCCCATGCCGAAGGCCATTGCGAGCCAGTTTGGCGTGGTCGAGGTCGATGAGACAGGTCGCATCATTGGCTTCCACGAGAAGGTCGCGGACCCGCCGTCGATGCCGGGAAACCCCGATATGTGTCTCGTATCGATGGGGAATTACATATTCGATACGAGGGCTTTGCTCTCGTCCATCGACGCGGACCAAGAAGACGAGGACGGTTCGCACGACTTCGGCCACGATATTCTCCCCGCGTTCGTGCGCCAGGGCCGGCCGATTTACGCGTACGACTTCAACCAGAATCGCGTTCCAGGCGAGGGTGCGGACCCGCGCAACGTCGGTTACTGGCGCGACATCGGCACCGTCGACGCGTACTGGGAAGCGCAGATGGACCTCGTTTCCATCCGCCCGCAGTTCAACTTCTACAACGACCGTTGGCCGATTCGCACGGGCGTGACCCACGACCCACCGGCGAAGTTTGTCTTTCGCGACGAGGCCGCGGCGCGCGTCGGCAGCGCGACGGACTCGCTCGTTTCCCACGGCTGCATCATTTCCGGTGGTCGCATTCACCGGTCCGTCGTGGGCATCGGTTGCCGCCTCAACAGCTACTCCGAGGTCGTCGACTCGATTCTTTTCGAGCGCGTCAAAGTCGGTCGTTACGCGCGCATTCGACGCGCGATCATCGACAAAGACGTGGAGATTCCGCCGGGCATGGTCATCGGCCACGATCCGGTTGCCGACCGCAAGCGCTTCTTTGTCACCGAGGGCGGTCTTGTTGTCGTCCCGAAGCGCGCGAAGCTCGAGCACCTCGTTTAGCGTCCGTTCGGGAAAACCTGGAGCGAACGCACGCTGGGGCGCTCCTTGGCCTTGACGTGAACGAGCGCTTCGCATCATGAGGGGGCGATGGATCAGCTCTCCGCGCACCTCGATCGAGGTTGGGACCTTGTGCAGAAGGGCGACTCCGCCAGCGCCAAGAGCTGCGCGGAGCGTGCTCTGGCGGTCGACGATCGCAACCCCGAGGCACACCATTTGCTCGGGTATGTTGCGCAGCTTGAGGGTGACTTCGACGAGGCGCTCGACCACTACAGGCACGCGATCGAGCTCGATGAGAGTTACTTCGAGGCCATGATTCACGCAGCGGAGATCTTGATTCATCCGCTCGGTGCGTTCGACGACGCGATTCGCATGTGCGACGACGCGCTCGATTACGCGGAGTCCGACGATGAGATCGCCGACTGCATGCTCCTCAAGGTGGATGCGTTGCTCGGCAAGGGCGAACAGAATGAAGCGAGGCGTGCGATGGTGATGCTCCCGGATGGACCTTTCGCGAGTGCGAGCACGACGTTCTTGGTCGGCCGCGCGTTCTACGAAACCGGCGATCTCGAGAAGGCTGCAGAGCTCATCGAACGCGCCGCGACCGAAGATCCGCAACACGCTGACGCGCAGTATTACCTCGGGCTTGTTCGCGACGATCGCGGCGACATGCGCGGCGCATCGGAGGCGTTCCTGCGCGCGCGAGCTCTCGACCTTTCGCTGCCTTCGTTGCCTTGGGCCCCGGAGCCCGAAGACTTCGCGGCCACGGTGCGAGGCGTGTTCGCCAAGCTCGACGTGCTGCTCGCGCGCTACCTTCGTGAGCTCGACGTGTTCATCGTCGACATGCCCGGAGCGGAGGTGGTGGTCGACGGTCTCGACCCGCGCGCACTCTTGCTCCTCGATCGTCCACGCACCGAGGACGGCGGCTCCGATCGGGGCCGGCTATTTGTCTATCAGCGCAACGTTGAGCGCGCCGCGGGCAGTGTCGAAGCCATTGAGGACCACCTGCAAAAAGCCCTCGAGCGGGAGATCACCGCGGTGTTCCTCGATGCTCCCGCGGTCGGCGAAGTCGCAAAGAAGCATTCGCTCAACTGAGCGTCGTTATGGCTGCGGGTAGCGCTCGAGTTTAAGCGCGTCCGTGATGGCGTCGAGCGTTCGATCGGCCGCGGCGACAAGCTCGTCGAGCGACCCATCGTTGGTGATGACATGGTCGGCGACGGCCACTTTTTCATGAAGCGGTTTCTGCGCGCGCACGCGAGCCGCTGCAGCCGCTTCGTCGACGGAATCACGAACGGATGTACGTGCAATCTGCACAGACTCCGGTGCAGCGACGACGACGAGCGGGCGAAACAGATCCGCGGTGCCCGCCTCGACGAGGAGCGCAGCTTCGTAACAGGCGAGACCGTGTCCTTCGGCGGCGAGGGTCATCATCTTGCCTTGGCCGGCCCGCGCGATGAGCGGATGCGTGATGGCCTCAAGGACGCGACGCTTCTCGGGAGCGGAAAAAACCAAGGCTCCAAGGGCCGCGCGATCGAGCGATCCGTCGTCCTTCAGCACGCCTCGACCGAAGGCCTCGACGATGGCGCGGAGTCCATCGGACCCTGGAGCCACAACCTCGCGCGCGAGTTCGTCGGCGTCCACGACGGGCACTCCGCGCCGAGCGAAACGGCGCCCCACGGTGCTCTTGCCCGACGCGATACCTCCGGTGAGTCCAAACACGTGCATGCTCGCGACGGTGCCAGACCGCGAAAGCGAGCGCGACGACGATCGTCCGCGCGTGAGGAACGACGAGGCTTCCTGGCCGCAATCCGGTGACTTGCGCTAGTTCGTGCGCATGCGCCTTTTCGATCTTCGATGGCCTCTCGCATTCGTTGCGTTTGCGTCCGCGTGCTCGGCGGTGCGCCCGCCCGCGGTTTCCGATGACCCTGACGACCTCGCGCGCGCACCCATTCCAGGGGTTGGCAACGGCGCTGGAGGAGCCCCTCGCGAGGCTGCGGCACCGGCATCACCCGTGGTTGCGCCTTCGCCGTTGGCAGAGGCTGCTGCGCCCGCTCCAGCGTCTCCTGAGCCCGAACCTGAGCCCGAGAAAGCGCCTCCAACGCCGAGTCTTGGACCGATTGGATCCATCACCACGACTCCGGAAGAGCGCCCGGCCGATGACGGAGCGAACCTCGATGCGCGAGGCCAGCTGCTTTGGCAGGCCATCGTCGACGACAAGCCCGAACTCGCCGCATCGTTCTTCTTTCCGAAGGAAGCGTATGTCCACGTGAAGGCGGCGAAGAATCCGGAGGGCGACTGGAAGTGGCGCCTTTGGAAGAACTTTGAGCGCGACGTTCATGCGGTCCACAAGACTCAGGGCGAGGCGTTGCGCCGCGGGACGTTTAAAAGCCTGCGAATTCCGCCAAAAAAGCCTCATTGGGCCGCGCCCGGCAACGAGTACAACCGTCTCGGTTACTGGCGCGTCTACGGCGCCCACCTCGTTTACGAGCTTCGCGGTCGCGAGCGATTCGTGCCGATCAGCTCCCTGATCTCATGGAAGCGTGAGTGGTACGTTGTTCACCTGACCGGCTTCCGCTAAGGGGGGTGTTCTCCACCGGGTCGATAGCTCAGTCGGTAGAGCTGCGGACTTTTAATCCGTAGGTCGAGGGTTCAAGTCCCTCTCGACCCACTCGTAACCTAGCCGATGGGACACGTGCCCATCGGCTAGCGTTTTTTCAGGCCTACAGCTTCACAGTGTTTCGCGCGTCACGTGCCCGGCCAGTACGATTTCACGCGGCTCGCGAACGCGTCCCACTCGCTTCCAAAGTGCGCGTGAAGCCGCCCCTCTTCGAGGCGAACGCGACGACGAAACGCGTCGATGAGGATGGGGGCTGCGAGCGCGGCCGAGAAGAACGAGCCAATCGCGAGGGGAAACGCGACGTATGCGACGAGGGCGCCGACGTAACTCGGATGTCGAAACCACGTATAGGGGCCGGAGGTCACGAGACGATGACCGTCGACGATCGTGACGTGCCACGTGAAGTGGCGATCGAGCGTGCGAACTGCCCATGCACGCAGCGCAATGCCGAGCGATGCGACGACGAAGAGCGCGACAACCCAGGGCAGCGGAGGGAATCCGCCGTGGTTTCGCCACGCATGTTCGAGGAGCGCAACGCTTTGGGTTCCGTTCACCGACCACAAGATTCGTCGCGCGGTCCCTTCGTCTTCGTCCGGTCCCCGATCGGCCGCGTTGAAGTCGGGCTGCGTGAGATTCGCGGCTCCGTTGAGGACGCCGCTCATCAACGCGGCCTCCCTTCCTGCGGGCCAAAACGGTGCAACGAGGATGAGCGAGGCGACAAGCGACCCGAACGCACGGGCGATGGGACCTTGAGCGGAGAGGGTGCGCGCATCGACCATGGCAAAAACTATCGTCTTTTTTCGTGTCGAAGGTGCGGACTTTATCTTGCGGCGGCGCGGCTCCGGGGTGACGCTGCACCCATGGCCTTACGCAGCGTCGTCGAAGCCGCTTACCGATCGCAAATCGAAGTGTTCCTGCAAGCTCCCGAGGTTTGTGACCTTCTCGCGGGTCGCGTGGACCGAGCGACCTACGATGCATTTCTTGAATCGGTCGCCAAGACGCACTTCGCGTCGGGGCAGTATCTCGGGTTCCTTTATGCGATCGCGCCCCCGGGCAGCATTGAGCGCGTGAAGCACAATTTGCTTGAAGAACTCGGGCTCGACTCCCACGAGGGCGAGGCGCACGGGCAGCTTCTTGAGGTGGTTTTGCGTGGCGCAGGCTTGGGCGACCGCATTGCCGCGCTCCACGCCCAAGCGTCGGAGTCGCTCCGCGAACGATGCGAAGAGCCGATTCTTTACGGCACGTTGAAGGAGATTGGCTTCGCGGCGCTTCTCGAAATCAGCGCGTTCGAGTGGCTTCTCGCGCACACGGCTTCGCGCATCGCGGCGGCCCTTGAGACCTACCGCGGCGTGCCTCGTGAGTCGCTTCTGTGGTTCACGCACCACTCCGAGGTTGATATCCGTCACGCCGAAGAGGCCGTTGACACGATCTGCGATTACGCAGACCATCACCGGCTCACCGCGGACCACGCCGAGACACTCGTCGACGCAACCCTTCGCGAAAACGTTTTTTTGCGGCGCTACTTTTCTGTGCGAGCCGCGGCACGAGCCGGAGGCATGATTCCGTGACGGTTTCCCACCGCGCAGTCAATGTAGAGGTTTTTCCTCTCGAACTTCCGTTCGTCGAATCGTTTCGTCATGCGACGAGCGACCGCACGGCATGCGACTCGGTGCTCGTGAAACTCACCCTTGCCAACGGCGTCGTCGGTTGGGGCGAAGGCGTTCCTCGCGCCTACGTCACGGGCGAAACGCAAGCGACGATGGTTGACCACATCACCGGTCCCATCGCTCAAGGGCTCTTCGCGCGCACCTGGTCCGAGCCCGTCTCCACAGGCGATCTCCTCACCATCGGCATGCGTTTGCCTACGGTGTCCGGCGGCGAGGTTCTTGCCTCGAACGCGGCCCATTGTGCGGTTGAGCTAGCGCTCGTCGACGCGCTTCTTCGCAGTGCGAACACGAGCTTGGGCGACATCCTGATCGCGGCGAACGAGAAAGTCTTGTATTCTGCAGCCATCACCGCGACGACCGTTGAGGGCACCGAGAAGGTCGCCAAGCGCCTCAAGCTCGTGGGCTTTCGCGATTGGAAAGTGAAGGTCGGTTTCGACGACGACGACGAGCGCCTCAAAGCGGTGCGCGCGATCATCGGCCCCGACGCGACGTTGCGCATCGACGCAAACGGCGCGTGGACGCTTGAGGAGGCCGAGGAAAAACTCGCGAGGTGGCGAGTGCACGGTGTCGAAACCGTCGAAGAGCCTCTCGGCCGCTCGCGCCGCGCCGATCTAGGCAAATTGAAGGCAAAAAAGCTTGCAGCCATCTCGGTCGACGAGTCGCTCGTGACCGGTGCCGACGCGGCGTCGCTCTTCGCGGACCGCGCGTGCGACCTTCTCAATCTGCGCCTGTCGAAGCTTGGTGGACTCGCATCCACACTTCGCTTTGCGACCACCGCCCACGGCGAGTCGATGGACTACCAACTCGGCTGCCAGGTCGGTGAAACCGCCATCTTGTCTGCGGCGGGCCGGCACGTGGCCGCTCACCTGCTTCCTCGCTACGTCGAAGGCAGCTTCGGCGCGCACCTTCTCGCGGAAGACATCGGCGATCGGCCCGTGACGTTTGGTCACGGAGGCATTGGAAATCGCCTGAGCGGACCGGGTTTTGGCGTCAACGTTATCGAAGAGCGCGTGAGGGCCTACGCCACGTCAACGCATTCGGTCTCGAACGGGTCGTCTCGGTGAGTCTCCTCGCGCGCGCGATTGTTCACGCGCGCGGAATCGTGGCCGAGCGTCCGTTCGCGCAAAGCGTGAGCGACTACCGTGGAGTGCAACTCGCGCTTCTCGATGAGCTCTGCCGCACCAATGCGAAAACCGCGTTCGGGCGCGCGCATGGCTTCGGAAAAATCAAAGACCTAGACGCTTGGCGTACGCAGGTACCGATTCGGGAATACGAAGACTATCGCCCGTGGATCGACAGGCTTTTGAACGGCGAAAAGCAGGTGCTCACGCACGACGAGCCGTTCATGTTCACGAGCACGAGCGGCACCACCGG
>CAIQDA010000254.1 GCA_903870415.1 uncultured delta proteobacterium
AAGCAAGCGATCGAGAAGTTCCGCCGCGGGAACGTCCTTTGCTAGTGTGCGAGTCATGCGATCGCGCCGCGCCTTCTCGCTCATCGAGCTCATGGTCGTAGTGGCCCTGGTCGGAATCACGTCCGCGATGGCCGTTCCTTCGTTTGCGGAGCTCATGGCCGATCGGCGTGTGCAGACCGATGCCTCGCAGATTGCGTCGTTGTTGCGCGAAGCTCGTGCGCGCGCGATGGCTCGCGGGTCGGCGGTCCTTGTGGCGTTCACCGGTGGCGCGTCGTCGGGCGGTCTCTTCAGTGTCTACGAGTCGGTGACGTCGATGCCGGGCATCGTTTCGGCGGTGAATCGCGTGCCGCTCGGCACCTGCAGGTCGCCGTCCAAGTGGCTTCCGCTCACGGCGGCGAACGCGAACGTGTGGGCGCTCAACTCGATGGATTTCACGGGCGCGCGCGACACGAACGCCGGCCTGCAGACGGTTTACCGCGATCAAGCGGGCGTCGATCTCGCAGCCGTTTACCTGTGTTTCACGCCGACCGGGCGGGTTTACCAAAGCGCGACCGCGAACTTCGACGCGGCCCAGCCGCTCACCGCGAGCCACCAATTCGTCCTGCGCCGCACCAGCGTTTCGCTCGCGCGGCGTGTCCTTGTGAACAGCGCAGGAACCTTCCGCGTTCGCAGCACCCCGCTCAATTCGGGAGTGTTGTAGGATGCGTGCCGTAAGCCGAAGCACAGCCCGCGCCTACTCGGCGGTGGAGGTCATGATGGCGATGGGCCTCCTCGGTCTCGGGGCCGTGGGCGTTGTCGCGTCCATGAAGACCGTGATGGTCGGGGCCGTGGGCGTGCGCGACTTCGACACGGCGACGAATTTGGCGCAGACGTGGCTCGAGCGTGTTCGCGCCGACGCCACCGCGTGGATCTCGACGACGACGTTTGGAAACGCGCTGCTCCTTGCGCGCGGTAGCGACGGAAACGCGTTCTTGCCCTCCATCGCTTATGGGACCGTGTCGGTGCAAGCGGGCGCAGACCTGCGCGGAAGTGACCTTATTGCGACCGACGCGAACACCAAATTTTGCTCGGCGGTGCGTCTCCGATGTCTCGCGGGGGGAGCTCCAACGGCGCTTTGCGCGTCGGTCGTGGCCACCGTCGCCGTCTTCTGGCCCCGGGGCGGAAGCACCGCAGCACCCTCGCCGTTCTGCACCGCGGACAACGCGCTCTTGGCCATTCCCGCGGGCGGCCTCGATCGTGCGGCGGCATTCGACGGCACGTACCGAACGGTCACGATGACCACGGTTGTAGGACCGACGCTCCCATGAAGCGCTCCACGTCGCGTGCGTTCACGCTCATCGAAATCCTCGTCTCCCTCGCGGCAGGCGGCCTCGTGCTCGTGGGGCTCTTGCTTCTTTCGAAGAACGCGACAGCGGCGTTCAACGAAGAGGTGCGGCTTGGTGCGCTTCAAGCGGCGGTTCGTTCGGCCACGCAGCGCATCCAGGGTGACTTGACGCTGGCGTCGTACCTCTCGACGCCGAACATGCAGGCCGACCCGAAGATCGCTCACGGTTTCGCGGCGACTTCGAACGCCACAGCGTCCTCGCTCGCGGTCGCACGGCGCCTTTCGGGTGTGCGCATCATCACAGGTGCGTCGGACGTGACGGCGCTTCGCAACGCGCAAAATGGCTATCGAAACGACGTTCTCGAGGTGAGCGGAAACCTCACGGGGTCAGACCCGTTCGTCGTGCTCGACGTGCTCGTCGGAGGCGGTGACGGAGGCTGCGACCGCATCGTTTTCAACATGGACGCGCCCGCGATCTGGCGCCTGCGCGACAGCACCGCGGCGGACCCGACAGCGACGCTCGTGGCACGGGTGCAAGGTCTCTTCGTTCCGGTGACCACAGGCGCGTCGCAACACCTCGTGCGCTTCGTGGACACCACGGGACGCTCGCAATTTTTGGCCACATGCCCCATCGCCAATGCGGTCAAGCGCGTGGGCGGAGCTCCCGAGGCCATCGCAGTCGACGTGACCGCGGGCGTAGGAAATCGCATTCTCACGGTGGCAGACACGCGCGGAATCGGCGGCTGGCCGGGTCGTGCGGTGGGCGGTTGCACCGTGAACCCTGTGCATGTTGCACGTTATGAAGTGGGCACGACCGCGCTGCTTGCCCCCTCGCTCACCGCTCTCGAAGTGTCGACGGACGCGAACCCGAAGTTCGATTTGTACCGAAGCTACCTCGATGCGACGGGAGCTGTCATTGCGGTGCCCGAGCTCGTGAGCGAGTTCGTGGTCGGCCTTCGCTTCGGTCTCACGGTCGACTCGTCCACGGTCGGGGCACCGGGTACGTCGAGCAGCCTTCAGCGCGTGGACGTGTCGGACGTGACTGGCGTTGGAACGTGGGCGCCGCTCATCGATGCCACGCTTGCGCGACCTGCCACCACGGCCGGCTCGGTGGGGCCGCACCGCATTCGTTCGGTTGCCGTCGAGGTGAGCGCGCGCGTGCCCCTGGCCGATCGTGACCGCCCAGAGCCGACGGGCGCGACGCAGCGGCGTTACTGCATTCCGGGTTCGTGCGTGCCGGGCACCCAAACTTACGCGCGCACGCGAACGTCGCTCCTCGACGTGGCGTTGCCCAATCACATTGGGGTTTATTACTAAAACGATGCGACGTCATACGAAAACAGGCCGTCGGCTGCATCGTGGTAAGTCACGAGGCGCAGCTCTTTTCGTCGTGACGGCGATGCTTGCGGTGCTCGCGAGCCTCGGCACCTTCGCGGTGGCGAGTGTTCTTTCAGACATGCGCACCGGCGCGAGCCTTCGGCAGCGCGCGCAGGCTCGCTTCATCGGTGACATGGCGCTCTCAAGCGCGCTCGCGCAGATCCGCCCCGACAACGCGTACCTCATCGTGCAGCCGATGCTCGACACGACCCGCAGCGACCACCGCGACGCCACGAACAAGTGCTTTTCGCTCACGGGCGTTCCGGTCGACGGCAGCGCCAGCAGCCTCGCGCGCGCGTGCGCACGACGGTTCGTGGCGGACTACCTCACCGTGACCCAGCGCACCGAACTCGGCAGCGCGATGGGCGATGGAATCGCCTGGGACTACGTGGTGGAAATCACCGAGCCCACGGAGCTTCAGGGGTCCGTCGGCTCAAGCAGCAGCGTGCCTGTGTGCGATCTTGCGCTCACGCTGAGCTCCTACGGGCGCACCGGTCCGCGCGCATCCACCGCGGGCCTCGACACGCCGGTTGTTACCGCCATGAACGTGCAGCTTGAGCGCGTTCGCTACGTTGTTCCGGGAGTGCCATGCACACGTTGAGGGGTTCTCGTGGTTCCGTTGCCGCGCTGGCTTTTGGGCTCGCGGGCGTTGTCGCCTTTGTGCCGCGCGAGGCTCGCTCGCAGCAGGCCGAAGATCCGATTCCGCCGGACGTTCTCATCATGCTCGACACCTCCGGTTCCATGGAGGACCTCGTCGACGATGCGCGCCAGACTCTCTTGAACGCGCCGGACCCAACGCGCGCGGCCGCTCTCCCAACTTGTTACTGCGGGCCAAACGATCTCACGTGCGCTCCGCCCGCGCCAGGAACGGTGATTCCCGCGAACAAGGCCGTCAACCGCTGGGGCACGGCGGTGCAGTCGCTCACCGGAACCGTGAAGCCTTACTTCGCCTGCGCACGCACCCCGCGCGATTCCGGATCGACTTTCGAGGCCGAATACACGGTGAACGGCGCCAAGCCTTACGACCTTGGGTACTTCATTCCGCACCACCGCATCGTCTCCACGGTGGGCAACGTGCCGTGCGTTCTCGGGCCGAAGACAGACGGTGTCTATACGCCGTCTGGTTCATGGGTAGACGCGAACATCATCGGGCACGTCCTCGGCAACCGCAACTCGCCCTGCGTGTTCCAGCAGAACACGGACGGAGCTCTCGACCGCTACGGCCAGCTCGTGCGCTTCGGGCTCATGACCTTCGACAACGATCCCGATCCGTTCGTGGGCGCGCCAACGAGCGTCGCGTCGTGGACTTCTTCGGATATCTACAAAGGCCGATTCAGCTACTTCAAGGACTGGTTCACCGGCGCGGCACCCGTTCGCTACAACGTGCCGAGCTCGTACCCGGCAACGGCTCCGGCGACCTCGGCGCTTTGGGAAGTGGGCGCGCGCAACTGGCGAGCCCCCGAGTGGGAAGGCCGCCTCATGAGCTTCCCGGACCCGTACGCGGCCCCCGGGGACCGATTGAACGCCAGCATCCGCGTCCAGAAGGTTCTCGCGGCGATGCGACCCTACGGCGGCACGCCCATCGCGGGCATGCTCGCGGACGCTTACACGTTCCTCATCGACGAACGAACCGCCTCCGACGGCACGGGCGACGGACGCTTTCTCGCGCCGTTCTCCGACGCCTTCAAGAGCTGCCGCAAGCGCTACGCGCTCCTCATCACCGACGGTGGCGAGAACCTGGACCTGCGCGCTCTGCGCAATCCGGCCCTGCCAACGTCGAGCGGCGGCTGCGACAGCGCGGGTTACGCAAGCTGTCCTTACGCCAAGCCCCCTGAGATTGCGGCCTCGTTGTTCAACGCAGGGGTCGAGGTCATCGTGGTGGGCTTCGCGGTGGAGCATCCGACGAACCGGCTCAACAACGCGTACACGTGCGGGCAGCTCGCGCTCGATCAAACGCTCTTCGACACCACGTGCAACAGCACCGATCCTTACACCCAATACATTTACCAGCCGTGCTGCGAACTCCAGCGCATCGCGAAGGCTGGGTCGGCGAGTGGGCGCGCGTACTTCGTGGAGACACCCTACGAACTCGACGCGGCGATCGATCGCATTCTGTCTGAAATCTCATCGCGCGCCATTACGCACACGGTTCCTGTCAGCACGGGGCCCACGGTGAACTTTACGGGTGACACGAGCGTATTGATTGCGGGTGCCTCAACGTATACCGCATCACTCCAACGTCTTGTGAATCGACCCAACACCGGGAACCTCGTCCGCAAGCGCTTCGATTGCTCCGTTGGCGCGGAGGTGCCCGCGGACAAGACAAAGGGCGATGACTTCTCCGCGAACATGTCGGTGCACACGAGTGCGCGCACGTTCTTTGCGACCGTCCCCACGCTCCCGTTCGAGGACTTCGTGCGCCCGTTCGCGGACACCACGGCCGCCGGCGACGGACTCGGTCGGCAGGTGTCGACGGAGCTCGGCAAAAACGCAGCGGCGATCATGGCGGGGGTGCCCTGGGCGGCGCTCGGAAAGGCCCCAACGCTCGACGTCGACGACACGCGTTGCGGCAACATCAACAACACGCAGCGCCTTGCTCCAGCAAGTTGCGCACGCCAAGTGCTCGCGTACTTTCTCGGTGAGCCGACCTCGGGCGTCTCGTTGCCGGACAACACGTTTCGCACTTTCCAGTCGCGGTACCTGAACGGGCTTGACCTCGGTGCCGTGGACCACTCGACGCCGACGTATGTGAGCGCGCCGAAATCCCTGATTCGCGATCCGAGTTACCAAAAGTTCGCGGCGACCTGGGCGACCCGGAAGCCATTGCTTTACGTGGAGACGACGGACGGCCTTTTGCACGCGTTCGACACCACGGTGCAGACGCAAAAGACGAACGAATATTGGGCGATGATTCCGCCCGCGGTGCTTCCGCGACTTCGCGAACTTTACCCGCCGACGGAGGTGCGCATCATCGACGGCGCGCCGGTGTCGAAGGACGTGGTTCTCACGCGCTCGGGGGCGGACGTTGCTTCGAGTGACACAGGCTGGAAGGCGTGGCGCACCATGCTCGTGGCCGGTCTCGGCTACGGCGGGCAAGCCGGAGAGCGCGGATACTTCGGTGTAGACATCACGGACCCCGACCCGGCGAACTACGTGGCTTTTTCGGCGTCGGCGACGGGCGCGGATCTGCAAGCGCGCGTTGCCGCAGACCCAAAGGGCTCCATCGGCGGACCGCATCTTCGCTGGCAAGTGGGGGCCATGCCCGGCGTTCCCGATACGGACCCGCGCCAAGTGTTCGGCGTTTACTCGGCCACACCGGCCATCACGACCGTGCTGACCGATACGAACGGCGACGGCATTGGCGACACGGAAATCGGCGTCGCCATTTTGCCCGGCGGAAGCGACGTGCCGAAGCCGAAGTTCATGGCGGCGTGTGACCGCATCACGCGAACGCATCCCATTCAGCCCATCGAGTCACGCTTCTCGTTTCGCTTGAACGTGCGCTGTTGGTCCCCGGACGTGGCGAGCAACCTCGACACGACGCCGGGCCTCAATGCGAAGCCCGTCGGAGGCCGAAGCGTCTCCATCGTGCGCCTCGACACCGGAGAGATTCTTCGCACGTTCATGCGCAAGGCGGACGTGCATCCAAACCTCTTCGCGAGCGCCTGGTACACGAAGCGCGTCATCGATACGCCGCTCGACTCGCCCATGACCGGGCAGCCCGTGGTGTACCCGAGTGACGTCGGCGCCGTCGCGCAAAAGGCCTTCATCGGCGACGCGGACGGCACCCTGTGGCGCCTCGACCTCACGAGTCCCAACCCGGATCTCTGGAAGCTGCAGCTCTTCATCGACACCTACGGCAACGAGCGTATCGCGGGCTCGAATGCACAATACACGTATAGCCAGCCCATCATCGTGCAGCCGGTTGTCGCGCCGATGGACGACGGCAACTTGATGGTTGGCGTGTCGACCGGCGAGCAAGAATCCATCCTCGCGACCTCCGGGGTCTCCCACTACGTCTATGCGCTGCGCGACGACGCGGCTGCGGGCCGTGCCATGGTGTCGTGGTTCAAGCGCATGCCCGACTCGGGCGCGTCGACGGGTGAGCGCGTGACAGGGCCCATGGCGGTCTTCGACAAGACGTTTTACTTCGCCACGTTCAATCCATCGTCGGCATTGGTCGCGTGCGACGACACGACGAGCCTCGGCTACCTCTGGGGCCACGATTACGTGACGCCCTATAACAGCGCCGATCCAGCGGCGGGCGGCGTTCCAAAACTTCAAGACCCGCAAACGTCGGGCCTTTACCCGACGAAGATTGGAATCGATCGCTTCGGTGCCTCGACGCTCAGGGGCAAGATGATTCCCGGCGTCGCGTTGACGCTCTCTCCGACGTGCGCGAGCTTCTCCGCATCGCCGGACGCCTATGGGCGAACGATGGGGACCGAGACGTTCCGAAGCGCGAGCCCGTATGTGTTGAAGGCGCAAGTGGCCGGGGCGACCGCCGCGTCGAAGACCACGCAGTCGGTGCAGGTGAGCCTCGCGACTCCATCGCGGCGAGCGCGGGTGGATGCCTGGGCTTCGGTGGTGGAATAAGCGTGAAGAGTGCATGCGTTATTGTCGGCCTCGCGATCGCAATCGCGGGGTGCAAGCCTCGCGAACACGTGGTGCCCGCGACGCGCGACGCCGAAGTTTTCGACAAGCCCGTCGATCACCTCGGCAAGAATGAACTCGTGGGCGCGGAGGCGAAGCTATTTGGCCTGCCACTTCCGCGCGGGTTTGCAGTCGTCGAGACCCAACCGAACGAGGGCACGGCGACGGGTCGCGCAACGGTCGAGGAGATGCGGCGCCACGTGCTCGAGCACACGATGTCCTGCGTCCTTTACCCGGAGCCTCAATCGCTCGTGTGGTGGCATTGCGAGATACCGGGGCAGGGCGCGAAGCACTTCAACTTGCGCGTGACCGGCATTCCGGAGGGCTCGATTCGGTTCACGGTGAGCGAGCAAATGCCCCTCGTGAAGATCGACGGCGGCAGCGGCGAAGTGCTGAAATACCTGGGACTCGACGAGCGCGGTTACCCGGCGGGTTACGACAAGCTCCGCTGAGTTTTCACGGAAGCGCGGCGTCGATCTCAGACGGGTCGCACGCCAACACGAAGCGCTTCGCCGACCTCGGTCGCCATGCGTTCGCACGCGATCTTCGACGCCTTCGACACGCCGGTCATCGTGATGAACCCGTGGATGAGGCGCGCAAAGCGGGCATGCCGCGCGGGAATCCCTTCGCGCACGAGGCGTTCGGCGTACGCGAGACCCTCGTCTTTGAGCGGGTCGAAGCCGGCGGTGTACACGAGGGCCGGAGCGACTCCTGCGAGCGAATTCGCAAAGAGCGGGGACGTGTCTGTTTCGCGTCTGATGGCCATATGGTCACCGAAATACGACGTATAGAAGGCCGTCAGCATGTCCTCCGTAAGCATCCAGCGATCGCCGAGAAGAAGATGCGACGCCATCGCGCGCGTCGCGTCGACGGCCGGGTAGATGAGAACCTGAAGCGCGGGGGGGACGTCTTCGCCGCGCATGTGCTGAGCGATAAGCGCGCTCATGTGGGCCCCGGCGCTCTCTCCCGCGACTGCGATGCGGGTGCGAACGATGCCCAAGCTCGGGGCGACGTCGACGAGCCAGCGGTAGGCCGCGAGGCCGTCGAGGAGAGCTGCGGGGTAGGGGTCTTCCGGGCTGAGGCGGTATTCGATGGAGACCACGCGGGCGTTGGCGCCGAGAGCGAGGCGCCTGCAAAAGACATCGTGCGTGTCGAGGTCGCACGTCATGAACCCGCCCCCGTGCGCGTAGAGAATACCTGGCGAAGGGCTCGCCAGGCCCTCTGGTTCATAGAGGCGTGCGCGGAGGAGCGAGACAGCTCCGGGGTACGTGAGTTCCCGCGCGCGAACCCCGGGTGGAGGGTCGCCCTCAATGACCGCGATGCCTTCGGCGAACTTCGCGCGGGCCACCCTTGGAGCAAGCCCGGCGATGGACGAGTCGCCCTTCAAGTCGTCGAGGCCGAGCACCGCAGCGAGCTCCTCATCCACGGACACGCCCTCTACGAGCACTCCCATGCGCTCCGACGCGAGGAGGCGCCGAAGGAGCGGCTGCCGAAGGACCGCCATCGCCAACGGACGCGTGAGTTCTGCACGCAATCGCGCCACGAGGGAAAGCGAACGGGATGCCGGGTGAGCCACGACAACGCAGCCGAGCACGGCTTTGCATGCGCGACGAGCCGGCGAAGAAGATCGTGGTGCGCCGACTCTTTATCGCGGTTCGTTTGCCGACCCCGCGCAGCGCGCCTTAGTTGAGTTTCGCCTCGGCGCGCTTGTGCTCCACGAACGCGCGAATGCCCTCGGGCGTGTACATGTCGAAGCCCGCCTTCGTGCCTTCGACAAGGATGGCTCTCTCTGGGCTCGTGTTCGTGTCGCTGGCGATGGCCGCGGCGAGACGTTCGACGGCTCCCGCTCCGATCACGGTGAGGCACGCGGTGGCGTGCGCGAGGGGAAAGACCCGAACGAGGAACGCGTAGAAGAGCCTGAGGTCCTCGAGGAGAGGTGAGGCGTCGTCCACCTCGAGCATCACCTTGCGCGGGAAAACCTCGAACACGAGGGCCTCAAGCTGTTGCGGCTCGAGTGAGAAGACCGTTCGACCAAACGTCATGCGCGCAAGCTCGAAGAGCTGTTCAAACGAGCTCATGGAGTCGAGGGCGACAGACTCCGGCGACATGAGAAATGCGCCGCCCAAGTCCTGTTCAAGTTCACCGAGCGCCTTGCGTTCCGCCTCGCTCGAAGCACCTTCAAGGGAAGCGAACGCCGCCACGAGGGCGCTTGGCTTCGCGAGAATCTGCGCGACCCGATCGGCGCGCCCGCTCTTGCGGACGATCACGGCGAAGCGAGAAGCGGCTGGCGTCTCGTTCGAAGGCTTGTCATCACGGCTCGTCATGAAAGGCGCCTCTTCCGGGTCCACGTGGGAACTCGAGCCCGGCAGATAGCGCGATCCGCGCATCACACAAACGAGAACGAGAGACAGCGACGGTCCATCCACGAGCGCCGCCAACGCATGTAGGCTACACAAGCGCGTGATGAGGGCGTTCTCCCTGCGGAGACGAGGACGGGGCCAAGGGGGATGAGCAAGAAACGCAAGGGAGACTCCGGGTCTTCCGGCGAGAAGGTCGACCGTCGCGAGCGCTCGTGGACGGCCAGCGACGTTCGCTTTCGTTACGTTGTCGCGGTCTCGAACGACGGCCTCGCGTTCGACAAGTCGTGCATCAGCTTCCACGACCGCGAAGTGGGTCAGGGCTTCTACGACGAGCGTTCCGATCGCCTGCAAGGTGCAAGCATCTTCGAGGCAGCGGCGACGTGGAGCGAAATCCGCGTCTCGTTCGAAGCGTCGCAAACCGTGGAGATCGTCGCGTGGATTCACACGCTGTTTCCCGAGCTTGCGAAAGCTTCGCCGCCGGAGTTCGCTGCGCCCGACGTTGCATCGCCCGACGTTGCATCGCCCGACGTTGCATCGCCAAAGGTCCCTTCGTCGCCTCCGCGGCCTCATCGTTCGCGCTCGCCGCAGGGTGTTCACCGAAGCGCTCGTCCAGCGGTGCGTCGCCGTGAGGGTTGGCTTTCGGTGACGCTCTACGCGTCGATCCTCCTGGCCATGTGCGCTGGCCTTGTCATCGGCGGCATCGGCGTCATTCGCTCCGCGGCGCCCTTGGTGCGTTCCGCGTACCGCGCCCAAGTGGACCACGCCTACAGGCCCGTCGTGGCGACGGTGATCGATCGTGGGACGACGTCGCTTGCGGAGGCTCGGCGTGCGCGCGGGCGAAAGTACGGAATCATCTCCGCGCGGCTCGGTGTGCGGTTCTCGTTGAGCGACGAAGTGCGCGAAGCTGCCGTCGAGATTCGCGTCTTGGACACTGCGGCGCAAATGCTCCAGTTCGAACGCACGTTCGGGCGGCTCCACGAAGG
>CAIQDA010000255.1 GCA_903870415.1 uncultured delta proteobacterium
CCTACGTGAACTGGCAGCTTCGCGCGGGCCTCATCACGCCCGAGCAGGCTGAGAAATCGCCCAAAAAGAACGTCATCACGCGCTCGGTCGGCAATCACGACTACGTCGAAGTCGACGTGCGCGTCGTTCCGCTTCACGCCGGCGATCGCCTCCTCGTCTGCAGCGACGGTCTTCACGGCTACCTGCGCGACGGCGATCTCGAACCCATCGTTGCGCTCGGCATCGACGCTGCGGCGTCACGGCTCATCGCGCTCGCGAATGAGCGCGGCGGTAAAGACAACATCACCGTGGTGATCGTCGAAATCGAGACCTGACACGCGCGCGTGCCGTCAGCTCGTCGTGCGCTCGACGGGAAGGCATGTGTGTGTCGTACTTGATGCGTATGTGTGCGGGCAGGGTGATGGAAAAGCCTGCAAAACGCCGCATGCGACCGCGAGTGCATGAAGAACGCATGGAAACCGACGCCGAGAACTTGTGGCTTCCGTCGGCAGACGTGATTCTCCGTTTCACTTATTCGACACGCTTGAATTCGGGAGCGACGACGAGGCTCAACGAGGCTTGCTAGGCACAGGCGCCATGACGCAAGCAGAGGCCTCGATGTCGGTGAAGAGTGACCAGGAACAAGAGGCGAACATGAAGCTGGGACGTATTGGCGTGTTGATGGGTGGCGTGAGTGCGGAGCGAGAGGTTTCGCTCAAGAGTGGTTCGAGCGTGGCGGACGCCCTGCAGCGGCGCGGACACGACGTGGTTCGGATGGATTGGGGTGGCGATGGCCGATCCATTGACGAATTGCTGCGTGAAGCGCAGGTCGATCGCATCGTGCTCGCGCTTCATGGTCGCGGCGGCGAAGACGGTTGCGTTCAGGGCTACCTCGAACTTGCTG
This sequence comes from uncultured delta proteobacterium, assembly GCA_903870415.1. Lineage (GTDB taxonomy): Bacteria > Myxococcota_A > Polyangia > Polyangiales > Polyangiaceae > CAIQDA01. The sequence goes on from CAIQDA010000255.1 coordinate 884, forward strand.
GCATTCCGTACACGGGCTCGAACGTGCTTTCGTCCGCGCTCGCGATGGACAAGCTCAAGGCGAAGGAACTGTTCCGCCTCCACAACGTGCCGACGCCTCCGTATTACTCTGTAAGCCGTCGTACGCGTGCGCAGCTCGAAGAGCTTCACGGCACCTTCGGCTTTCCGGTCATTGTGAAGCCTCGAAGCGAAGGCTCATCTGTGGGCCTCGCGAAGGCGAGCACGATGGATGAGCTCATCGCCGGCGTCGACGTGGCGCTCTCCATCGATGATCACGTGCTCATCGAACGCTTCATTTCGGCCAAGGAAATCGCAGTCGCCGTCCTCGACGGACGCGTCCTCGGGTGCATCGAGATCGCTCCGAAGAGCGGCCTCTACGATTACCACTCGAAGTACACGGCGGGCGCGACCGAGTACATCTTGCCGCCACGCATTGCGGCCACGCGGCTCAAGAACGTCATGACGATTGCCGAGCGCGCAGCCGAGGCTCTCGAGTGCACCGGCGCTTGCCGCGTCGACGTTCTCGTGACCGAAGGCGAGAACGAATACGTGCTCGAGGTCAACACGCTCCCGGGCATGACGGCCACGTCGCTCCTTCCGAAGATCGCGGCCTCCGCGGGCCTGCCCTACGACGAGCTTTGCGAAACCATCGCAGCGGGAGCGCGCCTTCATTCTGCGATTCCGCAGCCCGGAAAGCAGAGCGGCGCCCCGCGCAAGCTCGGTACCCAAGACGCGCCCGTCATCGCACGCACCGCATAGGCACGACGCCGCATGTGGCGTTTCGCTCCGCGGTGATGCGCGGTAGAACCCCCGGAGGAGACTTTGGGGGTTTCTTTTTTTTCGCGTCGCCCATGAACGAACCTCATGTCCCAGCTTCGACGCCTGCGCGTGAGCTCACGCTTGCCGTGCGCGAGGTTGCGCACCGTTTCGGAGACGTTCGCGTCCTCGAGGACGTTTCTGCGGTCTTCTCCGCGCGGCGCGTGCATGCGCTCCTTGGCGAGAACGGCGCGGGAAAAAGCACGCTATTGCGC
>CAIQDA010000256.1 GCA_903870415.1 uncultured delta proteobacterium
CCAGGTAGCTCAGTTGGTAGAGCAGGGGATTGAAAATCCCCGTGTCGGCGGTTCGATTCCGTCCCTGGGCACGGTCTGTTGAGTTGCTCGTGGGGCGCACGTTTAGTTGCTCGTGGGGCGCTTGTTTCGTGGCTCGTGGGGCCCCGGCCCCACTCGAAGCAGGCTCGTTGCGGCGCTGTTGAGTGGCTCGTGGGGCGCTGTTGCGTGGCTCGTGGGGCCCCGGCCCCACTCGAAGCAGGCGCGTTGCGGCGCTCGTGGGGCGCTGTTGAATGGCTCGTGGGGCCCCGGCCCCACTCGAAGCAGGCGCTCGCTCTCGTGTCGCGTGGTCTTGCGTGACAAAAAACGAAGGGGCAGGCGTTTGGCCTACCCCCTTGTATTCTGCACGGAGCAGATCGATTTACGGCTGCTGCGCGTCGGGCTGGTTGTTCACGTAGTTCGTGATGTGCGAAGCGAAGTCGTCTCCCGCGAGCCCCTGGGTCTGTTCGATTCCGTTGGCGTTCTCGACGGTGAAGGTCTGGCTCTTTGGCACGTTCACTGCGGCGTACGCCTGCACGTCGCTCGCTTCGTTTCCGTATGCCGCGACGATTTGCCAACCGTTGTCGGTGACCATCTTCTGGAGCGCCTTCGTTTTGTAGTCCACGGCCGCCGCTCCGGTCACGAACGTCTTGGCGGTGACGATGGGGCCGAAGTTGACGTTCTTGTCGCGCAACCACACGCGGGTCGCGTCGCGGAAGTTGTCAGGACGCGCGCTGAGAAAAACGACGCGGTAGCCCTTGTTCTTCCATGCGGTCATCGCGGCGGTCGCACTCGGGTGCTCGAGCGGAACGTAACTTGGCTGCGTGACCTGAGTCTGGAACTCCGCGTTCGACTTCGTCATCGTTCCGTCGATGTCCGTGACGACGATCTTCGTGCCGCTGGGCCACGCGTAGGCTCCGTGTTCGGCGCAGGAGCCGTCGCCTTCGAGCAGCACGTACGCGTGCGTGGACGTGTTCTTCGCCTGAAGCGATGCGGGTGTGGCGAACGAGTAGAGGCCGTTGTCATCGGTGTCGATGCTCGCTCCGCTCTGCTCCCAAACGCCGCTTGCATTCTGCACCCACAGGCTCACCTTCTCGCCCGCGAACACCTTGCCAACGATGTAGTTCGAAACGCCGCGTTGCATCTTTCCCTGGAACGCCGCGAGCGCTCCCGGAAGGCCCCACGCATCTTGGTCTTCGTTCATGAAGAGGCGTCCGGTCTCGAGGACGTTCTTCGCATCATCGGTGACGAAGCCTTTGGGCGTCGTCGGAAACGGGCACTTGATGGCCGTGGGGTTGTCGGCCGTCGTGCCTGCATCGGTGGTCGTCGTAGGGGCGGGCGAACTTTCGTCTCCGCGGCATGCGCCGAGGACGAGGGTGGCGAGGGCGAGAGAAGCAGCAAGATTCGAACGCATAAAAATCTCCTTGGGCGCGCGTGCGCGAAAAATCAGAACCAGCCGAACTGGCTGTAAACGAACACGGCATCGCCGATGGGGTTGCGGGAGGCGCCGCTCGAGTCCTTCGCGCCTTCGAGGAAGTCCGTCCGACGCCAGAGAGCCTGAACCTTGAGCCGATGCGCGCGGAAGTACGCGTTGACGCCGGCGTCGTAGATGCGCTGGCTCGCGAGCTCGGGACGCCAGGTGTTCTGGACGCTGTCGGTCAAGCCCGTCGTGCCCTCACCGTCGTTGAAGTCGTGCTGCTCGACACGCACCACAGGCTCGATAGCGAACGGCATCGCGACCGGGAGCACGTACCCAGCCTGCACCGCAAACACGCTGCGTTCGAACTTGGAGTTGTCCGAGCGCTTCACCCAGCCGTGGATGGTTTCGCCGCGGAACGAAAAACCGAGCACGTGAGCGCGCACGTCGCCGGCGATGCGAAGGTCTTCAGACCCGTTGTCGAACGCCGTGTAGGCCGCACCGGAGCGACTCTGCGCATCGGTGTAAGCTGCACCGACACCCACGACGAAACGAAACGGGCTGTTCGCCAAGTCGGGCTCAGAGAGCGGCACCTCGCCAAGCGGTCCCACCTCTGCGCGTCCGGAGAAGAGGTAGTGCTTGTTCGCGTTGAACTGGATGTTCTCGCCTTCGCCGTTTTGCACCGCGGCCCATGCGCCCACGTAGGTGCCACCGAGGTCGAGCTTCGAGCGAAGTCGGAGCCCTCGGTCACGGTTGTAGAAAAGGTCGCGCAGCCCCGGAGCGACCTGTGCGAATTGAAGCTGGGATTCGGGCGTGAGGCACGAGAGCGCCATCGGAACTTTCATCTGCCCGACGTCGAGCGCCAGGGTTCCGCCTTTGAATTCAACGCTCCCGTACACGTCTTGAACGAAGAACGCGCCGCGGCTCACCTCGAAGTCGAGGACGAGTTTGCCTTCGAAATCTTCGCCGAGCTTCTGGGTGCCGCGCCCGAGCAGACGCGCGTTTCCGAACTCGAATCCGCTTGGGTCTTGTTGACCCACATACGACGTAAGCGTTCGGTATGCGAAGCCCGTTTGCACATACGCGCCGACCGCAAGAGTGGAGTCTGCTCCGACCGACGCACTGGGCAATGAGGGGGCCGCCGCGTTCGAGTCGAAGGTTTGCGCGTGCGCGAGAGAGGCTTGGCCGATTGCCGCGAGCCCGAGAAGCGTTGAGATTCGCATGGGCTCCGACGCTACTGAATCCGCGCGGCGAAGGCACCTTCGAGAAAGTCGAAGACCGGCGTGCGCCAACCCGTCGTGAGACCGGGAATGTGAACGCCCCCGACGATGCGAAAATGCTGGAGCGGTGCTGATGGGAGGCAACCGGGCGCGACGTGTTTCTCGGTCTCTGCGCCCAGCGGAGGCGTCTCGAGGTCGAGGCGTACGGACGTGTCGACCGGCGGGCCGCTGCAATTGTTACGAGACTGCCACGTGGACATCACATCGTTAAGCGCCGGGTAGCGCAGCTGCGTGTCGGAGAACACGCCGCCTTCGATGTGAACGACGGGGTCGGTCGTGCCGTGAAGAAAGAGCGCAGCCACGGGCGCGGAAGGTTGGCATCGCGAACGATCGAGTTCACCGCCACCTTCAAACGCCACGAAGGCCGCCAGCGACGACGCGCGATCACAGGCGAAGCGTTCCGCCATGAAGCCGCCGTTCGAATAGCCAAAGACCGCGACCCGTCGCGTGTCGATCGAGGTCTTCGTCGCCAAGTCCGCGAGGAGCGCGCTCAAGTACCCGACGTCGTCGATGTTCCCGCGAGGTCCGCCGCAGCAGGCGTCCGTGGCGTTCCAGAACCGTCGACCGTCTCCGCCGACCGTGCCATCGGGGCTCGCAAACGCCCAGCCGCGCCGAACGGCTTCGTCGCCGAGTTGCAGGTAAAGCGTGTCCTGCGCGACGCCGCTGGCCCCGATGCCGTGGAGGAAGATGAGGACAGGGGCCGGAGACGTTCCCGTTGCGGGTGCGCGCCACGCGTAGGGCCGAGCAAGGATCAGGGCCGCCGCGGCGCCGTCGCTCGAAGCGCTCGCATCATCGGGCACGGACGCATCGACGCTGTCGCCGCCGTCGGGGTCGACGACGGATGGAGTCGCGGTGCCACTCCCTCCACCGGTGCCACACGCTGCGAGAAACACGAGTGCACCGGCGAGGAGGCGAAGCGAGGTCATTCGAAGAGCGTACCCGCTTCCAGCTTCGCGAGGTCCGCCGGGGAAAGGCAGCTCGCTTTTGTGACCGCGTCGACTTTGTCGCGACACGCCTTGGGGTTCGCCGCTTTGCCGACGCGAAGGAAAAAGCCCTGCGACGGAAGAAGATTGCGGCTCGACTGGCTCGTCACGCAACTACTGCCGGCGGCCGACTCGGTGCCCACGCAGGTTCCGCCCTCGTTCGGCAACGTCCACGCCTGGCTCGTCGGGTAAACGACGTTCATCGCGTAGTCGCCCGGAATCAGGCAGCTCTCGCTGAAGGTCGTCTTGGCCGGGTCGCGATGAAGCAGGGCCGCGACGTCGGCGGTGAGGCCCGCTTCGTCGGCGACGACGGGCTGATCGGAAACGCTTCGCTTGAACGGCGTGATGATGTGAGCCGGGCCGTTCGCGTTCGGATCGGTGATGCAGATGAGCGTGGGTCGCAGCAACGCCACGAGGGACGCCGCCTTCTCCGAGCCCTGCGCCGCGCCGAGGAGCGAGATGAGCGAGGCCTGTTTCGCAACGATCGCCGACGAGACCACGCGCGGGTTGGCTTGCCCGGTCAGATGCCGCGGGTCGGCTGCGTCGAGTTTGGAGACGACGATGCTTGGCCCATAGGCCGCGAGACCATCGGCCACGAGGGCGCTCTTCGTGCCGGGAACGCGCGCTGCGCCATCCCAATAGGCGTCGAACATCGAGTCCGAAGCGACGCGGAAATTGTAGGGTTTTCCCTGGGCAAGCGAGAGCTCCGAGGTCGGCATCGTGGGGGCGAGTTCGAGGGCGAGGAGTGCGTTGCTAATGGACGCAATTTCGCTCGGGCCGTAAGCGATGTGCCAGTCGGCCGCGACCTCGACGAGGGGCGGAGCTTCGACCACGCGCGGCTGCTCGGCGGAGTCCGTTGTCAATACGGGGTAATTTACCGACTTAACGTGGTAATACGGACGCTCGAACGGGGTTGGTTTGCCAAACGTCACCGATACGTTCGTGAGGTGAACGCCTGTTTCCGGCACGGCGTAGGAACCGTCTGGCTGTACCGAGCCGATCGTGATTTCAGCAAACACGGGGGCTTCACCGTTTGCAGCCGCGGCGGCGTTGAGCAGCGCTCCGCCCGTGATGCTTCCCTTGGCAGGGGAGATCGCGATCTTGAACGCGGGGTTAAAGTCGCCGACAAGGTCGTAGTAACCGCGCACTTGGTAGCGCCCACCGCCCACCGCGGCGAAGGTGAACGGAGCGCTCGCGACCACCGTCGCGCCATCGCTTGGGCACCAGCGGCTCCCGTCGGCATTGTACGTGAGCGACGGCCCGAGGTCGGCGAAGAGCACGCTTCCTGGGACCGCGGCGATGCGCACCGAGCGCGTCGAAAGGCCGTCCGGGGGCGGCGGGTTGCGTGCGTCGAAAAGGAGAAGATCCGCAGCTCCGACCACGTGGCCGTCCTGCGTGCAGGGCTTCGGCCCGACGTAGCTGAGCGTGCCGGAGATTACTCCTGCGGGAGGATTGGCCGCGTCGTCCGGAGGCGTCGTGCACGATGCACCGAGTGCACCGGCCGCGGCGATGACGAGTGGAAAAAGAGGAAGGGAGCGCATGGCGGGACTCTCAGAGATCGCGGGTGTAAAAAAGCGTGACGCGGCGGCGGAGCTGGTTGGTGAACGGGTGCTCGCGGTGCGCGTCGTCGAGGGCGTTGAACACCGTCGCGGAGATCTCGCCGACCTCCGGGTGAATCTTCCAACCGATGCGCGCGTTCACGAGTTTGTAGGCGCCGAGCGGAAGCTCTTTGAACACGAGCGTGGCCTGCTTTTGGTCCACGTCGCGCTCGCTCCACACTTGGTCTGAAACCCAGTGAAACGTCACCTCGCCGTCGATGCCAGGCTTCGTACGCCACTGGACGCCGGCGTTGACTTTGTGGGCGCTCGTGCGGCTGTCGGCGGGCTGCTCGCAACCCTCCGGCCGGTCGATGGCGACGTGGTTGTAAGCGTAGTTCGCGAAGACGTCGAGGCCAGGCACCGGGTAGGTGCGGAGGCCGAGCTCGCCGCCGACGACGTTGAAGGCGGCGCACTGGTTCACGAAGCCCGAGAGTCCGACGACGTAGCGGCCCGTGACTTGATCGAACCCGACGCGGCTGTCGGCGGGGCCGAGGAGCGAAAGCGGCGCGAGCTGAATGAGGTCCGTGATGCGGTTAAAGTACACGGAAGCTTCGACGTCGAAGATGTCGGACTCTTGGTTCGTGTACCCGACCTCCGCCGTGAGGATTTTCTCGACGTTGAGACGCTTCGTCACGCCTTCGTCGACGAGGGCCATGCTCGCGGTGTTCGTCTGAACGGAGCCGAGCGGAGCTTGCACGCCGAGGTCGACGTAGCCTTCGAGGAACGTTGGCTTGCGGAACGCGGTGGAGAACCCGGCTCGTACGGTGGAGCGTTCGGTGGGGTGCACCAAGGCCGACAGGCGAGGCGAGAGCTCGACCTTCTGTGTATACGGCACGTAGTCGGCGCGAGCGCTTGCGACGAGGTTCAGCCACTTTTTGTAAGTGGCGGACTCTTGCGCGAAGACGCCCATGTGGTGCTCGGTGCGATCGCCTCCGGTGTACGCGGTGGCGGCGTTGCGCAAGCGGTAGTTGGCGCCAAGGTTGACGGCGTGGCGGAACGAACCCGTCGTGAAGTTCTGCGTGTACGCAAGCTCGTTGTCGACGACGTTCGCGGTGAAGCTCGTCGCGTCGAGGGAGTTTCCTACGTAGTTCTGCGCTTGCCCGTAACGGCCGCGGATGAAGTTGTAGAATGCACGATACGAAAAGTGTCGGCCTTGGAGGTACGCGGTGATGTCGCCGGCCTTTGCGTCGAGCTGGTATTCCTTGAGCGCGCCAACGGCGTAGAAGTCGCTGAAGGCGTCGACGACACCGCCGCCGATGCCGACCACGTAGTCGCGACCGATTGGGTGCGTGAGGCGCAAGTCGAAGCGCTTGTTTTCGCCTGCGAGGTCCGGGTCGCGGTTGAGCGTGACCGTGTCGACGCGGTTGGCTGGCGAGGTGCGGCCCCATGCGGCGTTGCGCGTGTAGCCAACGGAGGCGCGGTACGCGAGGTCTTCGTCACGACCCGCAACGCGGAACGATCCGTACGACGAGCCGGCAGGTCCGCCGCCGACGCGAAGTTTGTCTTCGCCCGTGCCTGGCGCCTTCGTGATGATGTTGACGACGCCCGCAAACGCGTCTGCGCCGTAGAGCGCGGAGCCTGGGCCTCGCACGATCTCGATGCGATCGACTTGATCGACGTCGATGCTGAGCAGCTCCCAAAGGACGCCGCCGAAGAAGTCCACGAACACCGAGCGGCCGTCGACGAGGACGAGCACTTTGTTCGACAGGCGCTGGTTGAAGCCGCGCATCGAAATTTCATTTTGCGATGCAGACACCTGCATGATGTCCACGCCGGCGACGCGGCGAAGGAGCTCGGGAATCTTCGTGATGCCCGAGAGGTGAATGTCCTGGCCCGTGATGACGGCGATCGAGTTGGCGGCGTCGAGGGGCGATTGCGCTGCGCCGCGCGAGGCGGTGACGACGGCCTCTTCGTAAACGCCTTCCGTGCGGGCCGAGGTCTTTGGAACTGCGGACGGTGAAACCACGGCAGCCGTCGATGAACCAGGCGTCGCGATGCCGCTCTTCGGGGGCTTTGGCTGCTCGCGATCGTCGACGCCGTCGCCGTCTTCATCGCGGAATCCGGGACGTTCGCCCGCGAGCTCTCCGGGCGTGATCGCGGAGCCTGGGGTTGGGCCGTACACCTTCGGCAGCGCGACCTTTTGCGCTTCGGCGACCGTGGCTTTTTGACGGTCCATGCGCCCTTGAAGCTGGCGCATCGTGGCGAGCACGTCTTCGCGGTCCGGCGGATTTTCGAGGGCGTAGCGCTCGTAGTAAACGAGTGCATTCTCCACGTCGCCCATCTCGGTGTAGGCGCGCGCGATGTTGAACAGCACGTTGATGTGCGGGAGCATCTCGTAGGCTTTTTTCAGCTCCGCGACGCCCGTGTCGTACTTTCCTTCGGCCACGAGATCCATGCCGTGCCGAAAGCTTCTGCGGGCGTCGGTGCGGGCGTCGGCGAACGCGTTGCCGCTCGCCAAGATGAGCGCCAGTGCGCACGAGCTTCCCCAATGTCCGAGTTTGTATCGATGCATGCTGGCCTTCGTTCACACAGGTCACCGCGCCCGCGTACGGAGGGGAGAATACGGAAGGCTCTGCCGTGATGCCAAGGACCGAACGAAGAGAAAAGGGCCCCGCGACACAAAGTTCGCAGGGCCCTTGGCGTTTCAAACGCGCGAGAACGTTGCCGTCAGTTGATCGCTTTCGCGTTCAGGATGAAGTCTCCGGTATCGCTCGAGAAATAACTCTGAACGATGATCGTGTAGACGGCACCCGGGGGAATCGTGATGGCTTCGCCTTCGACGAGGCCCGAGAAGAGCGAGGACGTGTCGCAGTTGACGGAGTTGGTGCTGCAGTCGTCGTTCGTCACGCCTGTGCAGTTGCGGCGATCGGCTTCAAGCGATGGCCCCGGGGTGAACGGGTACGCGGCCATGACCGTGTCGAGGTTCATGCCGCCTGGAGCTCTCGAGCCCCAGATGGCGACCGTGCGAGGGGCCGCCGTGCTGTTGCCGATGGTCGTGTAGACGAACGGGGTCGCCGTGCTGAACGAGTCCGTGAGGGGGCAGGCGAGCGAGGCGGAGAAGCTCGTGGGAACGCGAGGCAAGGTCGCGGACGCTGCGAGGGTTCGTGTCGCGGTCACCGTTTGTCCAACCGCGGCGATGTTGAGATCGGCAACGACAGGCACGGCGCCGTCCACGAGTGGGTACTGGACGTCGCAGTCGGTCCATGCGCCCCACGTGCAATCATCGAGGCACGTGTGACGACGGCCTTCGCCCGCGTTCGGGCATCCTGCGCCAGCCTGCCATGCGGACGTGCCGTGGTCGCACACGGCCGTTGCGGGAACCACGCACGAGCCGAGGGCGAAGGTGCAGTCGTTTTGGCAAACGGCCCGCTGGTGACCGCATCGGTTGCCGCAGGCCACACCGCCGTCCGGATCGGTGCCTGGCGTGCATCCGCCGTCGCGTTCGCCGTAGCAAAGCGACCACGAGGCCCAGTCGATTCCACCGTCGTCTTGCGAACGGCAGATGCGCGATTGGTTGCCGCACGCGCCACAGTTTCGCTCCTGGAAGTCGTTGACCGAGGTGCACACGGGCGGACCTGCATCGACCGCGGCGTCGGGAACGGTTGCATCCTGCACCGACCCGCCGGCGTCCACTCCCGCGTCCACGCCCGCGTCCACGATGGGCGCTCCAGTGTCGGCGACGGGCGTCGAACCGGTGTCGGCTGGAGAGCTCGAATCGGCAACGGCGGAGCCCGAGTCACGCGGCGCTTCGTCGGACGGAATGGTGTCTTCTCCGGAGCTGGAGCAACCCGAAATCGTGA
>CAIQDA010000257.1 GCA_903870415.1 uncultured delta proteobacterium
CGGAGCCTTGGCCGCAAGCGCCATCGCCTTCGCGCGGGCAAACGCAAGCACTTCGCCCTCGGGCGCGGTGCGTGAAACGATTCCGAACGCCGCAGCCTCGGAGCCCCGAGAAGCCTTCGCCGAGGAGCAAGAGCTCGCCGGCCTTGGCCATTCCGAGCATGCGCGGAAGAAGCAGGCTCGAGCCGCCCTCGGGCACGAGCGCGAGGTCGACGAACGGCATGCGAAACTTCGCCGACGGCGCCGCGTACGCCAGATCACAGTGAAGCAGCATCGTCGTGCCGATCCCCACCGCGTGGCCCTCGACGGCTGCGACCAAGGGCTTCTCGTGCGAAACCAGGCCGCGCAGAAAGCGAAACACGGGGCTCTGCGTATCGGCGGGAGGGCTCGCGGCAAACTCCCCGAGGTCGTTGCCCGCCGTGAAGTGGCCGCCGATGCCATGAAACAGAACCACGCGCACCGCATCGTCGGCGGTCGCACGGTCGAGCGCTGCCGCGAGCGCTTCGTACATCGCATGCGTAAGCGCGTTGCGTCGCTCAGGGCGATTGAACGCAACCTCAAGAATAGGCCCGTTCAGGGAGACGAGAATCGACGCTTCGCTCATGGGGTGCTCCGACAACAATCCGACATATGCCGGACACCGCCGCATTGCGTGGAAGTAGCAGAGATCTTCGTAAGAGCGAAACGAACGACCCGGCAGAGAGGCACCGCGTGGGCACGACGAAAGCTTTGCGCAACACGAAGCTTGCGCGGACGGCCGCAGCGCAAAACGGTGTGTATTGCAGATGATTTCACGCTCCGCATCCGCTCGCCAACGGGGCTAAGGTTCCGGACATGAAGAAGTTGCCGACCCTCGCATTGTTTGCATCCTGCACGGGGTTCGCCTTGATGGCGTGCAGCTCCGGTTCCACGTCGTCTGTTGCCGTCGCAGCGGACGATGCCGGCTCCGTGACGCTTACCGACGCAGGTTCAGGAGCGAGCACGACGACGAGTTGGTACGCGCAGGGCAAGCCCTTTGTCGACCGCTACTGCCGCTCCTGCCACGGCGGCGAAGGCCCTGGAACGGGCGACTTCACAAGCTACGAGAACGTCTCGGCGCTTGCGCAATCGATGCTTGCCGCCGTGACGACCAAGCGCATGCCGCCGGGCGCGAGCGACCCCGCGTGCCGCGATTACATGAACTCGGACCGCCGCTTCGTGAGCGACGCGGACCGCGCCAGCTTCGCGCAATGGATCGCCGAGGGGACCCCGAAAGGCTCGCCAGCGGGCGAACAAGAGGTGCCGCTCATCGACGAAACGATCGCGAATCCGGACCTCGTCATCAAGGCCGCCGCTCCGTACGCCCCAACGTTCTCGAATCCGAGCGAACCTGGAAACGAGTACCGCTGCTTCGCGCTTCGACCTGGTCTCACGAGCGACAAGTACATCACGGAGCTCGGCCCCATCCTCGACAAGCGCTCGATGGTCCACCACATCGTTGCATACCGCATCGACCCCGCCCACTTGCCGGTCGCCGCGCAGAGCTACCCGGAGAATGGCTGGTCGTGCATCGACATGGTGAACGCAGGCGTGAACCCGGGCTCGAATCCGCTCACCGGTGACGGCATGCTCGTCGCGTGGGCTCCAGGAACCGGTGCGTTCAAGTTCCCGCAGGGCACCGGCCTTCTGCTCAAGAGCACCGACGTCGTGGTGCTGCAGATTCACTACTTTGAGAGCAACAAGCAGCCGGCCGGCACCGCGGACCAGACGGCGTTCGCGATGAAGCTCGAGGACTCGGTGACGTCGAAACTCCTCATCGCGCCGGTCGGCAAAACGGGGTTCACGATCCCCGCGGGCGATGCGAACTACTCGTTCAAGGGCAGCTTCGGGCCACTCCCCGTGGCGCTCAAAATCTACGGAACGATGCCGCACATGCACGTGCTCGGAAAGAGCTACGAACTCAAGGTCGACAACGGCGACGGCACCGGCGCGTGTGTCGCCAAGAGCGACCGCTACGAATTCGCGAACCAGGTGACGTACCTCTTCAAGGAGCCGGTCGTGGTCCAGCCGGGTGCAAAGGTCGACTTCACGTGCACGTGGGACAACAGCGCCGCGAATCCAAAGCAGCTTCACACTCCGCCCGCCGACGTCCCCTACGGCGAGCGAACGGATCAAGAGATGTGTTACGCGTTCACTATCCTCGGCATTGGAAACTAAGGCGCCCCACGCGCTTCGAACGGCGATCGCACTCAGTGCGGTCGCCGTTTTCGCATGCGCCTCCGCCCCGGTTTCCGACGCAGCGGACGCGGGCGCTTACCTAGGCAATTTACTCGACGTCACGCGTTTCGCATCCCTCGACCCTGCGAGCGATCCGCAAGCAGACCATCGTCCGGCCGGTTGCGCGCTCGGAGCTGCACGCATCGAGGACGCGACTCTTGAGTTCGACACGAACGACTGCGTGGTGTTCTGGGTGGGGGTGCCGCTTGTGGCTCCGCTTCGCGCGGGCGAGCCGCTTCGCCTCGTCACCACGCACGGGTCGCTTGTCGCGCGCGTGCCCGCCCTCGCGCACCTGCGCATCGACCTCGA
>CAIQDA010000258.1 GCA_903870415.1 uncultured delta proteobacterium
CGAAGCGTTGACTACCTTCGTGGCAGCGAACGCGGACAGAGGTCTGCGAAGCTTGCGAAGTTGCGTGCGTCGCTCGGTGCGGATGGATCGAGCGTTCTCGATGCGGTGGAAGATGCCCTCGATCTCGCACCCGAGGTTGCGTCGGAACTCGAGCCGTTGCTCGAACGTGCCTTGATCGACGACGAGACGTTCGAACGCGCGCAAGCGATGCTCGAAGCCATTTACCGAGGCCGTGGCGACCGCGCCGCGCGCATTGACCTTCGGCGAAAAGCTGTCGCTCGCGCCGGAGACGCTTCGGGACGCATTGACGCGCTCATCGCGCTTGCACGCGGCATCGACGACCTTGACGGAGAGCCTGCGGACATTCTTGCAGCGACTCTCGACATCGCAGCGATTGATGCGTTCAACGAAGAAGCCTTCGACCTCTTCGAGCAAACGCTCAAGCGAAAGCCCGACGGATCGACTTCCGCAACGCATCTTCTCCGCGCAATGGCGGGCGAAAATGCTGAACCCGTAGGGCTCGCGCGTTTCGCGTTTTCCCTTGCGACGAGCGCGGCGTCGGGTCTTGAGGGAACGCGACTCGATCTCCTTCGGCAAGCGTCGCTCGCGCAGCCCGATCAATTGCCGTGGCTCATCGCCCTCGAAGAGGCGCTCCGTGCCGGCGGACCAAGCCGTGAACTTGTTCGCGTCTTGATTCAACGCGCGAGCATTGATCCGAGTGCATCGGAGCGGCTCCCGTCGTTGCGGCGTGCCCTCGAAATTGCGAAGGACTCCCTCCGAGATGTGGCGCTCGCGGGCGAGGTTTTGACCGCCTGGTCCGAGATCGAGGAGAGCGAAGAGTACTTCGATGAGCGCATCGGGCTCGCGGAGGCGAAGGGGGACGTCGACGACCTGCTCGCGTGGTCCGCGCGTGCCGCCGAAGAGTGCTTCGATGCTTCAGCGCAGGAGCAACGGTGGGCAGCCCATTGTGCGCGTGCGGTGGGCGCGAGGCGCTGGGCCGATGCCCTTCGTGGCTACGAACAACTTCTCGCCATCGATCCTTCTAACGCCGTCGTCCAAGGCAGGCAACGCGAGGCGTTTGTCGCCGCGGGGGACTTCGATGGTCTCGCGCGCGCGCTCGACGATCATGCCGTTGCGCAAGACGATGACACGCGTCGCGCTCAGCTGTTCCTTGAACTCGCTGCAGTGTGCATCGACAACCTTCGGGACGAACCGCGCGCGAAGGATGCGCTTCGTCGTGCACTCGATGCCGACGCGCAGGCACCACTCGTACTCGAACGCGCGGAGGCTGTTGCCGCCGCATCGAATGACGACGTGTGGCTCGTTGAGATGCTCGACTCCGCCGCGGACGCTGCATGCTCAGCGAACGACACGCCGCGCGCCGTCGCGCTCCTCTCAAAGACCGCGACGATTCTAGACGTGCGCCTCGCCGATCCCACCGCGTCGCTCGAACGACTCGAACGCGCGCGATCGCTCGATCCCCACGACGACGCCGTTTCCCGTGAGCTCGTGCGCCTCGCGCGTGATCTCTCGCGTTGGGAACTCGCGATCGAAGTCCTTGAGGCAAACGTGGAGCGTGAGCCGTCGCGCACGTCGCTTGCCGACTTGCTGACCACGGCCGAAGCGTCGGGTGAAAGCTGGCTTGTCGATCGCGCGCTTGATGCGTGGCGCCGGTTCTCCATCGATGCCCCGGAACTCGAAGACCGTCTCTACGACGGGCTCGTGCGTGATGGCCGGGTCGATGACGCAGTGGAGTTCCTTGTAGAGCGCACGGAACGCCTGCGAGGGGCAGGGCGCAGTTCCGATGCTCGTGACGTGGTCGCGCGAGCCCTCGATCGTGCGGGAGCCGCGCCGCCGCTGACGCTCCTTGAACTTGCTGTTCGCGTGGACCCGGAGAACGGCGCCAAGCTCCTTGGGCTTGCGTCACGCCTCGTCCACGACGGACGAAGTGACGAGGCGCGCGACGTTCTCGAAGCCGGACTCGGGATGCTTGCCGCGGGCGAAACCCTCGCGCAAGTGCACCTTCTCCTTGGCTCAATTGCGCGCGGCCAGTTCGACCTCGACCGTGCACGGCGTCACCTCGTCGAGGCGAAGAAGCTGCTTCCTGCGTCGGCGGTCGCCCATCGCGAGTTGGCGCTTGTGGCTAACGAGTCCGGAGACCACGACGAAGCGATGAAGGCTCTCAAAGCCCTTCTTTTGCTGCAGCTCACGGAGGAGACCGAGGTTCGTCGAAGCGAGGCGTTGGTGCTTCTCGCGCGCGCGTATGAGGACTCAGGCGACATGGCGAAGGCCGGGGAGCTCTATGGCCATGCGCTCGCAGGCGACCCGTCGAACGAAGAAGCGAAGCGCGCGGTCGCACGTCGCTGATTCTTGACGTGAAAACGCCACGGTGAGCGGGCACTCGCCGTGGCGCATTTCAGTGCAGAGTACAGCGAGATGTCAGTCTTCGACGATGGCGATGCAGTCGATCTCGACCATCGAGTCGCGCGGGAGCTTGCTGACTTCCACGGTGACGCGGGCGGGCGGCTTGTCGCCGAAGCGCTTTGCGTAACACTCGTTGAGCTTGGCGAAGTTGCCGAGGTCCGTGAGAAAAACCGTCGTTCGCACGACCTTCGCGTAGCCGGTGCCCGCCGCCTTGAGGATGGCGCCGAGGTTGTCGAGGACGCGTTCCGTCTGCGCAACGACGTCGCCCGCAACGATCTGCCCGGTCGCAGGGTCGAGTGGGATTTGCCCAGAAACAAACAGCAGGTTTCCCGCGCGGATGGCCTGGTTGTACGGGCCAATGGCTGCCGGGGCCTCGGTGGTCGCGATGACGTCGTGTTTCATGGTTGCCTCCCATAGAGCGCTTTCATGGCGAGTGAAATGCGCCTGCGCGGAAGGTTCGAACGGCCCGCACGAAAACCGAAACGCGCGTGGTTCACGCAGGTTTTGGTTGCCTGCTAAATAGCCCGGCGCCCCGCAAGCGCGCGTCCGAGGGTGATGGGGTCGGCGAATTCGAGTTCACCGCCGTGAGGCAGTCCGCTGGCGATTCGCGTGACCGCAACCCCGGACGCTTCGAGCTCGCGCTTCAAGAGCAGCGCGGTGGCTTCACCATCGACGGTCGGCGGCGTGGCGATCACGACTTCGCGTACGCCGTCTTCGCGCGCGCGACGGAGCAAACGATCAAGTCCAAGCTCGTCAGGACCGATGCCGTCGAGGGGTGAAAGCAAACGCCCGAGCACATGGTAGCGGCCGCGGTAGGCTCCCGCTCGCTCAAGCGCGAGAACGTCGGGAACCCGGGCCACCACGCACAGAATCGAAGCATCGCGGCGCTCATCAGTGCAGACTGCACACAAAAGCGCAAGATGGTCGCGGCGCTCGGCGAGGTGACCGCACCGTTCACACGAGCCGATGCGGTTCGGAAGGGTTGCGAGCTCTTCGGCCAAGTCGCGGGCGAGAGCGCCGTCGTTCTCGAGCAGGCGTAGAATGTAGCGAAGGGCTGTCTTTTCGCCCACGCCGGGAAGTTTTGCGAGAAGCCGCTGCAAGCGGTCGAGCGACGCGACGCGCATCGGTCACATGCCGGGAAGCTTGAGCCCGCCGGTTACTTTCGCAACCTCGGCCTCTACCTGCTTGTCCGCTTCCTCGAGGGCGCCGTTGATGGCGGCGACCAACGCGTCGAGTGCAAGTTCGTTGCCCTCAGAGGCGACGAAGTCCGGATCGAGTGCAAGTTGCTTGATGCGCCCGTCGCAGGTAACCGTGGCGCGAACCTTGTCGCCGACCGTCGCGAAGCTGACTTCGCGCGTCTTCGCCTCAGCGCGGACCTGTTCGATCTTACGCTGAAGCCGCGCCGCTTGGCGCATCGCTTCGTTCATTCCTCCGGAACGCCCCATCATCGTGGGCAATACCTAACAGTGAACGTGCGAGTGGGCACATAAATGACGTGTTTTTCTCACGTAATCATTGGTCGATCGGCCGAGGCACTCTCCGGTCCACGGGCTCCTGGCCATCACGTGGCAGGTTTCACGTCGCGCACCGTTGCGCCGAATCGCTCGATGATGGCACGCACGGCGGGGTCTTCGGTCACCGCGCGACGAGCGTCTTGCAGGCGTTCTTGACGCTCGCGTTCGCCCTTCAGGGCGAGGCTTTCACCCTCGCGTGCCTCGAGGAGAATCTCAACGATTGTGCTCGGTCCGAGGACGCGTCTCGCCGCAGTTTCGAGGTCGCGCACGGCGCTCGGTTGCATGCCGCGCTCGGAGAGAAAGTCCCCGGGAGCAAACGCG
>CAIQDA010000259.1 GCA_903870415.1 uncultured delta proteobacterium
AGCAGCTCGACCTCTCCAGCGACACGGCGCGGTTTGATCTCCTCGTGGCCATTGGCGATCTTCGTCAGGAAAAACTCAGCGATCGCGCGGGTGCGGCTTCGGCGTACGTCCAAGCGCTCGACCTTCAACCGGACGATCGTCGGCTCCTCGCGAAACTCATGCAGGTTTACTCGGACGAGCGCGATTGGGCGAAGCTCGTCGAGGTCGTTCAGCGCTTGGCGGAAGGTGTGAGCGACGACCGGCAGAAGGCTAAGTATCTGTATACTGCAGCAATCGTTTCGGCGCGTCAGTTGAGCGAGCCGGGACGTGCGGCAGACTTCTTCGAGCGCGCCATCGAGCTCGACCCCACGCTCGACAAGGCGCTCCGCGAAGCGACCGAACTGCGTCGCCAGATCGGCGACCACATGGGGCGCAAGCGTCTCCTCGAGAAGCAGCTCGACCGCGCGAAAGAGCTCGAAGATCGCACGATGATCGTGTCGATCCTCGACGAGCTCGCGGAGCTTTACGAAGTGCAGCTCAGCGACGACGAGCTTGCGATCGAAGCCTATGAGACCGCGATGGCCTTCGACGGCGAAGATCGCCGGCGCGTGGAGGCGCTCATCGCGCTCTATGCGAAGAATCCGAAGCGTCACGCGGGGAAGGCTGCGGAGGTGATTGGTCGGCTGATCGCTCGCAACCCGTACCGCGTCGAACCTTACCGCTCGCTGCGTCGTCTCTACGGCGAGGCTGGCCACGTGGACGGAGCGTTCGTCCTCTCGCAAGCCCTCACGATGCTCAATCAGGCGGAGCCCGAAGAAGAAGAGCTTTACCGAAACAGGCGCTCGACGAAGCCCGTGACGTTGAGTCGCGCGCTCAACGATGAGACGTGGACCGAGCGCATCGCGCATCCGGACCTCGACGTCGTGGTGACGAAGATTTTCGCCCTCATCGAGCCCGTGATTGTTTCGGCACGCGCCCAAAGTCTATCGACGTTGGGTTTCGACCCGGCCCTCGCCGCGCACCTCGAAGGTCATGGAAATCCTCTGGCGCAAGCGCTTCGCTACGGCCTCGGTGTCTACGGAATCGACGCGCCACTCGTGTTCGAAAACCTCGACGATCAAGGCGCGGTTGGAATCGTTGCGGCGAATCCGCCAGCGCTCGTCGTGGGTCGCGCGGCCTTCGACCACGAGCTTCAGCCTCAGCTTCTCGCGTTCATCGCGGGCCGCACGCTGGCCTTCATGCGCCCGGGTTTCTTCGCCCGTCGCGTGGCCTCCACGGGCACGGCGCTTCGCGCATGGCTTCTCGCGTCGATTCGCGTGGTCGTTCCTTCGTTTCCCGTCGCTCTCGACATGGACGCGAGCGTCGACGAAGCGTTCACCGTCCTTCGCGATCGCTTGCCGACGGCGAGTCGTGCGCGCCTCGAGTCGCTGGTCACGCGGCTTCTTCAGTCCGGGCGAACCTTGGACGTGCGTCGCTGGGCGCAGGCCGTGGACCTCACCGCAGACCGCGCGGCATTCCTCCTCGCGAACGATCTCGAGACTTCGATCGAGGCTGTCTCAAGCGTCGAGGACATCGAAGGCGTGTCGCAGAAAGATCGCATCAAGGAACTCTTCGTCTTCTCGGTGAGCGAGGATTACTTGGCAATTCGCAAGGAATTCGGCGCCGTCGGCGGATGAGCGATCGCGTGTTCGTTTCGCGTTGGCGGAGGAGTGCCGTGGCGATATTCGTCGCGGTGGCCTTTGCTGTTTCGCGCGTGGACGCCGCGCATGCCACGGAAGACGCGCAAGCACCAAGGTTCACGAACGTCGTGCTTGTGTCGATCGACAGCCTTCGTGCCGACATGCCGTGGGCGGGGTACCCACGTCCGATCGCGCCACGCCTCACCGCGCTCGAAGCGAAATCGATTTCGTATTCCCGCGCCTATGCGGTGTCTAGTTACACGGCGATGAGTCTCGGCGGCCTGCTCTCCGGCCGATACCCGGGTGAACTCGAACGCGACGGCTGGTTTTTTGGGAGCTACGGCAAGTCCGTCAACTTCTTTCCCGAGGTGCTCCGCAGCGCAGGCGTCTTCACAGTCGCCGCCCACGCGCACGGCTACTTCAAACGAAACGGCATGGAGCGCGGGTTCGATCGCTGGAGCCTCGTTCCGAAACTCAAGTGGAACAACCTCACCGACGAGAACGTCACGAGCCACGAGCACGAGGCACTCGCGGAGCACGAGCTCGACGCGGCAGCAGCCAGCGGAAAGCGTTTCTTCGCGTGGTTTCACTTCCTCGATCCGCACGACGAATACATCGTCCACCCGGAGTTTCCCGCGTGGGGAAAGAGCCTGCGCGCGCGCTACGACTCGGAAGTGACGTTCACCGATCAGTACCTCGGCAAGCTCATCGACTTCATCGCGTCGAAGCCTTGGGGAAGCAGTACGCTCCTCATCGTGACCGCGGACCACGGCGAAGCGTTTGGCGAGCACAAGCAGTACCACCACGGCTTCGAGCTCTGGGAGCCGCTCGTGCGCGTTCCTCTGTTCTTCTACGCGCCCGGGATGGCTGGAAAGCGCATCAAAGCCCCGCGCAGTTGCATCGACCTCGCGCCGACCATCCTTGATGTGTTCGGCGTTGCCGCGCCCGCGAAGTTCCGCGGACGCAGTTTGCTCCGCGAATGGACGGGGCCTGAATTGGCAGAGGTTCCGGTCGTTCTCGACTTGCCCGCCACAAGCGATGGCGGTCGGCGTCGCGGAGTCTTGAAGGGGAACCGGAAGGTCATCTCCGTCGACAAGGACGTCTACCTGAAGGTGTTCGACCTCGGCGCGGACCCCGGCGAAGACGCACCCATCTCATCGAAGGATGCGCGCTTTGCGGAGTCGCGTGCATTCTACAAAGAAGCGGTTTCGGTCATCGAAGATCGGCCGCCGACCAAGTGCCGCGACGAATGCCTGAATGGCGGGTACCTTCGGGGCCACGCTCCTCGAAAGTGATCGACGAATGGCGGTTCGGGTCGAAATCGTTCCATGCCTTCGGGACAACTACGCTTACGTGCTCATCGACGAGGCGACGCGCGAGGCTGTCGTCATCGACCCGTCGGAGGCCGCTCCCATCGAGCGCGCCGTTGAAGCGGCGGGCGTCCGGCTCACGCACCTTTGGGCAACGCATCACCATCACGACCATGTGGGCGGTGCTGAGGCGCTCGCGCGGCGTCACGACGTTCGCCTCCTTGTTCACGAGGTGGACGCGGCGCACGTGCGCACTCTTGGGCCGCGCATCGACGTGGCGAAGGACACCGATCGCTGGAGCTTTCATGGCGCGACCATCGAACTCCTCCACGTGCCTGGCCACACGCTTGGGGCCGCGGCGTTCGCCGTGACGCAGCCCGAGGCGCTTCCGTGGATCTTCACCGGAGACACGCTTTTTCTCGGGGGCTGTGGCCGCGTGTTCGAAGGGACGGCGGCGATGTTGCGCGCGAGCGTTGAACGCATCGCAGGCTTCGCGCCCGAGTCACTCGTGTATTGCGGGCACGAATACACGGAGGCGAACTTGCAGTTTGCACGTGTTGTGGAGCCCGAGAACGAGGCCGTGGTTGAGGCGCTCGCACGGGCGAAAGCGGCGACCTGCACCGTTCCAGGGCGCATGACGATCGAGCGTGTCGTCAATCCGTTTCTGCGCGCGCAGGAGCCGAGCGCGCGACGCTTTGCCGAGGGTCACGCCTGCGATGCGATCGATTCGGCCGACGCGGTGTTCGCGACCTTGCGCAGCGCGAAGAACAATTTTCGCGCGTCGTGACGTGAGGGCCAAAAACAAAACCCTCCGCTCGGCAATCGAGGGAGGGCTCGTTCTCGCGCAGGCGTTCGAACGTGAGGCTACTCAGCGGGAAGTCCGTCCGGAGCCTGCTTGTCCTCGGGACTCCATCGCATCACTTGCGCGCCCTGCATGTCGATGACACCGGCGACCTGAAGCAGCTTCATGACCTGGTAGGTCGGATCGATCTCGAATGAGCGCGCGGCGAAGTTTGGCGCCATGCCGAACGTGTGGTGGTTGTTCTGGAAGAGCTCGCCCCAGGTGAGCAGGTCGAACGCGAGCGTGTTCTTCGAGTCGTCTTTGTTCCAGAAGTTTCGGTAGCCGTACTTGTGGCCGCCCCAATTCACGATGGCGCCTTGCGTTGGGCCCATCAAAAAGTGAATGGGCAGAAGCAAAAACTGCCAAGGCATGGTTGCAAAGTGCACGTAGTAAAGCGTGTAAAGCGCAGCGAATACCCCGGCGACGTATCGGTTGTTGAGCGTCACATCGAGGAGCTGCCACTCGGGGTAGCCGCCTTCGAAGCGAGGCTCCGGGTCGACCTTTCGGTCGAGCACGTCCATGTAGATTCCCTTCGTGTGCCACATCATCCCGAAGGGCGTTCCGAAGAAACGGGGCGAGTGCGGGTCTTTGGGCGTGTCGCTGTACGCGTGGTGCATCCGATGCAGGATCGCGTAGGCGCGCGGCTGCAGGTAGCTCGACCCCTGCGTGAACCACGTGAAGAAGTGGAAGAAGCGCTCCCAGCCCTTCGACATGCGGAACATTCGGTGCGCCGAGTAACGATGCAAAAAGAAGGTCTGACAGAAGATCGACAGAACCCAATGCGCGAGGAAGAAGACCAGAATCGCCACGGTTGCCTCCGGGTGGATGCGTGAAACGTAGGCGAGCTGTCGGCCGCTCGTTCACATGCTTCTGTCAGTCCTCGTCGTGCCCCGTCACAAACGTGTCAGGGTTTTGCGTATGGGAGGCGTCTGGAAGCCGCGTAGCCGTCGTATGTGTGGGAGCTCGCCACGGGCTTGCTTCTTCGAGAGCCAATGACTGAGCTGCAATCGCTTCACGCTCGTGGGCCACGTGGTCGGCAATCGCACGACGGAGGCGCGGTTCGCGGATCCAGTGCATCGAGCGCGTGAGTGCCGGATCGAAGCCGCGTGCCTGCTTGTGTTCACCGCCCGCGCCCGGCTCGATGGTGTGGAGCCCATCGCGGAGTGCAGTTTCCACTGCCGCGGCGTAACCAAGGACGAAGTGCAAGAAGGGCACTTGTTCGAGCGCGCCCCAATAGCGGCCGTAAAGCGCGCCGCCTCCCGCGATGTTGAACGTCATGGCCACCGCTTCGTCCGCTCGTTCGGCCACGAGCACGACGATCGCCTCGCGAAACGAGGTCGTGACGATGTGCTGAAAAAACTCTTCGTTCAGGTAGGGGCGGCCGTACACGTGTGCATCGACTGTGTTTCGGTAACACCGGTACACAAAGCGCATGCGTTCCGGTGTGAGCTCGTCCGCGGCGAGTTTTCGCCAACGGATGCCGGCCTCGTCCACCCGTCGCACTTCGCGTTTCCACTGGTTGCGTCGCTTCGAATCGAAGCGCGCCAAGAAGTCGTCCATCGTCGACGACTCGGCGCGATGCCAGTGGAGCTGAAGCCCGTGGCGTTCGATGAAACCCGCATCGCGAAACGCAGCCGCCTCGTCTTCACGTACGAAATTCACATGAACGCTGCTTACGCCCATGCTCTCGGCGAGGGGAATCAGCGCCGACGCCGCAACCTTCAGCGAGCGCGCACGATCAACGCCAGGGGGGGTGAGGACGCGCTGACCTGTCGCGGGTGTGAACGGTATTCCCACGAGTAGCTTCGGATAATACGCGAACCCGTAACGCTGGTGCGCATCGGCCCATGCCCAGTCGAAGATGAATTCGCCCTCCGAGTGCCCCTTGAGGAACGCAGGCACGAGCGCAAGGACAGCTCCGTCTTCCTCGACGACCAGGTGACACGATGCCCAGCCTTTTTCCTCGCCAATGCAGCCCGTGCGCTCGAGCGCCTCGAGGAACTCGAACGCAAGAAACGGCTCGCCCGCAGGCGTTGCGGAACGCCACGCATCCTCGATGAGGGTGATGGAGTCCGCGAGTCGCACCGTGAGCGGCATGGGCTCGCGCTAGCCGAACCTCGTTGCCGGTGGCTCGAAAACGTCCGTCATGCGCTGACACGTCGCTGAGCCGTGGGACCGTGAAAAGTCCTGCGGCCCGCCGAAGCGCCTCAGCCTTGGCGCACGAGCACGAACCAGTTGTTCGCCTCTTTGGCGTTTCGAACCGCGCGACCCACGGTCACGTGCTCGCTCACGCCACGCATCACGTCGACCATCTTTCCGTAAACGAACTGACCGAAGCCGCCGTCGTTGTCGCGAATGGCCGGCCAAGACGCAGGCTTCTCGGTCGGAACTTGGTAGTAATCGATCGCGATTTCGCCGGGCTCCGTGTGGTCGTGCGCGACGAAATAACCCGGTCCCGTGAACCAGGCCATCGGCTGATGGTTGTAGCCTGCAAGCACATCACTGCGGCCAGGAAGCCTGCAAAAACGCTTCTGAAACGCGGTGAAGGCGGCGAGGTTATTCTTTCCCTCGTGAATCACTTCGGTGAGCGGCTCGGTGCCGGCGGGCACGAACGAGTCGAGCGACAGCGACTTGAACCCCTTGGCGGCGTCGTACAGCGCGGCCATTTGCTTCGGCGATATGCGCCTCATCGCCGCGATTCGTCCCTCGTGGCCCAGGCCATCCAGGATCTCCGAGAAGCGCGGGAGGTTCACAGTGGGTTCGAGAAGGGCGACGCCGTAATCCATGACGCCGCGCCCTAGCAGACAGCACCCGATTCGTCCTGGAATCGAGCGGTTCCAACGTCGCTGAAGACTTGCGCCGCACGACCTGTTGTGATTAGACGCGGCCGGTATCCCTTCAGGAGAATTGTTCGATGATGTCCACGCGCGCTGTCTTTGCTCTCGTTTCTCTCTCGGCCCTCGTTGTTGGCTGCGCCGACCCGAAGGTTCCCGTGCAAGAGACGAAGGTCGAGCCGCCGAAGGTCGAGGCTCGTCCAGTCTATGTCGCTCCGGTCGTTGCGGAGAAGGCACCCGTCGTCACCGAGTCGCTTTCCGTGTCCGATGACATCGTTGCAATCTGCAAGATCAGCCGCACGCCGACGCCGAAGTTCGACACGAACGCGAGCGACCTTCGCGACGGCGACAAGTCGATCCTCACGGCAATCGCGAAGTGCATGACGGAAGGCGCCCTCAAGGGCCGTAACGTGACGCTTACGGGGCGTGCGGACGAGCGCGGCGAGTCGGAGCACAACATGGCCCTCGGTGAGCGCCGTGCAAGCGCCGCGAGCCGCTACCTCGG
>CAIQDA010000260.1 GCA_903870415.1 uncultured delta proteobacterium
GGACGGAAGCCCGCGGGTCTGCCTGCGTCATTTCAATCGCTCCTGGAATCGTCGCCTTCCGTGGCGATGGATTCGTCCAAGGCTATTGAGGAGAGGGCGGTCGCCGTGAAACTCATGACCCAGCAGTTCTGGAAGGACGGCTACGTGTACCGTTACTTCATCCTCGGGCCCTACAACGGCACGGGCTCGACGGAGAAGTGCGCCAACGACCTGTGGCGCGACAAGAGCGCCGGCAAATTCGACACCTGTTCCTACTCGTTCAACTCGACCTTCTTCCCGTTCACGCCCCTCTGCTTGCGCGGCTGCGTTCCGACCGGCACGACCGTCTCCAACTCGAGCCTCACGGCCGCGGTCCCGGCGTGCTCCACGAAGACGAACGTGATTCAGGGTTACACCAGCGCCGCGGCCGTACCGAAGGCAATGAATGCATTGGCCGTCTACAGCCCCCCCACTTCGTGCGTCACGAGCGCGTGCACCACGGTCGGCTCAACGGGCTACCCCGTGCCGAACGCCTGCGTCCACGACGCAACGACTGGCGCGCTGAAGTAACAGCGGTCACGCACCGCGCGACGCGTTGACGATTGACCGCGTCCACCATTGATGCGCGCATCGGCGTTGCAGGCTGCAAAGGGCTCGGGGCATATCGCCTCGGGCCCTTGCTGCGTGTTGCTGCGTGTTTTTACGTAGGGTGCGCTCCTCGGACAACGCAGGACGCCGCGGAACACGCCGTCGTCAACGTCGCAAACGTGAGCCCGCTGCTGAAAAAGAACGAACGAGGGGCTCACCGTTTGCAGTTCGACAGGTGCATCGGGTGCTCGCCATTTTCGAGGATGGACAGCGCGCAGGACACGTCAACACCTTCGCAATTCGAGAGGTGCATCGGGTGATGGCCGTTCGCGAGCACCGCCTTGACGCACTGAATGGGCAGTCGTTTGGCGCAGTTCGAGAGGTCTTGCGGGTGGTGTCCTGCCTCGAGCACGGCGACGGCGCAGGCGGCGTCCACGCCTTTGCAGTTGGAGAGGTGCATCGAGTGATGTCCCTTTGCCAACATGGTCTTCTCGCAGCTCGGAGCCGCGCTCGGCGCTGGGGGCGGCGGCGGAGGTGCAGGCGGGGCTGGGGGGCGAACCGGCAAGGGCGCCGCAGTTGCGCCACCGTCTACGAGCGTCGTGCGCTGTCCCTTCTTCGGCATGAACTTGACGGACCATGTGCCCGACGGCTCTTTGACAACGACCTTGAGGTACTTGTCGATCTCGAGGTCCTTGAACAAATACGGGGCCTCTTCGCCGTGCAAGAGCTTGTCGCCGTAATAAAGGTCGACCCTCGCCCCCGCGGGCGCTTTGATCTCGAGCTCAGGGTACGGCAGCATGACGTTGGTCTCGCGAAGGGTGAATACGCGCCCGTCCGCGAGGGTGATCGTGGTGCCGTCGAGCTTGGCGCCGATCTCCGCGACGTTGCCCGAATCGCGCCGTGGCTTCGCGGTCTCCTGCTTTTCAACGCTATCGCCGTCCCCCGCCGCGCCCGGGAGTCCTTCGCCGCGGGGCGATGAACCAACGCCGGGCGTGAAGCCCATGCACGCCATGGGGTTCGCGAGGCATTCCTTTTTGGGCAGGCACGCCGAACGCGAAGCCTTGCGTCCGGCGTCGCGTTGGCAGGAGGTGAAGCTGCTCTTCATCCCCATCATGTCGGGCATCGCGCATTGAGCGTCGTCGGTGCAGGAACGCGTGCACTCGCGCGCCCCTTCGAACTCGGCGCAGATGAGGCCGCGCGGGCATTGGTGATCCGCGGCGCATGGCATTCGCGAGGGTGCCTGCGGCGGCACGCGCTGCGGCTCGACGGCGGGTGGCTCCTTGGCCGAGCCCTTTACGCACACGCTTATGCCTGCCATTCGAAGAAGCTTGTCGTCGCAGACCATTGCCTCCGGACAAGCGCCGCACGTTTGCGAGCAGTAGCGGTCTCCGTTGACCTCCACGCACGTGCCCGAGGCGCAGTCGGTTCCGTCGCGGCAGGGACCTTCGCCGACCTTCTTTTTCCCGGCGAAAGCGGGCGACGTTGCGAGCAGAGCGAAGAGGACGATCAGTGGACGCATGAGGCATCTTCCAACGTCGCCCACCTTGCTGTCAGCCAAAAAGCGCGAAGGGTCGCGACGAAATGGGTCGACGAGGTGCTTCCCGAGGTGTCGGCCTGTCAAGGGGGGGGGCTTGCCGCAGGCGTTGCGAAAGCATGCGGGATACAAGCGTGCATAGCGCAAGGGCGTTTTGCCTCGTGGCGATCGCGACGGGGGCAGCTGCCATCAATCGAACGGTCCGAGACGAACGATAGGCGAGGGGAGCCCGTCAGCGAGTTCGAGGCGCGAGGTACACCGCGAGGACCGCCTCGACAAATTGAGTTCGCGTTTCCGTGAGAGACATTTAGGGATGCCGCGGGAGTTCGCGCGAGCGTTAGCAAAGAGCGTGAAAAGTCCGGCGGATGCGAAGACACGTCTTGTCCGCAGAAGCGTGAACGACGAAACGCCAATCGTTTGTAGTGGTTCCCGTTTTAGGGATCGAGGCCAATTCCAAAATGTGAGTCGTTTACGCATGAAATATCATGCTATTCTGTCGCTTTAGAAGCGTCTCCAGGGAGGAGCTTCCAAGCGTGGGTGGACGAAAAGGCCGAATGAAGCATGAACCGTAAATTGACACGATAGCGTCGGTGGCGTATGACTCCGACGAAATCGACCGACTCGTCATCACGTGGCGCATCGCTCGAAGCACTTGGAGCGAGCTATGCGAATCAAACAGTCATCTCTTGCCTCGCGGTTCGCTGCGACGGTGTCGCTCGAACGATCGGTGGAAAAGAGCCCCCAGCCGCGCTCGTTTTCTCGTTCGTCGATGCGGTCGATCGCCCTGGCCTCCGCGGCGTTCGCCTTCGCCATCCCGGCGAGCGCTGACGACGCGATGCCAAGGCTTCGGGCGTTCGACCTCGGTGTTTTTGGCGGCGTGATGACGTTCTCGTCCGACCACAACCTCGTGGACTCGGCGAACCTTCGTTACGAATACAAGAACCTCAACCCGCTGCTCGGCGTGCGTGGCACGTACCTGTTCACCACGTGGATTGGCGCCGAAGCCGAGGCCATGGGCGGCGTGACCCGCACGCGGGACGAAAAAGAGCAGTGGGCGAGCTTCGGGGCGATTCGCGCGCATGCGATCGTGCCCATTCCGTTCGAGAGCCATGGCTTTCGTCCCTTCGTGCTCGCGGGCGTGGGCATTTTGGGCGTCCGCTCGAATGCGAACGGCAACGACATCGACCCTGCGGTCCATGCCGGCCTCGGGACCTTTTATCAGGTAACGGAAAACTGGCTTTTGCGTGCGGACGCGCGCGTCAATGCGACGCAGCGTTACGCGGCGGACGACGGGGCCCTCGCGCTTCACCCCGAGTTCTTGCTGGGCATCAGCTACCGGCCCTCGACCGCCGTGCCCGTGCCGCCGCCTGCGCCGCCAGTGGTCGAAGTTCCCGCGCCGCATCCGCCTCCGCCCCCGCCTCCGCCTCCGCCTCCGCCTCCGCCTCCGCCTCCGCCTCCGCCGCCAGTGGTCGAAGTTCCCGCGCCGCCTCCGCCGAAGGCACTTTCGGGGACCCTCGACGGAATTCAGTTCGATACGGGCACCGCGACGCTGCGAAAGCAGTCGCTCCAGGTTCTCGATGCGGTCTTGAGCGCCTTGGCCGAGGTCCCAACGGCCCGCGTGCTCATCGCCGCGCACACGGACAGCAGCGGCGCTGCGGACGCGAATCTCGAACTCTCGATGAAACGCGCTGCGGCCACGAAGGCGTACCTGGTTTCGAAGGGCGTAAATGCCAATCGTCTCGAGGTCGCGGGCAAGGGCGACAAAGAGCCCGTTGCCGACAACGCCACGCCCGAGGGGCGTCAGAAGAACCGCCGCGTCGATTTCTCGATCATTTCCCAATAAAGCAACGGGCCGCGCGTGTCGTGGCCTCCCAAAATTCCCTATTCGAAAAAAAGGCAACCCATGAAGACTGCAAATTCGTTCGTGTTCTTCGCACTCGCAGGCGCGACGGTTCTGACGGCGGCGTGCGACGGCGACCCGACCTCGGCAACGGCCATCGCCGGAGCAAGCGCGCTCGGCACCAAGACGCCTGCCGACGCGGCGACCTGCCCGAACGGCGGCTCGGTGCTCAAGTTCGGCGTGGACGGCAATCGTGACGGCGTCCTCCAGGACAGCGAAGTCGACGTGACGCAAGTCGTTTGCAACGGCGTCGACGGACTCGTCGGTGTCACGGGCGCAACCGGCGCAACCGGCGTCGCGGGAGCCACGGGCGCAAACGGCGACAATGGAGCCACGGGCACAAAAGGCGA
>CAIQDA010000261.1 GCA_903870415.1 uncultured delta proteobacterium
AACGTCGTGCCGTCGACGTCGGTGAGCGAAAGCGAAATGGTGGCCGCTGCGCCTTCCTTGAGTCCGTCGATGCGAAGCGTGCGCGTCGAGTGCGTGATGTCGAACGTGCTGCTCTCAAGCGCGACGTGAACCGCGTCGGGGGCGTCGACGGAAACCTTGACCTCGCGCGGCGTGCAGAGGTCTGGGTCGAGGTGGATGACCGTGGAACGCCCCCGGCCCGCGGCCAGATGCACCGTCGTGTTTTCCGCCCAAAGACGAAGCATTCCCGGCGTGATCTCGCGACAGTCGACGACCGGCAAGGTCGAACCCGGCGTCGTGTCGGTGGTGGACGACGGTGGGGAGGAACATGCGCCAAGGGCAATCGACGCGAGCACAACGGACGAGAGGCGATTCAACATCAGGACACCATGCTGCAGGGACTTCAGGAGCCGAACGCACCCGCAGGGCGTTCGATCAATTCCACGACGAAACGATTAGCCGTCACCGCGCGACAGGCGCGCGACTCCGACCCGAAGAATGGAGGCGTGCGATCAGGCCGACAGGACGCCGATAAACGGCAAGTTTCGGTAAGTTTCTGCGTGGTCGAGGCCGTAGCCGACGACGAAGCGGTCTTCGATGGAGAAGCCAAGGTAGTCGATGGGAACTTCGATCTTCGCGCGCGATGGCTTGTGCAAAAGCGAGCACACCTTGAGCGACGCGGGATTGCGCGTGCGCAGAAGCTGAAGCAAGTGAGCGATGGTCAGACCCGAGTCGACGATGTCCTCGACGAGAAGGACGTGAACGTCGGCGATTGGACGGGCCAAATCGTATGTAATTTGCACGACGCCGCTCGACTCGGTGCCGTCTCCGTACGAGCGGGTTCCGAGGAAGTCGATCTTCAGGGGAAGGTCGATGGCTCGCGCCAGATCCGCTGCAAAAACGAAGCTGCCTTTGAGCACGCACACGAGGAGCATGTTCTTGCCCTCGTAGTCCGCACGGATTTGCTCGCCGAGCGCACGCACGCGATCGCGAATGGTTTCTTCGGACAGCAAGGTGCTCACGGCGAACGTCATGGGTCGAAGGCTACCATGCACCGCGGTGGGCTCGTCCGGAGAACGTGAAGGCCCCGAAGTGCCAGGAATCCCCGCGTGTTTCTCCTCGCACGCTGCCGAGCTGGTCCGTGCGAAAGACCGTGATACCGCGATCGGCGAGGTGCTCGAGGGTGACCGCGTGCGGATGCCCGAAGCGGTTGCGAGGGCCCGCCGAGATGATCGAAAAGAGAGGAGCGACCGCGTCGAGGAACTCAGGGCTCGTGGAGGTGCGGCTTCCGTGGTGCGCGACCTTGAGGACTTCGGACCGAAGTTCTCGAGCTCCGTGCGAGCCGGTGAGCTCCTCCTCCAGTTCGTGTTCCGCGTCTCCCGTCAGGAGCACCGATCGGTTTTCGTAGAGGATTCGCAAGACAAACGAGTTGTCGTTGGGACCACGATCGGAAGTGGGGCCCGGGCATGGAGCGAGCACCTGCACCGTTGCGTCGCCCACGCGATGCGTGCCGCAGAGCTCCTCGGGACGGCGGACGATGACTCCCTTCGCTCGCGCCAACGCGAGCAGATCGGTATACGCGCCGCCGACGCCCTCGTGCTCGCCTTGCCCCGTGTCCCAGAGTTCTTTTGGGGTGCGATCGCGAAGCACGGCCTTGAGTCCGCCAAAATGATCCGGATGCGGATGCGTGAGGACGACAACCTCCGGCGCTCGTCTTGCCTGAACAATCGCTGGAACCACGGTGCGTTCGCCCACGTCGAAGGTTGTGCCGATTTGCCCGCCGCCGTCGATGAGCCAAAGAGGCCCGCGCGGAAACTCGACGACCGTGGCGTCGCCCTGACCCACGTCGAGGTGCGTGAGCCGCAGCAAGCGATCGTCGCCTCCGATGCGCACGATGGCCTCGCCCGCGAGCGCGGCACACGCGGTTACCGCAAATGCCCAACGCCGAAGCCGCGGAGCCCGAAGCGCAATGACAAACCCCGCGCCGACCACGAGCGTCGACGAAGTGGCTGGCGATGGAAGCGGCACGAAAATCAGGGCCGCGTGAAGTTGCGCGGCAAAGCTGGCGACCCGCGTCACGAGGTCGAGTCCCGCCGAAGCGATGGCGAGGAGTGCTCGTGCCGACGCGATGGAGAGCGGATGCGTGCAGAGTGCAGCAACGGATCCCGCGAGGGCGAAGGGCAACGCGACCGCTTCGCCAAGCGGCACGGCCACAAGGTTTGCGGCGATGCCCGCGAGGGGAATGGGCAGCGCGAAGGCGGTCAATACGGGAGCGGTTCCAGCCGTGGCTGCGAGGCTCGCGCCGAGGGCCGTGGCAATGACGCGCGGCCCTGGAATTGAACGAGCGAATGCGCTTCCCGCGAGGACAAGTGCGGCGGTCGCTGCGACGGAGAGAGCCGTCGAGAGATCCGTCATCGCGAGCGGATCTACAAGGCTGACGATGAGTGTCGAAGCGGCAAGGGAGGACGCGCCCGATGGACGACGACCCGCGACCGTGAGCGATGCATGAACCGCAAGCATCGCGAGCGCACGTACGCTCGAACCGCCGAACCCCGTGAGCGCGGCATAGGCCGTGGCGACGAATGCCGCGGGAATCGTCGCGACCGCCGAGGCCGGAGCAAGCGCGGATAAGGCTGCAAAACGCCTTAGAAAAATGCGCGAGCCGTGGAGCGCCGCTGCGGCCACGAGGGTCAGATGCATGCCGCTCACCGCAAGCACGTGGCTGAGGCCGCTTCGCTTGAACGCAAACGTCACGTCCTCGGGGAGGTCGACCTCCGCAAGAACGAGCGCCCGCACGAGAGCCGCCGAACGCGTCTCGAGATGCTCCATGTAGAAGGTCCGCAACGCGGCGCGAAGGCCGTCGATGTGCGCGAAGAATCCTCCTTCCTGTGCGTGAATCACCAGCGTTTCAGCTCGTGCAAACACCACCGGAGCTCCGCGTGCTTCGACGAACCGAGCGGGCGGTTCCCATGGCGCGCGAATGCTACGGGTGGCCGCAAACGGCCCTGAAACGGATACGGAATCCCCGCGCCGAATCCCCCCATCGTCGCTCGTGACGCGGACCGTGAGGTCGGCAAGCTGCGCGGACGCTGAGGGCTCCGAGCACGTCCCTTTTGAGACGCGTAGCTCCCAGGTGAAGCGCGACTCACGCAGGGTCGTCGCGGAGCGAACCTCGCCGAAAACCTCGCATTGAATGGAGTTTGCGAACGCGACGCGAAGCCTTGAGGCCTCGTCCCCGTGCAACGCGAGCGCGTTTGAAATGCGTGCATATTGCATCAAGACAAGCGCCACCGCGAACGGACGCACGTTCCGAGGCAGCGCGAGCACGAGGGGCACCGCAGCCGCAGCCGCAGCGACGAGCGGAATCGATGCGAAAAACGCAAGGGGAACCGCAAGCGTCAGGAGCGCGAGAACCAGGGCGGAGAAGGGCGTGGGCATTGCCCGGCGGCAAAGCGAACTTCGTGCCAGCGCGTCGACGGTCGCATTGCCTGCAAATAGAGCCAATGCGTCGCATGAATGCGTCGCGCGGCGTGGCCACGGCCGGCCGCGGTCGGCCATTGGTCGAGGCCCTGGGTTCGATTGCTGCGCGCGAGGTACCCCGATACGCTGAAGCCCATGCGTTCGCGGGTCTGTGGCTTTCGAAGGGTTCTTTGCTCGTGCCGGTTGGCGCGAGGAGACCTGCGGCCATGAGCGAGCGCTTCTTCCGGTGTCCGCACTGTCGACTGCCTCACGACGTGCAGACGACCTTGTGTCCGGTCACCAATCGACCCGTCCCCGCGGAGCGACGAGCCGATGCGCGAGGCGACCGAAGTGCAGTAAAAGCTGTGCCTTCCGTGATGCCGCCGCCACCGGTGCAGCGTTCCGCGATGGCGCCCAACATGCCTGCGAAGCGTCCGATCATCGAAGAGGCGTTGCCGCTCGTGAAGCCTGCCGCGAAGGCGGGTCGCTTCGCCGGGTCCGATGCGCGCGGGCTCGTGGGGCGCACACTCGAGGGCAAGTACAAAATCAAGGCGGTCCTTGGCGAAGGCGGCATGGGCACCGTGTACGAGGGCGTTCACGTGGCACTGGGGAGGGCGGTCGCCATCAAGGTGCTCCATCCGAATCAGGCGCGAAAACCCGAGGCCGTGCAGCGACTTTATCAGGAAGCGCGAAGCGCCGGCTCCATCGGTCATCCGAACATTTGCGAGGTCTACGACGTGGGCCGCTTCGACGACGGAAGCCCCTTCCTCGTCATGGAGAAGCTCGAAGGCGAGACCCTTGCCGAGCGCGTGAGCAGCGAGGGCGCCCTTCCGTTCGACGTGGTGGTCGACGTGATGGGGCAGGTGCTTTCCGGTCTCGTTGCCGCGCACACCAAGGGCATCGTTCACCGCGACATCAAGCCCGAGAACATCTTCCTCACCCATCGCGTGGGCTTGCCGCCGATCGCTAAGATCCTGGATTTTGGCGTCTCAAAAACGCTTCAGACCGACGACCAGGAACAGGGCCTCGACCTCACGCGCACGGGCATGGTGATGGGCACGCCGTACTACCTCGCGCCCGAGCAAGCGCGCGGCGAGCGAACCCTCGACCATCGCGTGGACCTGTGGGCCTGCGGCATCATGCTCTACGAGTGCTTGGCGGGACGGCGTCCGTTCGTCGCCCCGAACTACAACGCGCTCCTCGTGCAGATTCTCCAGGGGACGCCGCGTCCGCTGCGCGAGGTGCGCCCTGCGACGCCCGTTGGATTCGAAACGGTCATCGCGCGCGCGCTCGAGCGTGACCGCGACCGGCGCTACCGAAGCGCCAGCGAATTTCAGTCCGATGTGCAGGTGCTTCGCGATCGGCATCGTCCGTCGTCGGCGTCGATCCCCATCGTCACGTCGGCACTTCCCGTTCGCGACACGGCCGTGATCTTCGACCCCACGCTCACGCCGGCGAGTGGCGAGCGCGCTCCTGTGATCGACAGAAACAAGCTTGGGAACGACGACACGAAGGTGCTCCTCGAACTTCGCTCGAGCATGCGCATGCCCGCTGCCTCTGCGGCCTCCGTCGAGATCGACGATGACGATCTCGAAGAGCTCGATATCGAAGTCGACATGGACCCCGAAGGACCAAGTCGCCGAGGTCGCGGCTCCGATGCGCCCACGGTTCGCCCGGCAGCCGATGCGGGTTCCGACGACACGATTTACGGAATGAACATGACCGGAACCGTCATGCCGCCGACCCCGCGTTTGCCCCGTCTCGAGGCCGACGACGAGCGCACGCAAGTCATGGCCCCGCGAACGAGCAAGCCCGCGCCCGACCCGGATGCGACGGTCCGCATTCAGCGAAAACGCTAGCCGCGAGGCCGCGCGCGACAGCGTTCAGGGCAGGAGAGAGGTGCCCGCGATGAGCGCGTCGAGGTCGGTTTCCGAGAGCACGCGCACGCCGTACTTCTTCGCCTGATCGAACTTGGCCTGCCCGACGCTCTCGCCTGCGACGAGGTCCGTCGTGTCCTTCTTGACGCTCTCGTGGACCGTGCCGCCCGCTTGCCGAATCGCCGTGTGAACGGCTTCGCGCTTGCGAGAAAGCGTACCCGTGACGCACACGCGGTGGCCTGTGAGGGGGCCTTCGATGCGCTCGACCACAGCCTCGGGCAGGCTCACGTGGCGGTCGCTCAATCGCGTGAGGAGTGCACGGGTTTCGCCGTCGTTCATGAAGGCGACCGCGGCGTCGATCATCTTCTCGCCGAAGCCGTGAATCGCAGCGAGCTCGGTGCGAAGGTTCTCGTCACCCATCGCGAGAAGCGCATCGAGGGAACGAATGCGCTCGGCCATTTGTTTGGCGGCGACCTGGCCGATTTGCGGAATGCCAAGGCCCGTCAGCAGCCGTGAAAAGGGGCGAGCCTTCGATGCGCCGATGGCCTCGACGAGGTTCTGCGCGCTCTTCTCGCCCATGCGATCGAGCTTCACAATCGTGTCGAAGGTGAGGTCGTAGAGCGATGCCGCGTCGGTCACCGTGCCCGTGTCGACGAGCTGTTCGACGAGCGATTCACCGAGGTGCCCGACGTCCATGGCGAAGCGCCTCGACCAGTGAAGCAGCGCTCCCTTGATCTTCGCGGGGCAGCGGCGGCTCGTGCATCGCAGCGCCACCTCGGCACCGAGTTCGGGTTTCTCTTCGTCGCGAAGTTTCGCGGAGACGCTGCCGCCGCATGCGGGGCACGACGTGGGCATGCGAAACGGTTCGCCGCGTGCCGAGCTGTCGCTGCTGTCCACCGCGACGACCTGGGGAATGACCTCCCCGGCTTTTTCCACAAGGACAGCATCTCCAACGCGCACGTCGAGTTCTGCAATTTGGTCGCCGTTGTGGAGCGACGCGCGGCTCACCGTTGTGCCAGCAAGCAGGACGGGTTCGAGAACGGCCACAGGTGTGAGCGCTCCGGTGCGCCCCACTTGGATGACGATGTCGATGACCCGAGTCCGCGCGCGCTCGGCGGCGAACTTGTAGGCCATGGCCCACCGCGGGTATTTGGACGTGAACCCCAGCCGATCTTGAAGGGCGTAGGCGTCGACCTTCACCACCGCACCATCGGTCTCAAAGGGGTACTCGCCGCGCGTCCGATCGAGTCGCGCGAGCTCGTCGTCGATGCGCTCCGCACGCACACAAACGTCAAGGCCATGCGTGGGCAAACCCAGCGTTCGAAGCCACGCGAGCGACTCCGAGTGACGCGCGTGCAGCTCGGGACCTTCGACGAGTTGGTACACCATCACGCGTAGAGGACGCTTCGCGACCTCGCGAGCGTCGAGCATGCGCAAGCTTCCTGCGGCGGCGTTGCGCGGGTTCGCGAACGGCTCGAGTCCATCGCGCTCGCGAGCCTCATTGAGCGTGGCCAGGTCACGCCTGTAGAGGACGACCTCGCCTCGAAGCGTGAGCCTGCCCGAGTAGGCGATGGTGAGCGGCAAACTGCGAATGGTACGCACGTTGTTCGTGACGTCCTCGCCGACAGCTCCGTCGCCGCGCGTAGTGGCGAGCGTGAGTTTTCCCGCGTCGTAGGTGACCTCAAGGCTTGCACCGTCGAGCTTCGGTTCGACGCAAAATGCGATCGCATCGTCGGCCAGCGCGTCGACGCAGCGGGTGACGAAGGCCGCCACGTCGGCTGTCGCGTACGCGTTGTCGAGCGAGTACATTTTCGCGGCGCGCACGACCTTGCGAAGACCCTCGCGCGGCGCGCCACTGACCCGTTGCGTCGGAGAGTCAGCGGAGACGAGGCTCAGTTGCGTAGCTTCGAGCGCGCGAACATCGCGCATGAGCGCGTCGTAGGTTGCGTCGCTCACCGAAGGGTCGTCGAGGACGTAATAGCGGTAGTCGTGCGCTGCGATTTCTTTGCAAAGCGCCGCGTGTCGCTCAGCGGCACCCGTCGTCATGTCGCGATGCCGCGACTTTGGAGGACGGCCTGAATCGCGGGCTTGCGGCGCTCAAGCTCCGCGAAGTCTTTCACCGGAAGGAAGCGTGACCCGGTGCCCTCGCGGGCAACTCGAACGTAGGCCGAAGGAGTCGCCGCCGTGAGTTCCTGGAGGAGTCGCTCGAACTGGATGACAGTTGTATCCTGCACCTTCTTCTCGACCTCGCACCAGTGCCAGTCGATCGGAAGCTCGAGGAGTGTTCGTGCGTCCACGTGGAACGTGTTCGTGTTGAAGACGCGCACGGTCGCGGGGTCGAAGCCGTCCGGAAGCCGAAATTCCTCAAGAACCTGGAGCGAGCCGCCGACGTTCACGGGAATGCCGCCGCGATCGCCCTCCTCTTTGTCCACGACCTCGACCATGCACTTCTCGTCGCGCTCGAGGAAGAGCCCAACAAGGAGCGGATCGATCGTGG
The DNA here is from genome assembly GCA_903870415.1 of uncultured delta proteobacterium. Classification (GTDB taxonomy): domain Bacteria; phylum Myxococcota_A; class Polyangia; order Polyangiales; family Polyangiaceae; genus CAIQDA01. Next base: position 7,852 of record CAIQDA010000261.1, read on the forward strand.
CACCCAGGTTGTCGAGGTTGGCGAGCATCACGACCTTGCCGCCGTCGGCGACGAAGCGATGCAGAAGCCCGCTGCGTCGAAGGGCGTCGACCAAGTCGCCGTGGCCGGTCGCGTAGGTCTGAAGTTGTCCGTTGCTGTCGACGAAAACGTGGCCGCTTGGCGTGAGGCGAACGCCGAGACCTTGATCAAAGCACGTGGCAAAATGCAGTGCATCCGCTGATGCGAGCGCGTCGTCGATCGGCTTGCGCGTCGCGTCGCTCGTCATGAGCCAAAGTGGAAGCGGCTTTTTCGACCGCTCGCTCCACAAGCGCGCCTCGGCGAGTCGATGGTCCAAGAATGTGCGTGCATCATACACGGGCTCAAGCGCCTTTACGACGCCGCCCATTCGCGTGGCCATTCCTCCGCTCATGACGCAGAGGGCCACTTCACCGCGTTCGATGGCCTCAAGGCCGCGCGCGATGAGCTCAGTGTGACGCGGCGTGCCCGAAGCGGGAAGTTCGATGACGTCGCCTTCACCCGGTCCGGCGGCGGGGCCTGCGACGCGGTTTCGCTGCTGGCGACGTTTGCGTTCGCTCGCAGGGTCGAGGCCGCTCTTCTCGGCCTCGCGCAGGGGCGCAGCCATCGAGATGAACCATTTCGGATCGAACCCGTGGTGCTGAAGCTTCGTCAGCAGGGGCTCCGAAAGTCCTTCGAGCTCATGAAAAAGCGGGGGAATCGACGGAGTCGCCATCGAGGTCGAGTCGCTACCAGACGCATCTTCGCGTGTCGAACGACGCGGCACGTCGAGGCGAACGCGCGTCGGTTGCGTGACCACGCATCGCGACGGCAGGCGTGCTAGCGGCGGCTGCATGCGTCGTTTTACCGTTCCCGAAAACCTTGATGGCGAGCGCCTCGACAAGGCCTTGGCCAGCCTCGTTCCGGGCCTTTCACGCACCCGCGCAAAAGAGCTCACGGTGGCGGGCGTCGTGCGCGTTGACGGTCGTCGCGCAGGAAAAAGCGCCGTGATCGCCGCTGGCCAAGAGCTCACCATCGAGGAGGACGTTCCTCTCGACAACGACGTGACCCCGACGCCTGACGCGGAACTGGCGGCAACGTTGACTGTTCGTCTTGAGCGTCCGGACCTCGTGGTCGTGGAAAAGCCCGCAGGAATGCCTACGGCGCCGGTGGAGCCTTCGGACTCGGGCACCCTCGCCAATGCGCTCATCGCGCGATACCCGGAGATGGCCAGCGTCGGTTTTCGCAAGCGCGAACCGGGCCTGCTTCATCGCCTCGATACGGAAACCTCGGGTCTCGTCATCGCGGCGCGCACGACGATCGCGTTCGATCAGCTTCGACGCGCGTTCACCGACGACGTGCTCGACAAGCGTTATTTGCTCATCTGCGACGGGCGAAACCTTCCGGACACGGGCACGGTCGCCCACCCGCTTGCGAACCATCCGAAAGATCGCCGCCGGGTCCTTGCGTGCATTCACCCTCGCGATGTGGCGCGCAACGCTCCGCGACCTGCCGAGACCAGCTGGCGCGTTGTAGAGCGTCGCGGTTCGTGGGCACTCGTCGAAGCAAAAGCCTCGAAGGCCCTTCGTCATCAAGTTCGCGTGCACTTTGCATCGATGGAGGCTCCGCTCGCGAACGACGAACTGTATGGCGGCGAGTCGTTGCCTCGGCTTTCGCGCCACGCGCTGCATGCCTCGCACCTCGGTTTCCGAGGAAGCCCGGGCGTGCGTTCGTTCGAAGTTTCGACGCCGCTGCCCTCGGACTTGCAGGCCGCATGGGACGCGCTCGAGGCGTGAATCTCGGCCGCGCATCACTCCGCGTGGTGTGAGCGGGTTGCTTCGGTTCAGGCGAGCGAAAGACCGCCGTCGATGACAAGCTCCGCGCCCGTGGTCCACGGCGCCACAAGGAGCTGCATCGTCGCTTCGGCTACGTCGTGTGCGGTGCCGAGTCGGCCGAGAGGATGGAGCGATTCGAGCTGCTTGAGTCGCTCGTCGACGTCGCGTTCCGTGGCTTCGCCGAGGCGTGCCGAGCGGGTCATCGGCGTGTCCACGACGCCGGGCGAGAGGGCGTTCACTCGGATGCCTCGCGGAGCACCTGCGATCGCCAGCGACTTCACCGCAGACAGCAGCGCAGCTTTACTTGCACTGTACACATAGGAGGTCGCGGTCGGCCGATGCGCAAGCGTCGACGCGATGAAGACCATGGCTCCGCGCGGCTCGAGCTTGGCGACGAGGTCAGCGCCGAGGTGCATGGGGGCAAACGTGTTCACTTCGAATTGCTCGCGAAACGTGCGCTCCGAGATCGCCCCGAGGGGCTCGTGGTGCGCGATACCCGCCGCGGAAACGAAGCCGTCGAGGGGGCCATGCTCGAGCGCTCGAGGGACGATGAATCGCACGTCTCCCGCGTCCGTGAGGCAGGCGCGCAGAAGCTCCAGTCGACCGCGATGCGAAGCCTCAAGTTCGGCGAGCAATTCGAGTCGTCGGCCGACCGCGACGACCGATGCGCCGCGCTCGACAAGCGCCTTCGTTACGGCGAATCCAATGCCGCTTGTGGCGCCGGTCACGAGAAAGCGGCGGTAGGCGATGAGCGGCTTCAGCGTGGAAGCGTCGGGCAAAAACGAGTCGGACATGGGTCGAGGAATGTTGCGTCGATGAGGATTTCGTCAGATGCGTCGAAGCGAGGTCGATCGATGCACAACACCACGGCCTCGCTCGCTCCGCGATTATCCCAACGATGCGGAAAACGCAGCGGCCAGCGGACCGCTTGCCCCGTTTCGATGGGCACGCCCTGAAGCGCAAGCTCTCCGGCATAGGCGAACTCCCACTCGTCCATGCGCCGATGTTCGTGCGTGGGAATGCTTTTTCCGGCACCCACGCGGAGGAGATAGACGCCAAAGTCGTCGCATTCATCGACCACGTTGACCGCTCCGAAGACCGCTTCTTCGACCGGCAACGCGATTCCCAAAGGGACGTCCGCACTCGTGACCGCGACGCCCCCGGTGACGATGCGCGCGCGAACGACAGCGTCGGCTGAGGATGCGGGCGATGCGCTTGCCACGAGCTGCGCGACGGCGCGTGCGACGGCGTCGAGCGGGGCCCCGTCGAGCCCCTCGATGAGGAATGCCGCTGCGCAAAGGAGCGCGTCGGGAAGGGGCAAGACTCCGACCGGAACCTCCAGGAAGGCCGAGCGGTCCCCCTTCGCATGCACGAGCACGAGACCCACGTCGCTCACAGCGCGATGCTCCGGCCGCCGTCGACGGCGATGACTTGTCCTGTCACGAACGGCGCGTCGGCGACGAGGTAGGCGACCGCCGAGGCGACATCGCTTGCGCTGCCCTCGCGACGAAGGGGAATGCGCGCGAGAAAGCGAGCACGGGTTTCTGCGTCGAAATCTTCGGGAAAAAGCACCGTTCCAGGAGCGACCGCGTTGACGCGAATGTGGGGAGCGAGCTCGACCGCGAGGGCTCTCGTGAGCATGAGAAGGGCAGCCTTCGAGACCGTGTAGTGCGCGTACGCGGCGATGGGCCGTTCAGCCGCGATGTCCGTAATGTGTACAATGCATGGAGAGTGTGACGCGCGAAGCAGCGGCAAGAGTCCCTGCGTCACGAAGAACGGGGCCTCTGCATTGATCGCCTGCATCCGTGCGTATGCGGCGCGGTCGATCGTCTCAAACGGGGCGCGTTCGAAGATGCCTGCATTGTGCACGAGAGCATCAAGGGCAGGGGCGAGGGCCTTCGTGGCCGCAACGAGCGCATCCTGTCCGGGCTCAGTCGATAGGTCCGATGCGACGACGTGAAGGGCGAGGGCGTCGGCGGCGAGCTCGTGCTTCAAGGCCTCGGCCCCAGCGCGCGACCCGTTGACGTGCGCGATGATCGTGTAGCCGCGGCGTGCGAGCGCCCGGGCCGTCTCAAGGCCGAGTCGCTTGCCCGCACCCGTCACAAGGGCCCACTTCTGCGTCATGCGCCTACGATGCCGGATGGCGCGAGTGGTCGCAACTCGCGCGGGTCACCGTGTTCGTCGCTCACGGAAGCAGGCCTTCTTCGTCCATGCCATCGGCGAAATCGAGTGAGCCGTCGCCCGACGCGGACGCTTCGACCACGGAAACGGGAAGGTGCTTTCGTGGCTTAACTCCAAGCTGTTTCAGCAGTTCGGCCTGTCGAATCGCGTTGCCCTTGCCGGTCGAAAGTTTCGAGAACGCACCGGCGTAAGCGTCCTTCGCGTGGTCGAGGGCTCCGCCGACTTTCTCGAGGTCCGTCACGAAGCCCACGAGCTTGTCGTAAAGATCGGCACCGCGATCGGCGATCTGTTTCGCGTTCAGTTCTTGCCGCTCGGTGCGCCATAGGTGCGCGACGGTGCGAAGCACGAAGAGCAACGTGCTTGGACTTGCGAGCAGCACGTCTCCCTCCCAGGCCACGCGCGCCAGGTCGGCGTCGGCTCCAACGATCGTCGAAAACGCGGCTTCGATCGGCACGAAGAGGATCACGAAGTCGACGCTGCGGTCGCCGTGGAGGGCCGCGTAGTTGCGCGGGACGAGACCCTTGAGGTGTGCACGTACCGATTGGCTGAGAGACGTGAGGGCCGTACGCCGCGCGCCTTCATCCGATGCCGCCACGTAGGCTTCCCACGAGAGAAGGGAGACCTTCGCGTCGATGACGACCCATCGATCGTCGGGCAAGCGAAGCTCGGCATCGGGGCGCGCCACGGAGCCGTCGGCGCGTTTGTGCGAGGACTGAACCAGGTATTCATGTCCCGCTCGCAGACCGCTTCCTTGAAGCACGCGATCGAGGACCACTTCGCCCCAGGCGCCTTGCGTTTGTGACGACCCTTTGAGCGCGGCGGTGAGGGAGTGCGCCTCGGTGGCGAGCGTCTTGTTCAAGTCGAGCACATGGCGAAGCTGCTCGCGAAGCGTGGCGTGCGTTTCGGAGGATGCACTGTGCACGGTATCGATGCGTGTGCGGAACTCCTGGAGCTTCTCGCCCATGGGGACGAGGAGCGCGGCGAGATCCTCTTTGAGCTTTCCGTCCACTCGAGCTGCGCGTTCGTCGACGATGCGCGACGCGACCGCATCGAATCGATCGTTCATGGCCTGGGTCGTCTCGCCGAGCCATGCGGCGCGTTCCGTTTCGCGTTCGCGTAGCGCGTGAAGCTCTGCGACGACCTCCGCGCGCGCGAGCTCAGCCTTTCGTCGGGCTTCGTCTGCTTCGCGTCGATCGCGTTCCGCCGTCATTCGTGCCGCATCCACCGCGAGGCGCGAGGCTTCGAACCCGTGCCGATCGCGAACATTCTCCGCACGCAATTCATCGAGGCGCGCGCGCGCCAGATCAAGCTCTCGCTCGACGGCGGCTCTGACCCCGTGGCTCTCGGCCGCGGCGAGACGACCACCGATGCGAAAGGCAACGAAGACCGCGCACGTGCTCGCGATGAGGCCAAGGACGAGCTCGATCAACGGGACCCCCGACAAGGTTGTAAAGTGCACGGAAAGGGAGTCGAACCCATACGCCTTTCGGCGGCGGAACCTAAATCCGCTGCGTCTGCCAGTTTCGCCATCCGTGCTTGATTCATTCGCGCCGACACGCCTGGGGATGCGTGCCGTCCGCGGGCTTGTGTACCGCGGCGCGCGCGCTCCTGCGA
>CAIQDA010000262.1 GCA_903870415.1 uncultured delta proteobacterium
CGCCGTGGCTTGTAAACAGATGAAGCGCGAGATCTTCACCAAACGTTTCAACGAACGCGCCGTGGACCCCGAGGGTTCGCGTCACCATCGGAAGGATGGCTCCGAGCACGTCGCGCACGGTCCAATGCTTGACGAGACCCACCTCGATCAATTCGTCGACCGCGATGCGAAGATCGTAAAGTTCCCGAAGCTGCGAGTCCTGCGCCATCGCGTCAGTGTGCCACAGGTTGGCGACGATCGGTGCGTTGCGCCGGAGTTTGCTGCATTGAAGGGTTCGATCCGCACGTCGACGGCTCGCGGGCCGGGTATCCTGCGGCAACCATGCGCGTCATCGATCACCACACGCTCTACGAGTCGCCCTTCTTCCACGCCGCGTTTCCGGCGATTGCCACGACGACGGACGGCGCGCTCCTCCTGGCATTTCGGCGCGGGCGTGATCCTTTGTGGCTGCTCGGAAAGGGCGCGACGCGCGGGGGTTTCGGACTTTCGCACATCGACCCGCGATCGCATCTCGTCACCCTTCGCCTCGATCCGTCCTCGCTCGCGGTACGTGGCGACGCGCGGGTCGTTGAGATCGATCCCGAGGCCGCGGACCAAGACGCGTCGCTCCTCGTGACGAAGTCCGGGCGCGTGCTCCTTGGGTCGTTCTGCTGGTATGCGGTCCCGTCCGCGGCGACCTCGGCGGTGATGCCCGGCTTTGCAGGTGGAGAGGCCATCGCGGTTCGTGCGCCGACCCACATCACGACGTTTCAGGTTTTGGCCGCATCGATGCGCGTGAGTGACGACCATGGCCTCACGTTCAGCGTTCCCCGCCATCTTCCGCCCGTCGACGGCGTGGACGAAGCCTGGACGGCGCTTCGGCCATCGTTTCGAGCCGGACTGCGAGGCGCATTCGTCGAACGCGATGGCGAGATTCTTGTCTGTACCTACGACGGGCACACAGGTCGCGAGCGCGTGCGCATCTTCGTTTCGGACGACGGCGGCGAGACTTTCACCCATCGAGCCGCCATTGACGACGACCCTTCCGGGCGGGCCGCGCTACAGGAACCCGCGCTTTTTTGCACCGCTTCCGGCACGCTGGTCGTTTTCTGCCGCACCACCGGAGTCGGCGACGCGCTCCTGACCGCGCGCTCCCCAGACGGAGGCGTGACCTGGACACCGTGGGAGCGACAGACCGCGATCGGGCACCCGTACAACCCGCTCCAGCTTCGCGATGGCCGCGTACTTCTGACGTATGGTTACCGTCATGCCCCGTATGGAATTCGCGCGCGAATCTTGGATGCAGAGTGCACGAACATCGACGAAGCAGAGGAATTCATCGTGCGAAGCGACGGGCAGGGGACGGACCTCGGCTACCCGTGGGCGGTGCAACTCCCGGACGGGGACGTACTCGTCGTTTATTATTGGTCGAACGAGCGCGACGGCCGGGTCATCGCGGCGAGCCGAATTGCGCTTGAGTGACCTTCGTCCAATGCGGGTCGTCGGAGCATCGCAAAATTTGAACGTTGCCATCGTTCGCGAAATGCTCCCGGAGCGCAGAAGTGACGAACCGTCGAGAACGTAAGCGAAGTTCAGCACACACAAAGCGACGAGAGCGCCCGTCCCCGTCGAAGCTACCGGAAGAGCGACCCGCGTGCCGATGAGTATTTTGGACCCGCGCTCAAGGTTCCAAGTGGCCTGACAAAAGCCAGAACGAAACGAGTTTATTGACGCTTCGTCAAGAAACAGCTCGACAGTTGGCCGCGCAAGTATTATCTGACACTTCGTCAAGCAACGATGGAGCCCCCAATGAACGCCTTCCCGCAGCATGGTCTCAGCAAAGACATCATTCTCTCTGGTCTCACGGACGCCCGAAGCCGCGACCTCAGCGCCGATGGCCGAGCGTTTGCGTTCATTTACGACGCGGGCAAAGAAACTCGTGACCTTGGTCGCGACGCGTTCGCGGCGTGCATGTCCATCAATGGCCTCGACCCGACGGCGTATCCGTCCGCACGCATCATCGAGCGAAACCTCGTGAAGGCTTGCCTCGAAATCATGGCGGCTCCCGAAGGCGCCCTTGGGACATGCACGGCCGGCGGCACCGAAAGCGTCATGCTTGCGGTGAAGGCTGCTCGCGAGTTTGCCCGAAAGACTCGACCTGACATCGTCCGCCCCGCGATGCTTCTTCCCATCACGGCCCACGCGGCTTTTCACAAAGCTGCGCATTACCTGGGCGTCGACATGATTCCGGTCGCCGTCGACGAAAACTTTCGCGCCGACATGAACGATGCGCGTCGCCTGATGTCCAAGGACGTGATTCTCGTGGTCGGGTCAGCGCCCAGCTATGCGCATGGTGTCATCGATCCGATTGAGGCCCTTGCAGCCCTCGCGGTGGAACATGGCGCACTCATGCATGTGGACGCATGTGTTGGCGGTCTCGTCCTTCCGTTTCTTCGTGAGTCAGGCGTCGAGGTCGCTCCGTTTGACTTCGCGGTACCCGGAGTGACATCCATCTCCATGGATCTTCACAAGTATGGCTTCGCCCCGAAGGGCAGCTCCATGCTCCTTGTACGGGACCGCGCGCTGCGTGATTCGCAGTACTTCGCCTGCGCCACGTGGACCGGTTACACCATCGTGAACTCGACCACGCTCGGCTCAAAGTCGCTCGCCGCCGCCGGTGCAGCGCTCGCCGTATTGCAGCACCTCGGTCGCGAGGGATATGTGCAGCTTGCACGAACCATGTGGACCGCGACGGAGCAGTTGGTGCGCACGGTGGAGAGCCGCCCGGAGCTGCGCCTCTTGGCCAAGCCCGACATGAATCTTTTTGCTTTCACCACGGTGGAGGGCGACATTTTCGCGCTCGCCGACCGCCTCACGGCCCGCGGCTGGCATGTGCAGCCGACGTATGGTTTTGGTCCATCACCTGCGCATATCCATCTCACCATTGATCCGACGAACGCATCGAACGCTGAGAACTTCGGTCGCGACCTCGAGGCCTGCCTTGAGGGTCTTCCGTCCCGCGTCGAGGTTCCGGGGGAGACCCTTGCCATGCTCGCCGCGATGGAAAGTGCCATGACCGACGGGCCCTTCGATCCGGCGGTTCTCATGGGCGCTCTTGGCGTTGAAGATGGCGCACTGCCGATGCAGTCTGCACATATCCACCACCTACTCAATGCGGCGACCCCTGCGCTTCGCGAGAAGCTCATTGTGCTCTTCGTCGGCGAGCTCTTCACCTGACGGAAAAAAGTAGCTTAATGCGATGCGGGAAGCGTGCGGCAGGCACCTTTCCCAGGGTAAAAGCGTGCATTGGCCCCGGGAGCGGCGTACCCGTTGATGAGCACGCGTCGCGGCCAAGGCGAGGTGTTGGGCGTGCTTCCATGCACCGCGTGGGGACCGAAGACGAGAACATCGCCCGCGTGTCCCGTCACAGGTGTGGCCCGTGTAGTGTCGATCGGCGCGGCATCGGTCGGCATTGGCGAACCGTAGCCGCTCACGCGAAGCATGCGGCCCTGTGCGTCGAGCTTCACTGCGTCCGAGGGTAGGAATTCGAGCGGTCCATTTTCCTCGGTCATGTCGTCGACGAGAAGAATGGTCTGAACGAAGGAGCCGCGACCATTGACGTCACGCCAGGTGCTATTTCCCTTGTCGCGATGCTGAATGTCTTGGTGCCAGTCGAAGGCTACGCCGTCGTTTGGCATTTTGTAATGTGCTTGGCAGAGCAACTGTTCGCACGCCTCGGTGCCCAAGAGTTCGAGCGCAGGCCCGACGAGGCGAGGGTCTTCACTGAGCCGCAGAAGGCACGGTTCAGAGCCGCCGGCCCAAACGACCCGCTGGACGATGACCGGACCCTCCGGTGGTACGCTCAGCGCGAAGAATGCGCCGTCGTGGTCGCCTGTTTGGCGAAGCGTTTGTGCGGTGGCGTACAATCGCTCGAGGGCCTCGCGCGCAGTTCGGACCTCGTCGGGGGTGAAAAGAGCGCGAAGAACCAGGAATCCGTGGCTGTAAAATGAACGCTTGTCTTCCTCGGAGAGCATCGGGCGGACCTCGTCGTGAACGCTGCAACTCAGCTTAGCGACGAAGGGGCCCCAAACCGAAATCTTTGACTTTTTCGAATACGACGCGCTCACGGCGATCGCTGCGGGTTAAGCGAACGAAACGGGAGGCGTAAACCGAGGCGTGCGTCGTAACGCGCACGTAAAATGGTGTCAGCGTCCCTGCCGCGTATTCGGCGCGCCGCGGTCGAACCACGCGAGAATCGCACGTCGCTCGTCGTCCGTGGGTTTCCTCTTGGCAGAGCGAGGCGGCATCGGTTTGCCGTCCGGGTGCCATTTGTCGAGAACGCCGCGTAGCGCGGAAGCGTAGCCCGCGAGGTCTTCGTAGCGCTCAATGCGCTGGTTTTTCAGGGCAATGCGTTTCTTCGGGTGCGTACCCGCGTCGCTATGGCAATCGACGCAATAGGACACGAAGAACTCGCGCGCCTCGGGAAAGAGCACGTCTGCAAGCGGGCGTGCTTTGGGTTCATCGGCGCGTGCGCCAAGCGTGAACAACAGCGATGACGCGACGGTCATCGCGCGAACGATGCGAAGAGACATCAGGGGGTAATCTGCACCGAGTCGAAGCGCGTATTCGTTTTGTCGAAGGCCTCGACCGTGAGGTTCGCGGGCGACATGGTGACAAGCGTGTAATGGTACGCGCCGGTTTTGTGGAAGCGCGATGATGCGAGCGGCGTGCTCACGGTGTAAAGAGGGGCTCCGCCGCCGCCGGAAACCACGTAGACCGTTCCTCGGGAAGCCGTGAGGGCGTCGTCGCGGTCCACGGCGGAACGGCCAAACATCTGGTAGGAGCGCTCGTAGATGTGCTCGTGGCCGCTGAAGTACATGCTCACGTGGTAACGGTCACAAAGGGTTTCGACCGCTGCGATGCCGTTGACACCGTGCGAGTCGCCCGAATCGTAAATGGGGTAGTGGCTGTAAACGAAGCGCCACTTGGCGTTTTGTGCCTCCGGCTTCGCAAGCTCCTGCGCGAGATACGCCGTGGCTGCGCTGGTGGACGGGTCCATGCTCAGGCTCACAAAGAACGCGCCCTGCCACGTAAAGCTGTAAAGCTCCTTGCCTCCGCGCACGAGCGTAGGCACATACGCGAGAAACTCTGAACTTGTCTCATGGTTTCCGCGCGACACGAGGTACAGGTTTTGATCGAGGAGCGCGGCGAGGTTTGGGTTTTGCCGCAGAATGGTGGTCCAGGTGGCGGAACCATAGCCCGCCCAAAGGTCGCCGGTGTCGAGGACGAGACCCGGGTTCTTTTGCGCGAACGCCGCGAGCACTTGCCCGTGGGGGCCGGAGTTTGTGCGGGAGTCGCCATAGACCACAAAGGTTCCGTTGCCCGACGTGCCCGGAGTCGGCGTGGTGCCACTGTCGAGGCCCGCGTCAGGCGTCGGCGTGGCTCCGCTGTCCACAACGGGCTCGGGGGTCGAGGCGGCGTCGTTGCCGGTGTCCACGGGGCTCAAGGAGCCGGCGTCGGCGTTTTCCACACTCGACGAGCCGCTTGAGCATGCGAAAAAGGTCAATCCGCCCGCGGCGATGGCGGCGGTGACGATGGCGACGGACGAGCGCTGAACCTTCATGCGAAGCACGCTGCACGATCTTCGCGACGTTTCGACAAGAATTGTACACGCGGTTCGCGACGGACCGCTGCGAGTAGAGCTGGACACTTTGGGTGCATGTGTCGACCCATGAATCGGAACGCGGCGCCGGCGGGCCGTCAGCCGTCCGCGTAGGCGAGCAACGTGGCGCGGAGCTCAGCGCGCGTGCGCTTTAGGCGCGCTTTAACCCCGTCTACCGATAGGCCAAAGCTTGCGGCAAGGGCGTCCAACGGCTCATCGCCGGCCTCATGTCGAAGGAGGATCGAGCGATTCGGCTCCGGAACGTCCGTGAGCGCGGCGGCCAGGATGCGAAGCTGCTCCGTGAGTAAAAGAAGTACCTCTTGACCGTCGCCGGGCGACTCCACGACCGTGTCCTCGATGTTGTCATGGATCGCGAGCGCGTTGGCCTTGCCGCGTTTCAGCCTCGAGCAAGAGGTGACCACGAGGCGAGTCAGCCACGCATCAAGTGAGCCATCTCCGCGGTAACTCGTGAGTGCGCCCATGAGTTTCAGCATCGTCTCTTGGACAGAGTCTTCCGCGAGAGACGGGTTTCGACAATAGACCCTCGCAAACGCCAAAAGCTGTTCGTGGTAGCAGCGAGCGATCTGATCGAGCAGCGCCGCATCGGCGGGCGCCTCCGCGAGCAACCGGCGAAAGTCCGGGCAAATGCGGGGTTTCCGGGCGGTCGACGGCATCACGGCGACTTCCTAACACGCTTGCGACACCTCGTTCGACCTCGCTGGCTCTGTTCGAGAAAGGGCCTGGTCGATCGCGCTCGACGGGAAACGGTGACTTCGTGAAGCTCAATCGGCAACCGGTAACAAGAAGGTCTCGCATTCGGAGGGCCTTTGCGTGGCTCGCCCTCGCCTCCACGTCGGCTCTTGCCGGCGAGCCTCAACGTGTCGAGGTGGAACCTCTCGCCGCCCCGCTCACACTTGGCGCCGTCATGCGCGCGGCGGTCGCCCACAACCCGGGAGTCGCCGCACGCGAAAAGGACGCGGAAATAGCAGAGGTCGAGCAGCGGGGAATGGCCGCGCATTTCGGCCCCGTTATCCGGGCCGAAGTGAACGCGATGATCTGGAACTCCGACAATCGCTATGCGTTCGACATGAGCGCGTTCGGAACGCTCTTCGGTCAACTTGGCGCTCCCGCAGGGCTCATTGTTCCGCCGATGTCCGTCATGGTTCGTGACCAAGTCACCGCCAAAACGACGATCATGGCGGTGCAGCCGTTGCTGCAGTTGTGGCAAATGTCTCATGGCCTCGACGCAAAAAAGCACATGGCGGAGTCCGCCCGGTTCAATGCGCTGACCGCTCGGCGCGAGCTCGAGCTCCATGTGGCACGAGCTTACTTCGGTCACTTGAGCGCACTGGAAATGCGCTCGACGCTCGCGGACGCTGAGCGAAGCCTCGCGGCGTATGAGAAACAGACGCGAGATTACATGAAGGCAGGTTTGCTCGATCGCGAGTCGCTTCTCAAGGTCCTCGTCCAAAAAGAAGAACTCGCGAAAAGTCGCTTGGCGGTCGAGAAGGCGATTCAATTAAGCCGCGCGCAGCTCAATATGCTGATGGCAAAGCCCCTGGACGCGGAGTTGGCGTTGGCGTGTGCCTCGTGCGGAGAGACGAGCGCGGGTCAGGTGAGTGACCTCATCACCCTTCAAGAACAAGCCATGTTACTTCGGCCCGAGCTGAGAAGCGGCCGCGCGCAACGGAACGCTGCTGCTGCAGGCCTTCGCGCAAGCCGAGGAAAATGGCTGCCGGACCTCAACGCGATCGCTGCCTACAACCGAAACACCGGAATGGGCGACTTCACGCTTCGCGACGAGGCGTTCGTTGGCCTCTCGCTGAACTGGAACGTTTGGGACTGGGGCGCAACGCGCGCCGAGGGTGACGCGGCTGCGCTGCGGCAATCGCAGGCCGATCTCATGGTCCAATCCGCAGAGGAAGGCTTGCGCCTGCAGGTGGAAGAAAGACTGCTTGAGGTCGACGAAGCGAAGGAGCAGCACGCGGTTGCCGAGGCGGCTCTCGCTCTTGCCGCCGAGGCATTGAGGCTTGAAGAAAACCGATTCGCGGTTCACGAAACCGAAGCCGCAGAGCTGATTCGCACCCAAATGGCGGCAGTCAAGGCGCGCCATGATGTGACACTCGCCACGATGCAGATCGAACTCGCCAAACGCGCACTCGTTCTCGCAACCGGGCACGACCTTCTCGATACCCTCGATAACGCCACACAGAAAAACGCAAAATGAATCCCGAACAATCGAAAAACAGACGCTTGCTTGGGCTCATCGGTGGCGTAGCCCTGGCAGCCCTTGCGGTGAAGTTCATGACAACGCGCCACGAAAGCGCAACGGCCCCCGCAGCGGTCTCTCCGCCGCTCGCGGTCGTGCAAGTCCACACGGTGCACGCAGCCACCGAAGGAGGCGCGCTTCAGGCCATCGGCCGCATCAAAAATGTCCGTGAGTCGACCATCACCGCTCGAGCCATGGGCAAAGTGGTGCGCGTCGCCGTGAAGTCCGGTGACCTCGTGAAAGCTGGACAATTGCTTGCGAAACTCGACGATGCAGACGCTTCGGGTCGCGTCAGTCAGGCCAAAGGGGCGCTCGCGCAGGCCGACGCCGCGCGGGTCATCGCCAAGCAGAACCTGGGGCGCTTCGAGAAGCTGCGCGAATCGGACTCGGCGAGCGAGGCTAAATACGAGAAAGCGCAGTTTGATTATCAGTCCGCCGTTGGCGCCGTCGAGCAGGCTACGGGCGCGCTGAAGACAGCCGATGCCTACCTTCGCGAAACAACCATCGCCGCGCCGTTTGACGGACGCATTGTGGATACGCTCATCGAGGAAGGCGAAACCGCTGCCCCAGGACACCCGGTCGCGCGGATGGAAGGCGGAAACGACATCGAATTCGAGGCATCCGTGAATGCGTCGGACATCGCGGGCGTAGCCATTGGTCTGCACGTGACGGTGATCCTCGACGGTCCGGCCGGGGAGCCCATTGAATTGCCGGGCGACGTGGGCGAAATAGTCCCCGCGCAAGACGCCATTACCCATACGAGCCTTGCAAGGATCAAAATGAAGCCCGACGAGCGCGTGCGTTCCGGAATGTTCGGACGTGTGCGTTTTGCTGTGGGCGCCAGGAGTTGTCCAAGCATCTATGTGCCGTCGACGCTTTTGAGGAGACGAGGCCAATTGTCCGCTCTGTTCGTCGTGGACGAAGCAAGCACGGTGCGGTTGCGCCTCGTGACCGAGGGGGCGCAGCGGGGAGGCGAAACGGAAGTGCTTTCCGGGGTCGCCGATGGAGACATGCTCGTCGTCTCGGACGTGCGAGAGCTCCTCGACGGACAGACCGCGCGCGTGCAGCCGAATGCGATCGAGGGCGAGAAGTGACCTCCGTCGACCACGCCGCAAGCACGGCGAATCACGTGGAACGAGCGGCGCAGCGCGAGGCCAAACGCGCGCGCTACGAGAAGCGACCCCTTGGCCCTTCAGGGCGGATCGCCAAAGCCTTTCAAGACAGCAAATTGACGCCGCTGCTGGTCATTGTCGCGCTCTTCATCGGCATCTTCGCGACGATGATCACCGCGCGGGAAGAGGAACCGCAAATCGTCGTTCCCATGGTCGATATTTTTGTTCCTGCGTCGGGTCTCGCTCCCGCCGAAGTCGAGCAGCTTATCGCCACCCCGCTCGAGAAGTTGCTCTGGGAAATTCCTGGCCTCGAGAACGTTTACACGACCTCGCGTGCGAACATGGCGATGGCCATTCTCCGCTTCAAAGTGGGTGAAAACGCGGAGGCGAGCCTCGTCAAAGTTTATAACAAAATCAACGGAAACCTGGACCGGCTTCCGCCCGGTGTTTCGCCGCCGCTTGTCCGCCTCAAAGGCGTCGATGACGTTCCGGTCTTCGCGATCACCCTCCACTCAAAGCAGTACGACGCGTTTAATCTCCGTCGCGTGGCGGGTGAAGCGGCGACCGAACTCAAGAAAATCGACGACGTGGCGGAAACAACGATTCTGGGCGGCCTAAAACGGCAGTTGCGAGTCGAGCTCGACCCGGACCGGATGCGCGGTTATGCGATTTCGCCCCTCCAAGTATTCGGCGCGATCGGTCGAGACAATCAGAACCAAAGCGTGGGGTCGTTTGATCGAGGTGACACGAACTTCCTCGTGCGAGCTGGAGACTTCTTTCGCTCGAAAGAGGACGTCGCCGCAACGGTCGTTGCCGTCTACAATGGACAGCCCGTCTACCTTTCCGACGTGGCGAAAGTCACCGATGGCCCCGAGGAAGCGACAAGCTATGTCTTTCACCGCGACGGAGCCGGCGCACGACGAACGGTGCCCGCGAGCGCAATCGCAACAAATGTGGGCACGCTGCCAGAAGAAGAAGCCGTCACAATCGCCGTAGCAAAGCGCCGCGGGGCGAACGCAACGTCGCTCACAAAGCGCCTCGAAGAACGCGTGGAAGCGCTTAAAGGACACGTCTTTGTGTCAGGAATCGACGTGACCACCACGCGCGATTATGGAATCAGCGCAGAAGAGAAATCTGACGAGCTCATTTTTCATATGTTGCTCGCGACGCTCTCTGTCGTCGTTCTTATCTGGATATTTCTTGGCGTAAAAGAGGCGGCGGTCGTCCTCGTTGCGGTTCCTGTCACGGTCGCCCTGACGCTATTTTCGAGCTACTTCTTTGGGTACACGCTCAACCGCGTCACTCTCTTCGCGTTGATCTTCGCAATCGGCATTCTCGTCGACGATGCCATTGTCGTTGTCGAGAATATTCATCGTCACTTCAAGCAGCGCTGGGGTTCCCTGGACGTCCTCACGCCGGTCGCAGTGGACGAGGTGGGAAACCCCACGATTCTGGCGACGCTGACGGTTATCTTCGCCCTCATGCCCCTGGCGTTCGTGAGCGGGATGATGGGGCCTTACATGAGCCCCATTCCGATCAACGCATCGGCCGCCATGGTGTTTTCGCTTATTGTCGCATTTGTGGTGACGCCGTGGATGACGAAGCGGCTTCTTGGCCTATCGGAAAAGTGGAAGCAGAGGCGCGGTCAGTCATCCGAAGGAAGTGATGACGAAGACGAGGCGCACGACGAAGCCGGAGTCCTTGGTCGCGCGTACCGTCGCCTTGTGGAGCCGATGGTCGACAGTCCAAAAGTCGGAGGAATTGTCCTCGCGAGCACTGTGGCGCTCCTGCTCGGCTCGATGTCACTTGTGTACGTGCGGGCCGTCAAGGTCAAGATGCTTCCGCACGACAACAAGAGCGAATTTCAAGTGATTGTCGACACGCCCGAGGGAACAACACTCGAGAGCACGGCGGCGGTCACTCGCGAGGTCGCCGCGGCGCTCGTGCGGGATTCGTCCGTCCGCGACGTGCAGATGTACATTGGCACGTCTGGGCCAATCAATTTCAACGGTCTTGTTCGCCACTACTTTCTTCGCCAGGGGCCGAACGTCGCCGATATCCAAGTAAACCTGCTCGAAAAGCATGAGCGAGCGGAGAAAAGTCACGACATTGCGAAGCGGCTGCGTGGGGCCATCGGGGCGATTGCCGATCGGCATCATGCGGTCGTCACCATCGCCGAGGTGCCGCCGGGACCGCCTGTCCTCGCGACGATGGTTGCCGAAGTTTACGGACCCGATGCAGCAGGCCAGACGAAGCTCGCGGGGGAAATCCGTGACCTTTTCAAGCACTCCGATGCCATCGTTGACGTTGATTGGTACACGGAAGAAAAGCAGCCGGAGTTCATGCTCACGGTGGACAAGGCCAAGGCCGCTCTCGCCGGCGTGTCGACAGAGACCGTGACGCAAACGCTTGGCCTCTCGCTGAATGGTCGAAGCGCTGGCCTTTTGCACAGCGACCGGGATCGCGAGCCCGTTGATATATTGCTGCGAAATGGCCGGTCGGACCGCTCGTCGATGACGCGCATTGCCGACATCGGGGTAAACGGGGCATCGGGCCAAATTGTTCCTATTCGCGCGCTCGTGAGGCAAGTCGCGCAGGCGAGTCAGCCGGCAATTTATCACAAGAACCTTCAACGCGTCGTTTACGTCACGGGCGAGGTCGGCGGCGTCGGAGAAAGCCCCGTTTACGCGATCCTTGATGTGAAGCCGAAAATCGCTGCGCTCTTGGCTCCGGATGGCCAAAGTATCACGCAGCTTTTTACTGGAATGCCCAAGAGCAGCGATCGCTACACGGTGAAGTGGGACGGCGAGTGGCAGATTACCTACGACGTATTTCGAGACATGGGGATCGCGTTCGGGATTGTTCTTATCCTCATGTACATATTGGTCGTGGCCTGGTTCCGGAGCTTCACGACGCCTGTCATCATCATGTTGCCGATTCCACTCACGCTCGTGGGCATTCTCCCAGGCCACTGGCTCATGGGGACGTACTTCACAGCCACGAGCATGATTGGGTTCATCGCGCTTGCGGGCATTATCGTGCGCAACTCCATCCTCCTCGTGGACTTTATCGAGGAGGAACTCGAGGCCGGTACGCCGCTTCGCGAAGCGGTGCTGCAGGCGGGTGCTGTCCGGCTTCGTCCGATTTTTCTCACGGGTGCCGCACTTGTTGTGGGCGGAGGCGTCATTCTTCTCGACCCCATCTTCAGCGGACTCGCCGTTAGCCTCATTTTCGGCGTCGTGGTGTCGACGATGCTCACGCTGGTGGTTATCCCGCTCATTTATTACATGGTGAGGCGACGCGCGGTGGCGTGACGGCGCTCGTGGCCCAACGGCGTTCGCTGCGGTGTTGGAAACCGTCTCGGCTCGGGTCGAGGCGGTTTTCGCTTGGGTTTGCCCAAAAGACCGACCACGCCCAAAAAACGAAAGTTCGAAAACGCCTCCGGTGCGAACCGTTTCGGGAGCTGGCCGGCTCTGGTCAGCAGGTGATGCACATGACACACGAAGATGAAGCCCCACAGGGCCGATGGAAACGCCTTGCCGTCGGTTACGACGAGTCCTTGGTCCTTGTGCCCCAAGCGTTGGCTGCCGAGGGCTTTGGGATCGTTTCGCAGATCGACCTGCACGAGACGTTTAAGGCCAAGCTTGGCGTTGGGTTTCGCCGGTACCGGGTTCTCGGGGCGTGTAACCCTGGCTTTGCGCACAAAGCGCTGAGTGAAAACCTTCGCTTGGGCATTCTTTTGCCGTGTAACGTGGTCATTTACGAACAAGACGATGGGAGCGCGATGGTCGGCGTCGTTGACCCGAATCACTCCTTTAGCAGGGTAATGAAAAAGGCTCATCGCCCCAAATCGTCGGTCGTCGTCCTCGAAATACTCAGAGTATTCCTTCGTCCTCCTCCCATAGCTTTGGGTCGTTCGCTCTTTTTTCAGCAGC
>CAIQDA010000263.1 GCA_903870415.1 uncultured delta proteobacterium
AGCGAGAACCGCTTGGCGATAGAGCTGCGTTGTGGCCGCGACATAGGCGGCGCCCTTGAGGCGACCCTCGATCTTCAAGCTCACGACGCCCGCTTGCGCGAGACGCGGCACGAGAGACGACGCTTCGAGGTCTTCTGGCGAAAGCAAGAACGCGCGTTCGCCCGTCGACTGCAACTCGCCATCGACCACGAGCTCGTACGGAAGACGACAGGCTTGGGCGCACGCTCCACGGTTCGCGCTGCGACCGCCGATGGCCTCGCTCGTGAGGCATTGACCCGAGTACGCGATGCAGAGGGCTCCATGCACGAAGACCTCGAGTTCCATGCTCGTTTGCTTCGCGATGGTGCCGACCTCGTCGACGGAAAGTTCCCGCGCGAGGATGACGCGCGAGGCGCCGAGTTCTTCCGCCAGCTCCACCGACGCCGCATCCGTGCACGTCATCTGCGTCGAGGCGTGGATGGGCATGGCCGGCGCAATGGCTTTGGCGAGCCGCGCAACACCGAGGTCTTGCACGATGAGCGCGTCGACACCGGCTGCGGCGCAACGACGAATCGCCGCCTCGACCGCGGGAAGTTCCGCGTCGAAGACAAGCGTATTGATTGCGACATACCCTTTGCGGCCGTGGTGATGGAGGTACTCAAGAGTGCTCTCGAGTTCGTCGTCAGCAAAGTTCGTCGCCCGTGCGCGCGCGCTCCAGGCTTTGAGGCCGAAGTACACCGCGTCGGCGCCTGCTTTCACGGCGGCTTCGAGGGATTCGCGGTCGCCGGCGGGGGCGAGCACTTCGGGCACCTTGGAAGCATCGTCACGCATGGCGCGGCGTTAGCGCAGATTGCGCGGGGAGCTAGCTTGCTTCCTTCGGTTCGATGATCGCGGGACCGGCTTCGAGAACTCGGTCGCCTCCGCCGTCGTACGCGCGTCGTGCTGCGCGCATCGTTCGGTCGATGAGGCCTTTCGGTGACTCGCCAGGTTCGAGCTGTGCGATTCCGCCCGAGAACGTGCCGTGCACTTCGCGATCGCCACGCTTCACGTGAACGATGCGGGCCTGCTGCATGAAGCGTTCGGCGAGCCTTCGCGCGTCCTTGAGCGATGTTTCGTTTTGCACGACGACGAACGCGTCACCTTCGAAGCGCGCGGCGAAGTCGGTGCGCTGCGGAAAGGCGCGGGCCACCATGTCGGCGAGCTTGCGCAAAAGCAGGTCGCCGGTGGGTTGGCCGTAGACCTCGTTGATCGTCTTCATGCCGTCGATGTCGAAGTAGGCCACCGAGATTTGCTGCTCGAACAAGTCCGAGAGTTCGACGAGCTGGTGCAGGTGCTCTTCAACGGACTTGCGGTTGTAGAGACGCGTCATCGGGTCGAGCGATGCGGGCGAACGCGTTTCGGCGAGCTGGTGGCTCACGTTGCGGATGCGCGAGCCCAAGTCACGGGTCTGCGAGTGCTGCTTTTTTTGGCGCTCGTCGATGACCGTTTCGATTTCGCGAACGACGGACATGACCTCTTTTTGCAGCATTTCCGGCGTGCCGCCGCGTGCCACGTCTTTGAGGCGTTCGAGGTTCGAGCCCACCTGTTTGTCGCTCGCGGCGACCATGGTCATCACGCGATGAAGGCTGTCGACGAACGCCCACACGGCACCGCGGAGGCCTCCGACCGTCTCGACCACGTAGTCGTGTTCACGCCGGCGATGGTCGGTGACGATGCGTCGAAGGGCGAGCCAGTCCCGGGGGAACGATCGGTTCTCGTCGCCTTCGTCAAGCGTCCGGTCCGGTGGCGGCGTTTGAATGAGGATGTGCTGCGCCCAGTCTTCGAAGCGCTGCGCGATGTCTTCCGCGGTGTCGTCCTCGATCGTGAACGCGCCGCGTGCGATGGAGCGAAGCATCGACCCGACGGTCTCAAGTGCTGTCTCGTAGTCGTCGCGGGGCGCATCGGGATCGGCGGACGCCACCGGCACAAGCGCGGTGCTGTCGTCGTCGTCGCTGCTCTTGTTCTTGAACCAACCGAACATTGCATCCCAGGTCCTAGCTCCGATTCGGCGCTCGTGGAGCGGTGTTCTTTCGGACTGAGGGGCATTTGCGGAGAGCCCTTCGCAACGTGGTGCTGCGCGGCTAGAGCGAGCGCCATGCGAGCGATGGCGATCGGTGAATTCGTGGGCATCGACGGTCTCGGACTCGTCGAGCGTGAGGAGCCGAAGCCCGAGGGTCGCGAGGTGCGCGTGCGGGTCGTGGCGACGGCGGTGAATCGCGCCGACTTGCTCCAATGCCTGGGGCGTTACCCTGCGCCGGCCGGGTCCCCTGCGGACATTCCGGGATTGGAATTTGCGGGCATCGTCGATGCGGTGGGCGAGGCCTGCACGCAGTTCGAGGTGGGGGCTCGGGTCATGGCGATCGTGGGCGGCGGGTCGTACGCTGAGTCGCTTGTGGTCGACGAGCGACTTTGTGCGCGCGTGCCCGAGTCCATAAGCCTTGCCGTTGCCGGTGCGCTGCCCGAATCCCTCGTCACCGCCCACGACGCGCTCGTGACGCGCGGTGGCGTCGCGGCTCGTAAGCGCGTCCTCGTTCACGCGGCGACGAGCGGAATTGGCACCATGGCGCTGCGCATCGCACGCGCGCTCGGAGCGGAGGTGTGGGCCACGACGCGTCGTGAAAACGTGGCGGCTGACCTTCGGGCGATCGGTGCCGATCACGTGGTGGTTGTGGGCGCTGGTGGCCTCGACGCTGCGGTTGTGGCGGCGGGTCTCGCGGGCACGGTGGACATGGTTCTCGAGCTCGTAGGGGCGCCGTACATCGCGG
>CAIQDA010000264.1 GCA_903870415.1 uncultured delta proteobacterium
CGTCGTCGAAGCCGTCGAGCTTCACGAGGAAGCGCTGGTTGCGCTCGTCGCCCAGGAAAGACGGGGCGGCGAAGCGAAAGGTCAATCGTTGCGTCGAGCTTGCGAGCGGTTCTGTTTCGCCGCGGTGCACGTCGCGTCGATCGGCCACCACGCTTTCGAGCACGACGAACGGTCGGCGCGCGTCCGCATGCGCACGCTCGGGTCGCACGATGACGATGCCGCCAACGCAGGCGGCTGCCACGTCACCATTTTGGAGTCGAATGATGCCCGGGTCGCCCATGTTGCACTCGTTCACGGGAAGACCGTCGTCGGTGCTGAAGTGGCGAATCCCGTTCAAGGGGCGACGGAAGGCTTCACCCTCTGCGAGGACGCGCGTCAATTCCGCGCGCGGAACCATGGAAAGTCCCGTGTTCGTCGTGATCCACACGCCGTCTCGCCCATCGTCCACTGCGGCGAGGTGCGACGAGGCGACGAGGCCGTCCGACGCGTTGAGGCACCGTGGTGGTGCGTTCGCCGGAATGAGGCACAGGCCCTCTTGTGTTGGCGCAAGCGTGGCGCCGATAGGCGACGAGCTCAAGGCCCCGATGTAGCGGGCGTGCGTGGGAAGGTCGACAGCGTCCACGCGTCCGTCGCGGTGCCACCGGTGAAGGCCGTCGCTGCGCGTCGCGACGAGAAGTGAGCCGCTCGGTTCCTCCATGAGGCTCCCCACGAACCAGGTTCCTGGAGTGCCCTTTGCCCTGGAAACGTCCTTGTCGGACGGTCCCTTCACATACAAGCCCGCGGCGCTTCCTATGGCGAGGCTTCCATCGCGAAGCCGGCGCACGGTCCTCACCGATCGGGTGACGAGAGCATCGCCCTCAAGGACGGGCTCCGGGTGCATCGGTGTATCTTGCATCCGAACCAGGCCCGAGATGCCGCCGACGAAGAAGGCATCGGGGCCATCGGAGACGAGCGTGCGGATGGACGCCAGCGACGACAGGCCGACGTCGATTCGCCTCAGCGCTTGGCTTGGGTCAAGCCCGAAGAGGCCGCTTCCATCGGTGCCGGCGTAGAGCGTGCCTCCCTGTTCGAAGAGCGCGCGAACGCCCAGCGACGACGACGGCATCAGCGTGCGAAAACCGCGAAATCGCACGAGGCGAAAGCCCTCGAAGGTGGCCTCCGTTTGGGACCCGAGGACGATGGTTCCGTCGGCCTCGACGAAAATCGGACCGCCTTCACCGACGGCGACCGGAAGGCGCGAGCGAATGCGCGTTCCCTCAATGTCCAGGAGCTCCTGCGAAGTCGCGAGAAGAAACCGCCCGGGCGCGAGGGGCTTTACGGTCGAGAGTCGCGGATGTTCGTCGAGTCCTTCGATGACGAGACGCGTGCATTCTGCATTCGCACCGCAGCGCCAGAGACCCTCTTCGCGCGTCGACACGAGGAAGTCTGTCCCGTCGGCCGCGATGCTCACGATCGGCGTCTTGGCGAGCGGTCCCCCAGGGGATTCCGCGCGTTGTGAGCCGGGGCGAAGGAACCGGAGCCCAAGTTCCGACCCGACCGCGAAGCGTGACGGGGTCGCAGCGGAGACGGTGATGGCGGCTTCCGGAATACCGTCCGCAACGGTCCACGACTGATGCACGCGGGTCTCGTCGATGAGCCTCACGGTTCCGCGATCGGTGCCGAGGACCACAAGGCCGTTGCCCACGGGCGCGAGCGTCTGCACGGCGACCGTTCCGAGAACAGAGGCGACCGCGAGTGGCTCCGACCGGCCGTCGACGTACCGACGCAGGCCCTCGGAGGTGGCGGCCCAAAGTTCGTTCCCGACCATCGTCAACGAGGCGACATCGGCCAGTGGATCGACGATTTCCAAGCGACGACCATCGAAGCGCACGAGGCCTTCTTCGGTGCCTAGCCACAAGAAGCGTTCCGCCGACTCGGCGATCGCAAGGATCGTTCCGCCCGGGAGGCCATCGCGCTTTGTGAAGTCGCGGCTCGCGGCGTCTTCGAACGTGGAGCCACCGAGAAGGCCTCCGTTTGGGTGCGCGGGCGCCGGGTCACCGGGTGATGTGGCGACGAAGGCAGGCGCGTTGTGCGCGAGAAGAAGTGCCGCGCCGACGAGCCCAAGAACGGGGCCGAAGGAGCGATTGATGCGAAGCATGGGTGTGAATGTAGTGGGCTCGGACCCCACAGGCCAAGCAACCGATGCGCGAAGACTTTGCTGCGCAGCGGGAAATTCTCAGGCAGAGACGCGAGCGCGGGCCTTCGCGGCCATGAGCGTGTTCTGGAGGAGAATGGCGATGGTCATCGGCCCGACGCCACCGGGAACTGGCGTGATGGCCCCGGCGACTTCCTTGCATTCTGCAAACGCTACATCGCCCACGAGTCGGCTCTTTCCGTCGGCCAGTTCGATGCGGTTGATGCCCACGTCGATGACCGCGGCACCGGGCTTGATCCAATCGGCTTTGACCATTTCGGCTCGACCGACGGCGGCGATGACGACGTCCATCGTCGCACAAAGGCCGGCGAGGTTGCTCGTGCGCGAGTGCGCGATGGTCACGGTGGCGTCGCGGCTCAAGAGGAGCTGCGCCATGGGTTTTCCCACGATATTCGAACGACCGATGACGATGGCGTTGGCACCTTTTAGGTTCACGCCCGCCTCGTCGAGAAGCCGAAGCGACCCGAGTGGCGTGCACGGAACCAGCGCGTCTTGGCCCGTCGAGAGGCGACCCACGTTGATCGGATGGAAGCCGTCCACGTCCTTTTCGGGCGGGATGGCGAGGAGCACCGTGCGCTCGTCGATGTGCTTGGGAAGGGGAAGCTGAATCAAGATGCCGTCGACGGACTCGTCTGCGGAGAGCGCGGCAACCATGGCCAGCAATTCAGCTTGCGTCGTCGCCTCCGGCATCCGGTGCAAGCGCCCGCGAATGCCAACCTCGAGGGCCGCTTTCTCTTTGTTGCGCGTGTACACAACCGACGGCGCGTGCTCGCCCACGAGGATGACGTCGAGGCCCGGAACGCGTCCATGCGTGCTCTGAAAGGCGCTCACGCCCTCCTTCACTTCGCCACGAACCTTCTCTGCGATCGCCTTGCCGTCGATGATGCGTGCGCTCATGGGCGCTGCCGTAGTCGTGGACGCGGGGGGAGGGAAGGGAAAGGCGTTCACGTGCCCGTCACGCGTCGCTTGGACGACCCGTGGTACCGTTGACGCATGCTTCGCCGGTTCGTTGCCACCGCACCTCTCATCGTTCTCGCGGCGTGCTCTTCGCGCCCTCTGACCGTGCCAGGCGTGACGCCTCCGCCCGTCGTGATCGAGGACATTCCGAACGACTGCGGCCTCGATTTCACGGACTGGGAATCGTACCTGCAAACGAGCCGTTGCTCGGATTTCTCCTCGTGCGCGCTCCAGTGCAACGCGACGTGCAACGAGCCCGCGACGCCGTTTCGTTGCCCCGCGATGCGCGCATGGACGGCGATGCCGCATGCGGATGCGTGCCCCGCGTGGGACGGCACCTACCCGGCGGTCACCGCGGGCGTGTGCGTGGCGGGCGAACCGGCGGGCGATGCGATCAAGCCCTACGGCCGAGACGCCACGAACCCAAAGCGCTTTTATATGCCCGACGGCCATTGGGTCGAACCTGCGGGAGTCACCGCCAAGCTCGCGCTTTCTCAGCAAGTGAGCTCGTTTGGTATCGATCTCGTTCCCGTGCAAGGTACACGCTTCGCGCTCGTGACGGACTCGGGCGTCATCGACAACATGCTGCTCGTCCTCGACCTGGCGAAGCTCGCGGCGGGCGAAGACCCCATTGTCTCGTCGCACGTTTTCAAACGTCCGAACTCGCTCTACCAAGGGCTCGTCGTCACGCCGGGCGGTCGCGTGTATGCCTCAGGCGGTCCCGATGGCTTCGTTTACGCGTTCGATCTCGACACGACGACCGGTCAGCTGACGCGTCGCCTTGACCTTGACGTGGATCTCGGAGCTGCGACAAATGGCTCACTTTCTGGGGGTTCGCGTTGGTATGCGGGCGCGATGGCCCTCGACGGTGCTGCGCAGCACCTTGTGGTCTTGCCAAGCACGGGCGAGCGCGTCGCGAAGGTTATCGACCTTGCGACGAAGGGCATCACGACGGTCACGTTCACGGGGCAGAACAACGGAGAAGAGACCTTCTCCCTCGCCGCGGACCCGAGCGACGCGGGCGGCACGCACTTCTATGCGACGCTCATGGACTCGCGCACGCTCGTGCGTTTCGACATTGGAACGCGCTCCATTGACCGCACCATCGCGACGGGAAAGAACCCTGAAGGCCTGGCTTTTCTCGGCGCAAAGCACATCGCCGTGGCGAACACCGACGACGACGCGATTCTGCTCCTCGACGCGGCGACCGGCGCACCCGTCCAGACCCTTCGCCTTGGTGCGGAGTTTTTCGGCGTCGGTCCCTCCACGTTTGGCTTCGATGTAGACCGCAAGCGTTTGTACGTGGCCGAAGCGAACCGAAACGCCATCGCCGTCCTCTCCTACGACGACACCGCATCGTCACCGCTTGCGCTCGTGGGTGAAATTCCGACAGGCTATTGGCCGACGGCGGTGCGCGTGCGCGAGGATGGAAGCCTGGTTATTCTCACGGGAAAAGGTTTGAGCAACGGGCCCGATCTCGTCAGCACGGGATTGTCGGGCGGCAACGCGCCGGAGTTCATGCGCAGCACGGCACACGCTGTTCCATACGCGAGTGACGCCGAGCTCGTCGCCATGACCGAGACCGTCCGACTGTCGCGCCTCTCACGACCCGAAGACGGATTTCCGCTTGTAGACTGCAAGGGTGCGCCAAGCGACTTTCCCATCCCCTCGACGAACACGGGCGCGGCGAGTCCACGCATCGATCGGGTGATCTTCGTGGTGCGCGAAAACAAGACGTTTGACATGGTTTTCGGCGACATGGCGGGCGTCGACGGAGCGGCCGATCTCGTGGCGGCACCTGGCCGCATGGACGACATCTGGGCGAACACGCGGCAGCTTGCGCGCACCTTCACCAACTTTGACAACTACGCCATCGCTGCGGAGCAGTCGCTTCAGGGGCACGTGCTCACGACGCATGGACGCTCCACCGATTGGATCGAGCGCACCTGGAGCCACACGTGGGGCCGCGGCGCGCGAAGCCCAGGACGCGTGGGCATCGATCCGGTGGTGGGTTCGCCATCGGAGGGTTCGGCCTTCGCGTGGCTCGAACGCCTGGGAATTGACTACGACGACATGGGCGAGATCGTGGGCGGGTCGACGAAGCTCGACAAGCGTTACCCGGGCATCGTCTACGCGATGAACGAGCCCGACGTTCACAAGGCCTGTTACGTGGCGGCGCGTGCAAAGGCCGCATGCACGCTCAAGCCCTTCAGCTACGTGCTCATGCCCAACGACCACACGGCCGGGTACTCCACGGGCTCGCCGGCGCCGGAGGTTTACATCGCGGTGAACGACGAGGCGACGGGCATGCTCGCGGACGCCATCAGTCGCTCGCCATACTGGAAAAATAGCCTGATCATCGTCACCGAAGACGACCCGCAGAACGGCTCGGATCACCGCGACTTGCATCGCACGCCGTTCTTCATGATCTCGCCGTGGGTCAAGCGCAACCACGTGAGCCACACGCGACTGTCGCCGGCGAGCGTCTACAAGCTCCTCGCGCACGTGTTCGCGAAGCCTTACTTGAACCGCGATGTTGCGGACGCGGCGCTCCCGTTCGACGCCTTCACGGCGACGCCGGACTATACGCCGTATACGTACATTCCGCGAAAGGTCGGTGCAGCTTGCAACAAGGGCGGGACCGCGCGCGCTGCACTGGCGGACAGCTGGGATTTGAGCGAGCCTGACGAAGCGCCGGGGCTCGGGCAACAAGTGCTCGAACGCATGCGCGAGATCAGCAACGTGTGCCGCGCGAACGCGACACCGGCCATGGCCGCAGGGGAGCAAAAGCGATGAGCGTGGAGATGCCCAACTGGAACGACGCGTCCGTCATCGCGAACCCGTACCCGCACTACCGCAAGCTCCTCGACGCGCAGCCGTTCTACTGGGACCCGACCGCCGACGCGTGGACGATCCTTGGCTACCGTGACGTGGCGGGAATGCTCAAAGACCCGCGCTTTCTCACGAACCGCATGAAGGTCTTTTTGCCGCGAATTCCAGAGGAAACGCGCAATCGCATCAAGCCGCTCATCGACACGATGGCGCACTTCATGATCTACCTCGATCCGCCGGAGCACGGTCGCCTGCGCACGCCGGTCGTCAAGGCGTTCGACACGCGCGTCGTCAAGAACTGGCGCGCACGCATCGAGGTTGTGACCGCGACACTGCTCGACGCTGTCGCGCAAAATGACGTGATCGACCTCGTTCCCGCGCTCGCATACCCGCTTCCGATCACGATGATCAGCGAGATGCTCGGCCTTGCCGCCGAGGACGCGACGCAGCTCAAAGCGTGGACAAATGCAGTCGCGGCGTTCATCGACCGGACGACCGATCCGCTTGTCGCGCAGAACGCGCTCGAGGCGGTGGCAGGGTTCCGCGGGTACTTCACGAAAGCCATCGAAGAGCGCCGCGCGGCACCTCGCGAAGACTTGCTCTCGTACCTTCTGCAGCTTCGCGACGAGCACCCGGACATCTCCGACGACGACATCATCGGCAACGCGGTCCTCATTCTCGCGGCCGGTCATGAAACGACGACGGCCCTGACGGGCAACGGGCTTCTTGCGCTGGCTCGCAACCCAGACCAGCTCGCACTTCTTAGGGAAAACCCTGATCTTATCGAGAGCGCGGTCGACGAGATGCTTCGCTACGACCCGCCCATTCACCGCACCGGACGTCTCGTCTCGGAGCCGATTGAGTGGAACGGCGTGCAGCTCGAGAAGGACAAGCGTGTTTCTGTATTCCTCGCGGCTGCGAACCGTGATGGGAGCGTATTTCCTGATCCAGACCGTTTCGACATCACGCGCAAGACGACCGCGAAGCATCTCTCGTTCAGCTTCGGTCCCCATTACTGCGCGGGAGCGGGCCTCGGTCGCACGGAAGCCATCGTGGCCATTGGCGAATTTGTGAGGCGTTTTCCTCACTTCGAGCTTGAGAGCGAGCCGGTCTACGTCAACAACCTCACGCTGCGTTGCCCAGGCAGCGTGAAGGTTCGCGTGAAGCGCTCGTAGTTCGCGGCTC
>CAIQDA010000265.1 GCA_903870415.1 uncultured delta proteobacterium
TCAGCTTCGTAGCGCCATCACCAGCGTCTCGAGGCTCTTGCGCGCGTCGCCAAAGAGCATCCGTGTATTCTCCAAGTAGAAGAGCGGGTTCTCGACGCCCGCGTAGCCGGCCGCCATGCCTCGCTTGAGGACGATGGTCGTCTTGGCCTTCCAGACCTCGAGCACCGGCATTCCGAAGATGGGGCTTGAGGCATCGTCGAGGGCGCCTGGGTTCACGATGTCGTTCGCACCGATGACGAGCACGATGTCGGTCCGCTGAAAGTCGCTGTTGATGTGCTCCATCTCGAGCACGAAGTCGTAGGGGACGCCCGCCTCCGCCAGGAGCACGTTCATGTGGCCGGGAAGACGGCCCGCGACCGGGTGGATGGCGAAGCGTACGTTTTTTCCCATTCCGCGCAGCGCGCGCATGAGGTCGTGGACGACGCTTTGCGCACGGGCGACGGCCATTCCGTAACCCGGAACGATGACGATGCTCGACGCCCCGCGCAGCTCGTCGATAAGCAATAGTGAGGAGATTTCCTGTATCTCGCCATCGATGGGCGCCGAGGCCGCGGAACCTGTCGCGGCGCCGTCCGCCGTGCCGAAGCCGCCGAACACGACGCTGAGGATCGACCGGTTCATCGCTCGGCACATGATGATGGAGAGGATCGTTCCGCTCGCGCCCACGAGGGCACCGGTCACGATGAGGAGGTCGTTCGAGAGCACGAAGCCCGCGGCCGCTGCCGCCCAACCGGAGTAGCTGTTGAGCAGCGAGACCACGACGGGCATGTCGGCGCCGCCGATGGCCATGACCAGGTGAACGCCGAGAATTCCTGCGAGCGCGGTCATGGCCACGAGCCACGGGAGCCCGGCCATCGGGGTTGCCGCACCGATGAACGGAAGCGCCAAGCCGAGGATGAGCGAGGCCAGGATCATGTTGAGAACGTGTCGCGCGGGCAGGAGCAGGGGCTTGCCGCTCATCGTTCCGCGAAGCTTCGCCCACGCGACGATCGACCCGGTCAGGGTGACGGCCCCGACGGCAACGCCGAGCCAAATTTCGACAAGATGGACGACCGCGGCAGGGCCCTCCATGTGAGGCTCATGCGCGCTCAAGTACGACGAGATGCCTACGAGCACGGCGGCGAGGCCCACGAAGCTGTGAAGGATGGCGACGAGCTCGGGCATGCCCGTCATCTCGACTCGCCGCGCGAGCAAGGCACCGACCGAGGCTCCGACGACCAGCGCACCGACGAGCAGCGCGAGGCCGAGGTTGTCGGATTGCGCATGCGCGGGCCCAAACCAAAGGACCGTCGTGACGCCGACGGCGAGCACCATGCCGAGGACGCCGAAGCCGTTGCCCTCTTGTGCGGTCTCTTGCTTGGAGAGCCCGCCGAGGCTGCGAATAAAGAGCACTCCCGCGAGGAGATACGCGATCGTTGCGATGCCGTTCATGCGTGACCTCCCGACGTGCGCGAGCGACCCGCGCCGTCGTCTCTGCGGAACATCTTGAGCATGCGATGCGTGACCAAGAATCCGCCCGCGATGTTGATCGACGCGAAGAGCACGGCCGCGGCGCCGAGGACTCCCGCGAGGTTGAGCGTGTCGACCTGAAGCATGCCGCCCACGACGATGATGCCGCTGATGGCGTTCGTCACACTCATGAGCGGCGTGTGCAGCGAGGGGCTCACGCTCCAGATGACTTGCCAGCCGACGAAACAGGCAAGAATGAACACGGTGAAATGCTGGAGAAAATCCACGGGCGCGAAACGTCCGAGGGCGAAGAGCGCGCCGATGACAAGGGCTCCCGCGAAGGTCGACCCCCACGCTCGTCGAGGCGGGTTTTGAATCTGCACTTGCGCCGGCTTGGCATCGGGGTGCGGCGGTGGCCTCGTGCTTCGCGGCAAACCGAGAGGGTTCGAGGGCGTCGCAAGAGGCACGACGATCTTGATTGAAGGTGCAGCCTCTTTTCGTGGCGGCGGAGGCAGGACGTTTCCTGCGTGCATGAAGACCGCGGCACGTACGACCTCGTCTTCGAGGTCCACGCGGAACGAGTCTCCATCGCCCATGTCCGCGAGCAGATGCGCGAGGTTCGCGGCAAAGAAGCGACTCGACGTCGACGCCATGCGACTCGGAAGGTCCGTGAAACCAAGGATGCGAACCCCGTGGTGCGTGACGACTTCGCCAGGCACGCAGAGTTCGCAATTGCCGCCCTGTTCCGCGGCCATGTCGACGATGACCGTTCCAGGCGCGAAGCATTCGGTCACGTCGCGCGGCAACAAGATCGGCGCTTTTGCTCCCGGGACAAGGGCCGTGGTGATCACGATCTGAACCTCGGCAGCCTGGTCGCGAAAGAGCTTCATCTCCGCGTCGATGAACTCTTGGCTCATCACCTTGGCGTAACCGCCGCCGCCGTCGCCGCTCTCACGCACGGTGACTTCGAGAAAGGTCGCGCCCAAACTTTCGACTTGCTCGCGAGCCGCTGCACGGGTGTCGAAGGCGCGTACTTCCGCGCCAAGCGCCCTTGCCGCAGCGATCGCCGCGAGCCCCGCCACGCCCGCACCAATGACGAGTACGCGGGCGGGACGTGAGGCCCCCGCCGCGGTGATCTGCGGGCCGAAGAAGCCTTCGTAGTGCGTCGCCGCTTCAACCACGGCGCGGTACCCCGAGAGGTTCGCCATCGACGAAAGGACGTCCATCTTCTGAGCCCGCGAGACCCGAGGAATGCGCTCGAGCGCGACCACGGTGGCCTTGCGCGATGCGAGCACGGCTGCGAGTTCCGGGTGTCGCTCGGGATGAAGGAGCGAGATGATCGTCGAGCTCTCGCGCAGCATCTCGGCTTCCGCGACAGTGGGCGGTCGCACCTTGAGGACGACGTCGCTCGATCTAAAAATCTCCTCGCCTGTTGAGACCAACGTCGCCCCTGAGCGAACGAATGCCTCGTCACTCAACGACGCCGCGAGCCCGGCGCCAGCCTCGATCGCCACGTCGAAGCCAGCGGCTTTGAGCTTGGTAACCGACTCCGGCGTGACGGCGATGCGCTTCTCTCCGGGACGTGTCTCCCGCGGTACACCGATCCGCATGACTGACCTCCAGCCGGCACACTACTCGTTCCATCGACGACAACCGCAGCGAAGATTCACCATCGTCTTCAGTGCCGAAGACCTTCTTTTTATGCACCATCACCGATGCGCGTGAGCGCCATACGGCGAGTAAAAATGC
This sequence comes from uncultured delta proteobacterium, assembly GCA_903870415.1. Lineage (GTDB taxonomy): Bacteria > Myxococcota_A > Polyangia > Polyangiales > Polyangiaceae > CAIQDA01. Next base: position 3,199 of record CAIQDA010000265.1, read on the forward strand.
TGCCTCGTGGCGAAGCGTGACCACGTCTCCAATCGCAATCGTCGGCGTTCCGATCGAGCCTCTGCGTGACGCGGGTCCGCCGATCGAGACGGGGCCATCGATTGCTCAACCCGCGCTCAACCCGCGCTCAACCCGCGCTCAACCCGCGCTCAACCCGCGATGAGCAGGTCGACCACGGCGCCGACAGCCTCGTCGTCGAGGGCCTCGCGGCGATAGAGAAGTCGATGCTGCACGGTCCCAAAAAGCACATCGAGCCCGGTGTCTTCGTCCACACCTGGACGCAGCGCACCCTGGGATTTCGCGAGCCGAAGAAGCGCGCGCAACCGCTCGCGTCGTCGAAGGCGAAGGGGTCTCATGATGGCGGCGAGCTCGCCGTCGAGTCCTTCGCGCATGAGCAACGAGAACACGCCGCGCCCGACCGGCGTGCTCGCGGAGCGAATGAACGCACGAAGGAAGGCGATGATGGCGGCCCTCGGAGCCTCGGGCAAAACCTCTTGCTCAAGTGCGTCGATGCGGCTGTGAAGCGATGCGCTCACGAGCTCTTTCACCGTGGGCCATCGCCTGTAAATCGTGGTTTTATGCACGCCGGCGCGCTCGGCAACGGACTCGACCGAGAGGCGCGCGTAACCGCCACGCGCGAGTTCCCGGAGGGTGGCGTCGAACACGGCTGCAACGACGCGGGCGCTGCGTCCGCCTGTTCGTGCCTTTGCCGCAACGGTTTCGCTCTTCACGCCGCGAGCATAGCGGCCGAGTTGATTAACGCAACGGCAAGTTGCGTTAAAGTCGAACGCAGCTTAGCGTCCGCGCCCGTGACGAGCCCTGCTTCTGCCCCCGAATCCGTTCACTCCACAGGCGACAAGCGTCGCGGTCCGCCGAAGCCGCTGCTCGCGTTTCTGGCGTTCGGCATTGCGGGCGCTGGGTATTACGCCGTCACGCACCACGGTCGTGAGACGACCGACGACGCGCAAGTTGAAGCGGACGTCGTGGCCGTTCCCGCGCGCGTTTCCGGTGTCGTCGCGAAAGTGTTCGTTGCCGACGACTCGGACGTGAAGGAAGGCGACGTGCTCGCCGAGCTCGATCCCGCGCCTCTCGACGCGCGAGTTGCGCAAGCGAAAGCCCTGGTTGTTGTGGCGGAGGCCCAGGAGCTTTCGGCCGTGGCGGACGTGGCCATCGTGCGTGTGACCGTGAAGGGGCAGCGCAACATCGCCGAGGCATCGTTGCAGGGTGCAAGTATCGGTACCTCCGAGTCGCGCGAGCAAATCGTTGAGGCGGCCGCTCGTGTGGCGTCGGCGGAGGCGGCCAACGCGCAAGCCCGCAGCGACTTCGAACGCACGCAACAGCTCTTCGGCCAGGGAGCGATCTCGAAGCAACAGTTCGACATGGCGAAGACCGCCGCGGACCAAGCGTCGGCGAATGGAGATCTCGCGCGAGCCTCGCTTGCGCGCCTTCGTGCATCGGCACGGGGCGCCGAGGTGCGGGTCAAAGAGGCCAGCGCACGTGAAGAGCAAGTCCGTGATGTGGACGCGTATCTCGCGCAGGCCGAAGCGCGCGCCGTCGTCGCCAGGGCGCAGGTCGCGTCGGCTCGGGCCATGCTCGCACTCTCGGAGCTCGATCGCTCGTACGCGACGATCGTGGCTCCGCAGTCGGGAACGTTTTCGAGGCGGTCGGTTGCCGTAGGCCAGAACGTGACCGCCGGGCAGGGCATCGGCAGTCTCGTGCCGCACGCGAGCCGTTGGGTGATTGCAAACTACAAAGAAACCCAGCTCTCGAAGATGCTGAAGGGCCATCCGGTGTACGTGCACGTGGACGCGTTTCCGGACCGTGAGTTTCTCGGTGTCGTCGACTCTTTCTCCGCAGGAACGGGCGCGCGATTCAGCCTTCTTCCGCCGGACAACGCGAGCGGCAACTTCACCAAAGTCGTGCAGCGCATCCCGGTGCGCATTCGCCTCGAAGCGATTCCAGCGGACGTTGTCCTTCGTCCAGGCTTGAGCGTCGAAGCCACCGTCGACGTGCGCCGCGCCCCATGAGCCCTGCCGCTGCGCCGATGATGTCGTCGTCCCGTAAGTGGGCGATCGCTGCGACCGCGGCTCTTGGCGCGCTCATGGAGATCGTGGACACGAGCATCGTGAACGTCGCGCTCTCCGACATGCAAAGCACGCTCGGTGCAACGCTGTCCGAGGTGGGGTGGGTCATCACGAGCTACGCCATCGCGAACGTGGTCGTGTTGCCTCTCACGTCGTGGCTCGGCGCAATATTTGGCAAAAAACGCTACTACATGTTCTCGCTCGTCGGGTTCACCGTGGCGTCGTTTCTCTGCGGAATTTCCACGAGTTTGTGGACGCTGGTCCTTGCGCGCACGCTCCAAGGACTCACCGGTGGCGGTCTTCTGTCGAAGGCTCAGTCGATCCTCTTCGAGACCTTTCCGCCCGAAGAGCAGCCGATGGCGCAAGCTCTCTTTGGCGTCGTCGCGATCGCCGGGCCGGTCATTGGTCCAACGCTCGGCGGCTACATCGTCACGAACCTCGACTGGCGCTGGATCTTCTTCA
>CAIQDA010000266.1 GCA_903870415.1 uncultured delta proteobacterium
CCATAGGTGTCGCTCCAGCTCAGGCTCGCGCCCGCGACGTTCGTGGTGCTCGTGCGCGTGCCCGTTGCGGTGACGGACGAACAGTTGCGGTCGCCGGTGCCGCTTGAGCGGTAGACGAACAAGTCGAAGCGCGTGTTCGGGTCGTGCGTGAGCGTGAACTTCGCGCGGATGTCGGGGTGCGAGAAGATCGAGGAATCGTCCTCGGTTACGCGAACGACGAGCCACTGGCTGGTGGAGCCGGTCGCACGCAAAAAGCCGTTTCCCGTGTCGCCGCTGACGTTGCCCATGTTGGTCGCGGCAGCGCAGGCTGCGGGGTACGCGCACGGGTCGGGCAGTCCTGCGTCGGGAGGTCCTGCGTCGTCCGCGGCGTCGGGCCCTGCATCGCTTGAGGCGTCCGCGTTGTTCGAGGCGCCGTCTCCCTTGGTTCCACCGTCGGTCGCCCCGTCTGTGGACGAGTCCGAGGCGCCGTCACGGGAGCCATCGGAACGCGCGTCCGCATGGGCGTCGCCCGCCTTTCCAGCGTCGAGCCCGTAGTCGAGCTCATCACCGGTGTCGCCGTTGGCGCCGCAAGCGTGGAGGCCGAAGGCGGCGGGGAGAAGCGCGAAGAGGGCAAGGGCGCGTCGCATGGCGACTCCGGTTTCAAGGGGTCACGACGGCGACACCACCGGATGCGGAGCGCGTCTGCCGATCGTAGCTACGCCAAAAGTTCGCCACGCGCCCACCTTCCAGCGGTGTCGGGAAGAATCCAGCCGCTTTGCCCGTCTGGGTGACGGCCTTCAGGGCCCAGCGGTACGCGCCGTTCCCTGTCGATGTACCCACCGCGACCCGAAGCTGCGCGAGCTTCGCGTCTTGGTAATACACGGTAAGGTTACCACCTATCACGGCGGCCACGGACTCCCGTCCGAACGCGTGGGGCGCATCGTCGAAGTTCGTTGACCCCACGCCGGACCCGTCGTCGACGGTCTCCTTCGCGATGACTTGGGTGCCGCGCACCGCCACATGCGTGAGCGCCCCTGTCGTGGCGTCGAACGAGAAGAGCTGAAGTGTTCCATCGCTCGTTCGCACCAGCGAAGGCCCCGTGCCGCGATCGACTCCGGCCACGGGGTCGCCGTCGACGAGCGTTTTCGCCCAGCCGGTGCCCGATGGCGTGACGAGAACCAGGGTGCGAGCCGTTCCATCGCGAACCGCAAACGTGGTCCCTGCGGGTTCATCGAGCATCGCAAAGCCGTCACCGAACGCGGGGATCGACGTCTCAAGTGAAGGCGCCACATAGCCGGGGTTGCACGTGGCTCCGCCGTCGGGCTGGTCAAGGGAGCACCGGCCACCGTCGCAGGCTACGCATGTAGTTTGCACGGATTCGCATCGCTTGGAGGTCGGCGAACACCACGCCCCGTCGTCGCATTGAACTTGGCGGCACGGGCCGTCCGCGACCGATGCGACCGTGTCGAGGGTCCAGTCGGAGGCCTTGGTTGGGCGTGCCGAGCTTGCGCGCACAACCTCGATGCTCGTGCGAAGCCCACGCCCGGCGGGTTCTGCGGCCATGTAATAGAGCCAAGGCATTCCATCGCGGAAGGCGATCGCCACGTGCCGGCCCACGTCGGACTTCGCTCGGCTCGACGCGGCATGCGTGGACCAAGAGCCGTCCGCGTTGCGCGACGCGAAGACAAGGGCGCTGGCGGTTGCATCATATGCGGCTGCAAACAAATCTCCCGCGGGCGACGTGGCGATCGCCGTCGAGCGACCGACGTCGGTGCCTTCTTCAAAGCGACCCTGGCGGTAGCCGCTCGCCGCGCGCTCGGCGCAACGACCATCGGTGTAAGGTGCAGGTGCCCCGGCGACCGTTTGCCACGCGACCTCGCCGGAGGTTTCGTTGAACTGCCCGATGGCCCAGTCTCCGTAGGCAAACTCCTGGCCATTGACGACCGCCATGTCCTCGTAGGCGGAGAACCAAATGGCACCCTTCGCGTCCTTTGTTGCCGCGAGGTAGCTGCCCGTCAGCCCCCGCGAAAGCTCAGGGCGACAAACGCTCGTGCACGCAGCTCCGCAACCGGTGAGTGGCACCGTGGATTCTTTGCTGCATCCTGCAAGCATACCTCCGACGGCAATGGCCGCCGCCGATATCGCCGAGGTGCGGGTGCGGCGTCGCGCGATCACCATGCCGGCGAGCGTGGCAAGAAGAGTGCACGGCAAAAGATCCGAAGGGGAGGCGCCCTTCAAGGGTGCGTAGGCGCACGACGCAGCTGGGTCCGCCATCGGTGTACGTTGCACGGATCGCACGAGGCCGGATTCATCCCGCACGTCGGCGCTCTCTCCAGGGGAAAGAACCAGGCCTGGCGCGAGTCGCTCGAACGCCGCGGACTCGCCACGCCGAACGAAAAGCGAATCGCCGCTGACGCGATCCCACGCACGAAGCTCGCCCGTCGCCTCGTCCATGTCGGCAAACGGCGCTTCATGATCGACGCGGAAGGGCAACACGGTGACGGCGCTCTCCGTCGAAGGAATACCTGTAGTCCGCACGGATACCCCGACCTCGTGAACGCCGTCGAGCGCCAGAACGGCGTCAGAAACGCTCGTGTCATTCAAGGACCGAAACCCGCCGCGACGAACGCCGTCGACGGTGAGAGACCATTGCTGAGTCCCGACGTCGACGTTTGCAAACTGCATGGATACGTCGGTGCCAGTGCTCGCAGGGTTGATGCGAACCGTGGGGGGCGGGAGACGCCTCGCGCTAGGGGCCAGTCCGAAGTTGAGGAAGACGCCAACGAAGCGATCGGAGCCCTTGGTCAGGCGCCGTACGCCGCCCGCAGGCAGCTCGATCGCGATGCCGTAGGGCGCAAGGGTCGAGGACAGATCGATGGCACTCAAGCTTCCGAGCCTGCCCGCGACGATGGAGATGAGGCCCTTGAAGTTCGCTTCGATGGCGGCCGGATCGTCGGGGATGAGGTCGGCCTGCGAAACCGTCGTGCTCTCAAGACTCACGTCGCCGATCGAGGGGACGAGGGCACCGTTGGGATAGGTTGTATTCTGCACAACATCGAGGTCGGCCTTCGCGACGATGGTGGTCTCGAGGTCGAATGCGTGGACCCAGCGTCGATACGACCACGTGTAAATTTCCAGCCGAATCTTCTCGAGGCGAATGGTGAGAAGCGGGTCGGTCTTCGCGTCGGTGCCGCCGCCAACCGTCACGGTCGGAAGGCCTCGCGGACGAAGGCGTACGAGGGCTGCGCTCGTGCGTGCTTCATGCGCGAGGGTCGGCAAGCCCTTGGCGATGAGCGAAAGAATGGCCGTGTTCACGAGACTGATGCGCTCGCCGCTCACGTCGAGGCAGAGCAGTCCTGAGCGCACCGCCTGACCAAACGCGTATCCGAGGAATCGCTCGCTCACGCCGAGGCCAAGGTGCGGGCCCGTTGCGATGCCCGAAACGATGTCGCCGCGCAGCTCGTCTGGCACAGGAATACCCGTGGGCAAGTCGGGCGCAGCCATGGGAACGCAGGCGGATTTCGGATCGGGCAGCGCTCCACCACCAAGTGAAAGCGTGAGCCCGTTCGGGGTCGAGCCCGGGTATCGCGCGTTGTCGACAGGCCGGCCCGGTGCGGGGTCGAGCTGTCCGCGTGCGGCGAAGAGCACGTCGAGGTTCGCGCTCGTGCCGGGGGCGAACGATGCGATCAGCGACCCCACGTCGACCGTGCCCTCGACGCCGAGCGGCTTCGGGACGCACACGTTTGCGTTTGTATTCATCACGCACTTGGACCACTTGGTCGGGTCCGGGTCGTCGGGCTTTGACCCTGCGGGGCACGCCGGGGTGAGCGTGGCGTCGGGCGCTTGGCAGGTTGCGTCGCCGAGGGCGGCCTTTACCTTGTCGGCCAGCGTGGATTCGAGCGTGCTGAAGGCCAGCGAGAGGATGCCGTTCGTGAGAAAGCTCGGAAGGAACGAGTTGCAGATGACAACGTCGGTCTGTGGAATCTGCACGGATACTTGCGCGTTCGCCGAGTCGATGATGGTCGACCCTGCGCGGACGGTGGAGGGGCTGCCGATGAGCGGTGCGGTGATCGAGATGCTGACGTTCGTGAAGCCCGCAACGGAAGGAACGCCGCCCGATCCGCAGCTGGCAGCGCTTCCAACGCCGAGGCCGAAGGGAATGAAGCCTACGGCCGACACGCGCAGGTTTTGAACGCGCACGGGGACAGTACCTGCAATATGCACCTTGTTGGTGACGACGCCGTCGACGCGGAGTGCGGCGTTCGCGAAGTTAACTTCGGCGGTGCACTCGGGTGGCGAAGCGGTGCGGTTCGGGCCGTTCGGGCAGATGCTGATGCCCGTGGCCGAGGAGGCCGGAACGTCAACAACGAAGGGCGTGCCCGTGGGCTGCAGGTTGCGAGCGGCGAGGGTGCCGATGCGACTTCCGAGGAAATCCAGGCCCGAACGCGTCACGCGAAGGGTTGCGGCCTTCTCGACGATGGAGGCGCTCGGGAACCCTGCGGGCATCGTTTTCACGCACGAGCATCCGCCTCCGGAACCCGAACTTGCGCACGCGGCGAGGAGGGAAAGCGCCAGGGCGCTCGCGGACGGGAATGGGCGCTTAAGCATCACCGCGCGAGGATCGCGGAACGCTCGCGGGGGCGCAACGATGCGGAGCGACCTTGGAGAAACTTTGGAGCCACGTTCGAGTCGTTCCGCGTCATTGGGCCGTTTTTGCAGGGATTCGCAGGTTTGCCGGCGTAGTCCACGGGCCCGATTGGGGTTCGAACTCTGCTTGGGGAGACAGCGCGGCTAATTGAGTTTTCATGAGTTCGAAAAAGCCTGGCTCCTCCGACGACATGGAATACGACGCATGGCTCCGCGCCCTCGGCAAGCGGCTCGCCGCTCACCGCAAGCGACTCGGCGTCACGCAAGCGAAGGCCGCTGACACCTGCGGCATCGACGTCAAGTTCTACCAAGACCTCGAGTACGGGCGTCGCCCCTGCTCGACCCGAACGCTCTTCGGCGTGACCACGGCCCTCGGCCTTGGCATCGAAGAAGCCGTTCCTTCCAAGGGCGAGTGCGACAACGCGCTCACCGAACTGCACGACCGTCGCGCACGCAACGGCCTCGCCAATGGCGTCGAACACAGCAACGGAGCTGCGACCGCCGAAGTCTGAACCGCAACTTGCGGGGAAGGGCGGCGTGTCAGACGTCGCGTCGCGCATCAAGGGCGCGACCCGCGAACGCGAGCACGAGGACGACGCCGAACAGCGTTGTCGCCAACGCGGCCACAGTCATGGTGGCCTGCTTTTCAAGAAATACCATCAGTCCCACGGACGAGGCTGCGAGGCCTAGTCCAGCCACGACCCGCGCGGACATCGACGCTGCTGGGTCGTAGAGGCGACGACCGGGCGAGACCTTCGGAACCACCACCGGGCCTCCCTGGTCGTCCGGGAGCCATTCGGGGGGCGCGAAAAAGATCGCCACCTTGTCGCGAAAGCGTTGGGTTTGCCCAGCAATTTTAGCGAGATTCGCCCACGCCGCGACGTTCGCCCAGAGCGGGTTGTACGACGCGAGGGGCTTCACGGTGCCGTAGTGCACAACCGCGCCTTCTGCCTCGAAGGTGCCGCCCATGCGATCCCAGATGATCAGCATGCCGCCGAAATTTTTGTCGATGTATTGCGGATCGATCCCGTGATGCACACGATGATGAGACGGCGTATTGAATACGTACTCCAAAAACCCGAGTTTCGGCACGAACGATGCGTGCAGAAAGAACTGGTAGAGGAGATTCACCGTGAAGGTGGTGACGTAAACCTCTGGCCTCACGCCGACGATGGCGAGAGGCAAGTAGAACGGAACGTCGAGGATTTTCTCAATCCACGGCTGCCGAAGCGCGACGCTCAGGTTGTACTCCTCGCTCTGGTGGTGCACGACGTGTGCCGCCCAAAAGAGGTTCGACCGGTGCGACGCCCGGTGGAAGAAGTAGTACATGCAGTCTACACCGAAGAACGCGAAGACCCACTCGGCGACTTCGTGATTCTTGAACGCGTGGAGGCCGCGGTTGAACAGTGCGCCGTAGGCAAAGAGCCCGGCGATGCGAAGGAGCGGGTCGAAGAGCTGATTGCCGACGCCGCACGCCAAGTTGCAAAAGGTGTCCGCGAATCGGTACGCGCCAAACCCGAGGCGCCCAGGTTGCGGCTGCGCTTTGAGGTGCCACCTGTTGAAAAACAACTCGACGATGATCGAGAGGAAAAAAACGGGAATCGAATAAACGATGAGTTTTTCGTTCATGGCTTCGTCCGTGGCGACTGGTTCATCGCGAGCGAGCGCACGCCAGCGGCCCGAAGAGGTGCGTGCAGACTACATGCGCGCGATCACGTACCCATGTTGGGCTTGTTGTCGAGGATGGTTTCGATGGCCCACACGACCTCGCTCGTCAGCTTGGGAACGATGGCCCGAGCGCCGAGGTTTTCGCGGAGCTGTTCGACGCGCGTGGCACCGGTGATGACCGTGCTGACGCGCTCGTTCTTGAGGCACCACGCGATGGCGAGTTGCGAGAGCGACGCGCCGAGATCGCGCGCGACGGTGGTGAGGCGTCGAGCCTTGTCGAGGTTGCCTTCGACCAGGACTTTTTCACGGAGCCAGCCCAGTTGCGGGTCCGCAAGGCGCGTTCCCTCGGGGATGCCGTCGTTGTATTTTCCGGTGAGCAAACCCGATGCGAGCGGCGACCAAATGGTCGTGCCGAGACCCATGGAATCGTAAAGCGGCGCGTACTCGCGCTCGACGCGGTCGCGATGGAGCATGTGGTACTGGGGCTGTTCGCAAGTCGGGGGAAAGAGCCCGTGGCGCTCGGCGAAAGCGTGGGCCATCGCGATACGATCAGCAGGCCATTCGCTCGTGCCCCAATAGAAGGCTCTGCCCTGCCGAATGAGCAAGTCCATCGCGCGGACGGTCTCTTCGATGGGCGTCTTGAAGTCCGGCCGGTGACAGAAAACCACGTCGACGTAATCAAGCTGCAGGCGCCGCAGCGACGCGCTCATGCCCTCGATGATGTGTTTGTGCGAGAGCCCTTGGTCGTTCGGGCCTTCGCCGCCCCAAAAGAGCTTCGTGCTGATGACGAGCGATTCGCGGCGCCATCCGGTCTTCTTGATGACCTCGCCCATGACGAGCTCGGCTTTGCCCTCGGCGTACACCTCGGCGTTGTCGAAGAAGTTCACGCCGGCGTCGTAGGCTTCGCGCATGCAAAGCTCGGCGCCCTCGGCGTCGACGGTGCCTCCGTAGGTGAGCCACGCACCGAGCGAGAGTTCACTGACTTTGAGACCCGAGCGACCGAGGCGGCGGTAGTTCATGGGATCTAGTCATAGGGCCCGTGGAGGGGGGAAGTCGAGGGCAAGCGTGGCCATTCACGCGTTGTAGGGTCGCGGATGGCTCACGGGTGGCGAGCGCTCGAGCGCTTTTTCGGAACAACGGCGGTGCAGCTCAACGCGAACGGTTTCGGCGGCGTGACGTCGAGCGACCATTCACGCACGTAGCGCGGGTCGGCCGCGAAGAGCGTTGTCCGCCGGTCGGCGAGCACCGAGAAATAATGTGCATGATGCAAGGGAGCGTGAACGCCTCGAAGATGCGTCCGCACTCGGTCGAGGGCCGTTGGATCGCCCCACGAGGGAAGTTCCAGCACATGCGCGTTCCACACGTTGATGCCCACGGTGAAGACTTCGCGAAGCGCGTGCTCGCTCGGTGGCCCGCCGATCGAATCGAGAAGGGGCCGCACGAACTCCACGATGGTGGCGGAGATCTTGGGCTCCTCCGCGGCACTGCTTGAACTCGCTGGCTTTCGGTTAACGCCGTTCATGGTTCCTCGATGAA
>CAIQDA010000267.1 GCA_903870415.1 uncultured delta proteobacterium
GATCGAGGAGGAAGCTTTCGACCTCGCCGAACGTTGCAGCGAAGTCGGCTTTCGACAGCGCGCCGCTTTGGGTTGGGTCCGCGCGGTTGATGGCGAAGAGCGCGCCCGCGATGGCTTCAAGGGGCGACTCAGCACGATCGCCCATGGGGGCGTCGATGCGCGCGGCGATGGTTGCGAAGACGTCGTGCGGGTCAATCGCGTCTTTTCCGCAGCTTGCGGTCGCGGGGATCTCGAAGAGCGTGGCGAACAGATTCACGAGACCGCGAGCGAGGCCCTGCGCCTGCACCTGCCCCGCCGCATCGGTCACCGGTCCTGCGAGGGCCTGCGAGCCGATGACTTGGAGCGGCGTGACCGCATCGCCCGTGTCGAGCCATTGAAGCGCATCGGCGGCAGTGGCCACGAGCGAGAGGCGTGCGTTCGAGGTGCCGTCCGCAACCAAATAGTTGAGGAGTGCATCTATTTCCTCGCGGGGCTTCGCTTGCTTGTTCACCCCGTCGAAGAGGTCCACGGCGGCAGCGGTGAGCGGGCTCTCGACCGCGACGGAGAGGCTCTGTTTCCACTGGTTTTGGCTCCAGTCGCAGCTCTGTCCGAGGCGCCGTTTCGGGCAGCGGGCGTCGAGCTCACCGCGCAACTCGGCGATGACACTCCGCGCGGCGGGGACGAGGAACGGGGCTTTGAAAGCGGTGCCCGTTGCGGTGGTCTCTGTGGCGGCAAGGCGGTCAACGAGGAGCGATCGGGTCTTTTGCCATGCGGCTTTCTTCGCGGCGCCGTTTGGGTCCGCGGCGTAGAGCCTGTCAATGTCGCCGAGCGCTTCGACCGCCAAGAGCGCTGCCGAGTAGTTGCCGAGAACGCCGCCGTCGTTGCGCTTGGCTTCGCGCTCTCCCCTGGCATTTTTCAGGGTCGGCGTCCGCGACGAGTCGAGGACGAGCTTGATGAAGTCCGCGAATGCGGCGACGCCATCGCGCGTTGTCGTGGCCGTGCATGCTCCGGCGGCGTTGAAGCTCGTGCAGTGCGGCACGCGCATCGTCTTGAGGTAGCCGATGAACTCTTGCGCGAGGGGCATGAGGCCGAGGCTTGGGGCCAACGCCTCCGCGAGGATGGGCTCGTAGCGCATGGCTCCGTCCTGAGAGCACCAGCGGGCGCTTGTGCTCGGGAGCGTCGGGTCACACTCGATGCGCGTCTGCCGCTCGGTGCCCCAGTGGCGGTGCAACGTGTCGAAAAGATCAACGAAAAGCCTGTCTTGGCCATGGTCGGCGAAGGCAGCAGCGAGGCCGCGTACCTTGGGAACGAAGTCCATTTCATCGAGCGCAAAGAGCGCGTCGACGTCGCGAACGCGCATGAGGTCTTCCGTGTTTTGGCAATGGCGCAGGTTCACGATGCTTCCGTCGCGGTCGCGAAACGGCGTGGCATCGCACACGGTCGTCGGCACCGGATCGAGGATGTCGCGGATGAGCGTCTTGGTCTTGTTGACCTTCGGGTTCGTCTCTTCGGGAAGCCCGGACCATGGCGTTTTGAAGAAGGCCAGGCGCGCAATGCCGCCGACCGTGGGCTGGAGCGAGAAGCCCTTGATGCCGGAAATCTCCTCAAGAAATGCGTTCGCACCTCCGACGATGCCCGTGAGAGGACTCGCCGCCACCGCCGCGAGGCACTGGTCGCGGATGTCGAACTGCGCGCGCCCGAGTGCCACGTCGAGAAGGAGTCCGGCGATGTCTGGAATGCGAAGCACGCCGCAGAGAGGCAGGCGACTTGGAGGCAGCGGCTTGAACACGACCGGGCAGATCACCGAAGCGACGCCCGGGTAGTCGACCGCGAGCCCGTGCCAATTGATGTGAGCGATGGCGCCTTCCTTCGTGCAGGCGGCAAGGCCGTTTGCGTCGTGAAGAAGCTGGATGAATCGCTGGAATCCACTGCGATTGGCCCCGGTATCAGGCTGCGAGCGGTCCACGAGAACCTTGTACGGAAGCTCGGTGCCAACGAGGGCCCGGTTCGCGTCCACGTTGAAGTTGCGACCGTTGAGATTGTTCGCGTCATACGAAATATGATCGCGGTAGTTCATGAACTGCACGAGGATGGTGTCGATGCCGCTGACGCGCGGGTCGGCGACCGCACGCATCAAGTCGTCGAGGACGGCGGGGTCTTTCGCCAAGCGCTCGAGAATGGGGAACAGGTCGTCCCAAAGCGTTTCGTCGGAGGCCAGGTGCGCCTCCGGATGCGCGTCGGCGATCGCCTTGGCTTTGAACAGGAAATCGACGAAGCGCGCCACGAGTTCGGGCTTGTCGCGGAGCAGCTGATCGAACCCGACAAGGCCTTCGTCGAAGGCGGGTTCCGCAGCCACCGCACCGAACGCGTTCGTGAGTTCGACGAAGGGCGAGCGCGAGGCGTCGAAGGGTTTGTAGGTGACGGAAAGCGTCGGGCTCGGGGCGGTTGTGGAGCCTGTCGGTTGAACGACCGAGGGAAGAGTTACGGTGCGGGTGCGCGCGGTTGTGGAGCGAGGTCCGGCGCTTACGGCCAACGACGCGAGGCCGTCGAAGACCAGAGATGGGTCCGCGGCCGACGTGCGCGCAAAGAGCGGTGACGCGCGGTCCACCACGGCGCCGAGCAGCGTTTTCTGCGTTTCCAGGTAATCGAAGAGGCGCCTTGACCCATCGTCGTAGACGGCGAAGCCCTGCGCGTCACGGCGGCCATCGGTGCCGCTTGGAGAGAAAAATGGCGAGGCGATGGCAGCTCCGACACTCGTGAATCCGCCGTAAGCATCGACGTCTGCAAGGCCGTCGCGATCGGCGTCGACGAAGGGCGCAGGCACCGAACCGTTCACCGAAGCCACGGCCGCAACGCCGCGGCCATCGCGCTTGACGATGGGGGAGCTCTTGCCCGTGGCGTAGGCGTCGTTTGCCCCGAGAAGGACTGTTCGTGCCGCTTCGAGCGGCGAGCGCGGGCGCGAAGGGTGCGGCGCGGAAACCGCATCAACCGCAGGCAAAATGGCGAGAGAACCGCGCGGGGCGGGTGCGGTGTCGAGCGTCGCGAGCTCGCTTCGTGCGGCGTCGAGAAGCGCGTCGAAGCTCGCCTTCACGTCCGCATCCGCCGCGTCGCCGTCGCCGACGAGCGACAGAAACGCACGGGCGAGAGGCGCGAGGCGCGGGTAAGAAAGAAAGGTGTAAAGTGCACCGGACCCCGAAGTGCGCGGCCGGTAACCCACGCGTGCGTCGATGGATGAAAGCGCCGCGAGCAGTTTGTCGTTGCCCTTGGCCATCGTGGCGATGTCGCCGCTTGCGCGCGTCACGCGGGGAACGCTTCCCTCGTCGTAGAGCGGGAACATCTTCGTGAGCGCGTCGTGAAGCGCAGCCAAAAACTGTGCTTTTCCTGCGGTCGCGCACCCTTCGGCGTTTCCGAGCTCGGTGTCTTTGAGCAATGCGTCGAAGGCTCCCACGAGGCGATCGCGCTCGCGTCCCACCGCTTCAACCTTCGCCACGCGGCGCAGGCGTGCCGCGCGAAGTTCGTCGCCGGTCACGCGGGAGCCATTCACGTTGGTCGTCTCCGCGGGCAGCGGCGGAAGCTTTCCGAGGTCCATCGTCGCGGCGTACGTGCCCGCTGCGCTCCCATGGCAGATGCCGTGGAACGATGCGCCCGTGACATCTTCACGAAACGCTTGGGCTCCGATGCGATCGCAAAGGATGGTGAAAATCTCGCGCCCGATCGTCGATGGCTTCGGTGCGACGCGCGCAGTGTCGAACTCCGCGCAATCTGTCGTGGCGAGACCCAGAAGCAGGGCGGCGGCGATACCCTTATGACGCATGGCGTCTAAGGCTACGCAACTTTCCTCGGCGGTCGAGGAGAACTTGAAAAAGCGTGTGAATTTACGCGCTTGTTTGGATTATTCCAGGCAGCGCGGGGCTGACCATTGGCGCGGCGCGTCACAGTCGTGCCGGTCACGTGCCCGCAAGAGCCGGTACACGGTCGCGCCAACCCCCGGAAACGTTGCCGCGCGTTCGTCGTCGAGCGCTTTGTCGTGACCGCGCACACGCTCGACCATGGTCGATGCGGACAGCTTCGCGAGGCGCGCTTCGAGCGCAGGTTTGTCGTCGTCGGACGCAAGCGCGTAGGCTCGCTCAAGGTACGCGCGCTCCGCCTCAACAGCCCCCGCACGGCCGAAGAGAGCGGCTGCGGCCCGCGTGTCGTCGACGGCTGCACCGAGCTCGAGTGCCCGCGTGAACGCTTCGCCCGCACGTCGTTGCCAGTCGGAAATATCCTGCTCATCGGTCAAAAAGCTCGGTCCAAGGTACCCGAGATACTGCGCGTAGCTCGTCCAACGTTTTGCGTTCGTCGGCTCGGCGTCGAGGCCGCGTTCGAGGATGGTGCGCACGTAGCGAGCGTCGTCCTCGGTGCCCTTCTTCGCTTGAAAGAGCACGAGCGTGTCGACGAAGCGAAACACGCGATCCGATCCAGGCTCGAGCGCGAGCAGCGTTTCGATACCTTGTCGCACGGCGGTGAATCGCCGTTTTTCGGCCAGATGCGTGCCGAAGTCCACGAGGAGCTTTGCCCAAAGAATGTCGGCCACGGCTCCGTCGAAACCCAGCGAAAGCAGGGGAGCGCGCTCGGCTGCGGGCAGAAGCGAAAGGTCCTCCGTCTCACGCGCGAGGGCCACGCGCGTAGCGAGGCGAGTCTGCAACGAGACGGTCAGCGTCGCGAAGATGCCCGCGACGGCGAAGGCCACGTAACGCCCGCGACCGAGCTCACTCGAGGGCATCGACGAACTCCACATCGGGTGCAAGCGTCACGTTTCCGGACGCGTCGACGGTGCCGCGAAGCGATGCGCGTCCGAGCACGCCGTCTCCATCGAGGTCGCTCTCGGCAACGGCCTCAAACGCGGCGGGCTCGCCTGCGGGTCGCACAAACGAATACGCGTAACGCTGCGAAAACCCAGCGGGAACGACCTCCGCCATGAGAGGGGCCCACGCCGCCCACGCCGGGGCTTCGAGGACGACGGAGGTTCCGCGAGGCACCTCGGCGGGGGTTCGCGCGATGGCGTCGGGCAGTCCGTGCCGATGCTTGGGCACGCGCGCAAATGCCGTTGCGGCCTCGCCCATACGAAGCAGCGTGTCGCGGGCCTCGGCCTGATGCGACGCGCGAAGCTCTCGCTTCAAAACGGGCAC
>CAIQDA010000268.1 GCA_903870415.1 uncultured delta proteobacterium
ATTCTCTCCCAATTCGAAGCGCTTGCGAGCTCGCTCTTTCCCACGGCGAAACCGAAAGGCAGCCGCAGTCATGCGTGACCCCATCCTCGTCGCCGTACCGCTCTTCTTCGTCACCATGGCCATCGAGGCCTGGCTCCTTCGCCGGCAACACCGGGGCTATGTCGCGGCAGACACGGCCACAAGCCTCGCATGCGGCGTCGGGAACTTGGTGGTGAAGGCCATGACCAAGGGCACCATTTTCGCGCTCTTTTCGTGGCTCTACGCGCACCGAATCGCGAACCTCGGAGCCGGAGTCGCGGGGCTCATTGCACTGCCTTTCGCGGAAGACTTCTGCTTTTATGTTTACCACCGAACAAGCCACGAAGTTCGTCTGTTTTGGGCGAACCACGTCGCGCACCATTCAAGCGAATCGTACACGCTCGCGACGGCGCTTCGTCAGTCTTGGACCGCGCCTTTCATGGCCACGTGGTTCTGGACGCCGCTCCCTCTCCTCGGGTTCAGGCCCGAACACGTGTTGCTCATGAGCGCGATTAGCCTTCTTTACCAATACGGCCTGCACACAGAAACCGTCGACCGCCTGGGCCCCATTGAATGGGTGATGAATACGCCGTCGCACCACCGGGTGCATCACGGCTCGAACCCGCAGTACATCGACCGCAACCACGCGGGCATCTTCATCCTATGGGACAGGCTCTTTGGCACTTTCAAACCGGAGGTCGAAAAGCCTGTCTACGGCCTCACGACGCCGGTTGGCTCGCACAACCCGGTCGTCGTCCAGTTTCAAGAATTCATCGCCATTGCGCGTGACGTCTTCCGTGCGCGCTCCCTTCGCGAAGCCATTCACGCGTGTGTTCGAAATCCCGGCGACGTTCCGCCTGTGCCTGCGGAGTAGCCCGCGTCCCGACTCGCTTCGTCACACCCGACCCCCTCGTTTAACCAACGCCTCCGCCTGGAGTTTTCCATGACCGCAGCCCTCGCGCAGAATCCCCCGTCCGTGACCTCCACCGAGGACGAAACGTCGCGTGGCATATCCGGCTTCCTTCTGTACCCTCTTTATATGACCGCCTTGGCGGCGCTTTTAACCTTCTGCGACGGCTTTTCGCACGTCCGTTTCAACGTGCTTCATTACACGCAGCCCGACCACGGGTCGCTCCTCGCGGGGCAGCCGACCGGCGACACGTTCATTGGTTTTCTTCGCATTGCGGCTTTTTGCACCGCGGCAGGCTGGGCCTTTTTTCGTCATTACCCCGCGCGTCCGGTCGTGCACGGCCTGCTGAGTTCGCTCACGTTTGCCGCGATGTATTTCGCAAGCGGCGTTTTTAAGGATTACCCCATGTCGCTTCACGTGGCGTTCATGGTGACGTGGGCCGCGCATCTGCTTACGTTTGAGCACGACCGCATCCGTCTGGTGCTTTTCTCCGTGCTGCTCGGAGTCCTTGGGCCGTCGTTCGAAGGGTACTTCGTCGAGGTTGGATTCTTTGCGTACAACGCTCCGCACGCGTACCATGTGCCCGTGTGGCTCGGCGGCCTCTACTTTCACGGGGCGCTGGCCGTGGCCGCCACGATTTCGACCGTTGAACAATGGCGCGTTTCAGGGTTCACGCGAGGCTGAACGATCGCGCGCCGCGGTCGACAATGCAACACGGCTAAACGCGGAGTTTGCGCTCGCTCACCGCAGCCCGGTAGAACCACTCGGTCCCGGGCTCCGCGTCGGGGTTCGGAAAAACGATTCGGCCGGCGGAAGGCGCCACGCAAGTCTCACCGCTGGCCCGGGTCGCGAGCACGTCGCTCGCATCGTAAGCGTCAAAGCTTTTCCACGCTTTCGCAAGGCTGTCGCCGGGGTGAGCGCGGTCGACGACCTCGACGAGTTCAAGGACTTCGAAGTCGCTCGCTGGAGGTTCGAGCGGCGTTTCCACGAGTCCAAGCACACGCAAGGCTTGCATGGCGGCACGGTACGCCACTTCAAGCGCTCGCGGGTCATCGTGCTGACCGCACTCGAGGGTCAACGCCGCGCCGCCGCAACGGCGAACGAACTCCGTTGTCCCTACCCCGTAGGAGAGAATGCGCGCGCGATCGTCTGCGGAAGTCTCCA
>CAIQDA010000269.1 GCA_903870415.1 uncultured delta proteobacterium
GCGGCGGCCTCGCGGTGAACATCATCGAGTGCTGAATCGCGGCCGGCTCAGCCTGGCCTCGCCAATCAAACGGACAACGCCATGAACACGACGAGCGTCGACGCGTACCTGCGAGACGGGTGCGGCCGCTGCGAACATTACCAAACCCCGGCATGCAAGGTACATCGCTGGACGAAGGAGCTCGTGGCCCTGCGCGACCTCGTCCTCGCCGCGGGTCTCGTCGAGGAAATGAAGTGGGGCTCGCCCTGTTACACGCTCGATGGGAAGAACGTGGTGATGATCATGTCCTTCAAGGACTCGTGCGCGCTTCAGTTTTTCAAGGGCGCGGCGCTCGTGGACGAGGCGGGGGTCCTCGAGAGTCCCGGTCCCAATTCGCGCTTCGGGCGCTTTCTCAAGTTCCGCTCGGTCGAGGATGTAACCGCGCGGCGTGACCTCATCGAGCGCTTCGTCGAGCAGGCCATCGCGCTCGAACGGGCGGGCATAAAAGTGCATGCGGAACCCGCGTCCGAGCCGGTTCCCGCGGAGCTCGAGAAACGCCTCGCGGGTGACGAGCCCTTGCGACAAGCGTTCGCGGCGCTCACCCCCGGTCGGCGGCGCAGTCACATCCTGCACATCTCGGGTGCCAAACAGAGCGAAACGCGGGCGCGGCGCGTGGAGCGGTGTGCGACCGACATCCTCGAGGGACGCGGATTCAACGAGCGGTAGGCGGGCACGGCGGGCGCAGCGCATAGCAGGGTGATGAAAAACGCTCATCGACCCGAATCTTCAGGGACTCATGCTGCCGAACGGCAAGCCGTCGGCGTCGGATGGGGGTGCGTCGTCCTCGAAATACTGCGAGTATTCCTTCGTCCTCCTCCCATCGCTTTGGGTCGTTCGCTCTTTTTTGAGCAGCCTGCTAATTGGTGTCCCCTACATGAGCGTTTTTCGTGAACAACTTGCCGCCCGCGGCGTGAAGCAAGGCGATCGTCGTTGGTATTTCGTTCCCTACGACCAGCTGACCGACGCAGTAGGGCCGCTCTCGCGCGCAAATCCGCATGAAGTAGGCATCGTGCTCGTCGAGTGCCCGGCCAAAGCGTCGCGGCGGCCGTACCACAAGCAAAAGCTCGCGCTCGTGCTCACGAGCTTGCGCCACTTCGCGGTCGAGCAGGCCGAGCGCGGCGTCGCGGTGAAGCATCTGGTCGACCAGTCGTACGCGGCAGCCCTTCTGCGGGTGCGCGAACTTGGTCCGATTGGCATGATGCGACCGGCGGAGCGCGAGCTGCGCGCGGAGCTTTTGCCGCTGGTTGCGTCGGGCGTGCTTGAGGTGTTGCCGAACGAGGGTTGGCTCACCACGACGGACGACTTTGAGCAAGCGGCGGGAGACAACGTGTGGCGCATGGATGCCTTTTATCGGCACGTTCGGCGCCGCCTCGGAATCCTGATGGATCAAGGAAAACCCGCGGGGGGCAAGTTCTCATTTGATGCGGACAACCGCAAACCTTGGCGTGGCACGCCGCCAGCACCCCCTGTCCCCACCTTTAAAGTGGACGCGATCACCCAGGAAGTGTGTGACCTCATAAAAAGCTCAATGAGCGACCACCCAGGGACCTTGGTGCCTGAGCAATTGCCTGCAACCCGCGAAGACGTCGAGCGGGCGTGGGCGTGGGCATCCTCGTCGTGCTTGCCCCACTTCGGGCCCTTCGAGGACGCGATGTCTTCGCGCTCGACCAACTTGTTCCATACGCGCATCGCGCCTCTGCTCAACCTCCAGCGGCTCAGCGTTCATCGCGTGGTGCGCGACGTGCTCGCGATGGACCTGCCCCTTTCAAGCCAGGAGGGCTTCGTGCGGCAAGTGCTCGGCTGGCGGGAGTTCGTGCGCCACGTCCACGAGGCCACCGATGGCTTCCGCGTCGTGCGAGGTGAAGCCCAGCCTTGCAAGAAGGTCGAAGGTTCAGACCTCGACGGCGGCTCGCTCATTTCATTTCTTGGCGCGGCTCGGGCTTTGCCACCGGCTTATTGGGGTACGCGCTCAGGCCTCCGTTGCCTCGACGAGGTGGTCTCCGGCGTATGGCAAGAAGGGACGAGCCACCACATTGCGCGGCTCATGGTGCTCTCCAACATCGCCACGCTCCTCGACGTCGCGCCGCGCGAGCTCACCGACTGGTTTTGGGCCGCCTACGTTGACGCCTACGATTGGGTCGTTGAGCCGAATGTTCTCGCGATGGGCACCTTCGCGGCGGGCGATCTGATGACGACCAAGCCGTACGTTGCCGGTGCAGCGTACATCAACCGCATGAGCGACTACTGCCAAAGCTGCCGATTCGACCCGAAGACGACGTGCCCGCTCACGCCGCTCTACTGGGCATTCCTGGGGCGACATCGGGCGAGTCTCGCGACTGTCGACCGCATGAAGCTGCCCATGGCTTCGGAAGGCAAGCGGACGGCCGCACAGAGGGAAAGCGACGCGGCTACCTTCGACCGCGTCTCGGAGGCGCTTTCGCGCGGCGATGAGCTGATCGCGCGATGAGCGTCTTCAAGCGCGTCGGCGAGCTTGCTCAGGCCAAGGAACGAGGCGTCCACCCGGACCGCCGGTTCAGCGGATGTGGCGCTCCGATGACCGAGACGGAGTGACGCTGTGGGACTTCTCAAGAGCGAAGCGGCCCCAAAGTAGTTCGGGGCTTTTGTCCTATTTCCGGCTTTTCAGGAGCCACGCTTTCGTTTCGCCGATGCCCTTGATCGCCACCATGCCGCGATCCTCGAAGACAAATGCGTCTTCGAGGAGGAGCTTCGTTGCGTCGGTGACCTGGATTTCCCCAGGGACACCGTGCGACTCCATGCGAGACGCCCTGTTCACCGTTTCGCCCCAGAGGTCGTAGATGAACTTCTTCTTGCCGATCACGCCGGCGACGACGGGTCCGGAGTGGACACCGATTCGCAGCCTGATTGGGTTACCCAGCAAAGGGGCCACCTTTTCGATCTCGGCCATGGCACCGAGGGCAAAGTCGGCCATCGCCGCGGCGTGGTTGGGCATGGCCTCGGGCACCCCCGCGGCGACCATGTAGGCGTCGCCGATGGTCTTGATCTTCTCGAGCCCGTACTGGTCCGCGAGCCGGTCGAATCGCGTGAAGATGTCGTTGAGGGTGGCCACCAGGTCGGTCGGGTTCGTCTGGAGCGAGAGCGTCGTGAAACCAACGATGTCGGCAAACAAGACGGTGGCCGCGGGAAAGGCGTCCGCGATCACTTGAGACGAGTCCTGGAGGCGTCGGGCGATCGATACGGGGAGGATGGAGTGGAGGAGATCTTCGACCTTTTGGTGCTCCACGTCGAGCCTCTCTTCCGCCAGGTTTGCGGCCCGGTTAAAAAAGAATGCAAAGAGTCCGAGCGTACCCGCAACGGCGACGATGTTGACGTCGTGCAGCCACTGGCTGGTCGCGGGAGGCACGGAGAAGGCGGGGGGCAGCGTCTGGCTCACGTGAGAAAGAGCGACGTAAGCCAGCCCCGAGAGCAGGACCAAAGTGACCTTGATGACGTTTCGCCCTTCGGGCAAAAAATTGGTGATGCTCGGAATCACCAGAAGATAGTATTGAAATCCGGACGCCCAACCCAGGTACGTCACACAAAGAGCCTGGTGCACCGTGAGCTCGAGAACGCTCGTGATCACGCTCGCGAGGTGCCAGCCCCTACGGTTGACAAGCATCGCCAACACGAACGCGGCAATGCTCAGCACGTTGAATCGGACGAGATCCA
>CAIQDA010000270.1 GCA_903870415.1 uncultured delta proteobacterium
GAGGCGACGTATTGCGTGGAGAGTTCGCCGGTGAAGGTCCCAAGATTGACGCTATTGGGGCCACCCGACGTACCTGTCGCCGCGGCCGACTGGCTGAAGCTGTGAACGCTTCCTTCGACGCCTGCGACGACGTCGAGCTGATCAGGCCACCGCCACTTCATGCGAAGTTGAGGCTCAACGATGAGCGTTTGCACATCGCCGCTTGTCCCCTGAAGCGTGTCGTCGATGCCGCCAACGACACGGTAGGTCACATCGAAAATGCCGATGCCTTGCTGCGCGCGCAAATCCAAGCGATGAAACGCCAGCTTGAGCGACGGAACGAGCGTGGGATTTTTCGGATCGGACGCCGGATCCGCCGTCTTCAACACGTCGCTCGCACCGAGCGCGAAGAGCGTCCACCCGTTGCGGGCATTGCCGCCATCGAGGCGAAACTGATAGTCCCAATAGCTCAGCGACACTTGATTGCTCGCGAGGCTGAGCAAACCGCCTGGGTAGCCGTATCGACCGCTCGCGGTGAGCGTCACGCCGAGTTCGGGCACAGGCCAACGAACGAGGCCGCCTGCCTGAAGCAAGTTGGCGTCGAGGTCGATAAGCTTTTCATCAGGTCTTGCCCTGCGCGTGCGGCCGTCGACGATGCCCGCGGTGTAGCCGCCGTAAAGGACAGGCGCGCCCCCTGGGTAAAACTGCACTTCCTCGATGAACTCGGGATGAATGACGCTGGGGCCCGCGAGCAGATGGTACAGCATCGGCACGCGGGTGCCGTCGACCAATAAACCCGTAGAGCCAGGGCTTGCGCCGCGGACGACCGGAAATGGCAGAAGCGAGATGATCGACGAAACACCCGGCAGCGTTTGGACGACGCGATACGGGTCCCCGAAGGTACCAGGAACTTGCTTGATCTCGGCGCCGCGCAACGTGACACGGCTTAGCTCTTCGCGTTTCTCTTCGCCGAAAACGACGATTTCATAGGGGTCGTAGCGTTCGCGTTCAACGTAGTACTCAAGGGCGAGCTCTTGCTTCGGTGCCAGTTCTTCCGCTTGCAAGAACGGCCTGTAACCCGGTGCATGCACGGAAATGCGTGCGCTTCCCGCGGGAAGAGGCAACCGAAAGCGGCCATGCAAGTCGGCAGGCGCGTCGTAGGGAACTCCGTCGATGAGCGCGCTCACGGTCGCGCCAAGCACAGGAACCCGCGTGCCCTTTTCCACGAGTTTACCTCGGAGAACGCTCACGAGCGCAGGACCACTCTCGACCAACGCGGGTGGAGGCGGTGGGGGCAAGAACGTATGCGAAAACGTGATGTCGGCGGCGATGGGTTTTCCGCCGTAGGTCGCAGGTCGAAATGTGAAACGCTCGGCCGCCCGCACGACCGCGTCGTCGAAAATAGCCTGCGGGGCCGAAATCAGCTCCACTTTGCCCACGACGCCGTCGACGGTTACGCGCAATTTGACGCGCACCACGACAGGCAAAGCATGCGCCGGGGCCTCGTCGGGGTAGGGGACGGTCGTTTCCGTGAGCGCAGCAGGCGGTACGAGTGCGGGCGCGGGTGCCGGGGCGTCGCTTGTTTCGGCTGGGGCTGCATTGGCCGCGGCTTGCGCATACGCAGGCGATGCGGCGCCGAAAAGCGTCACGAGCACGAGCTGCGCGGTGGAACGGTTCATCGCCAACCGACCACCCACAAGAAGGAACCGCCCATGTCGCCCCACCATTGGCGTCGTGTGATGGGACGTGCGGTGTCGGGTTCAATCGCGCCGATCGTGTCGACGCACGCGGTCCATTGGCCGTCGATCTGCATGGCGACGCCGCTTGTGGACAGCGGGCCGAGCGCCCATAGGTATGCGGCCCGTGCATGGCTCGCGACGCCAATGCCAGAACACGCGGTGAGTGGCGTTGATGCGTCGGGGAACGTGTAAGGCGCCACGAGGGTGTTTCGCTGGTCCGCGTTCGGTTCAACGCGCGTCGATGAACTCTCGACCAGGCCGCCGAAGCCGAGTCCCAGCGCCACGTCGAGATGGTCCGTGATGTGCCACGTGGGGTCGATCGTTCCCGCGAAGCGCAAGCCCGTGGACGCGTTGTTGGCTCGAAGCGCCGAAAATTGGAAATTCCCAAATACGGACCAGTCGTTGTCGAGGCGCGTGCCGATGCGGACTTGAAACGGCACGAGCGTCCACGATGGGGCTCCACCGAGCCCGTGGAGAAACCCGTACCCCAGACCGAATTGCAAGCGAAAACCAGGGGTAAGCCACGCAGCTTCGTCTTCTTCGGTTGGCAGCGAGAGCTTGAACGGCAAGGGCTCGTCCGAATCGGGCGCAATCGCCTCGGACGCGGCCACCTCTTCGGTTGGCGCAACTTCCCGCGGCGCCTCGAGAGCGCGCGCGGGCAGCGTTTCGAGGAGCACGAGAAGAATCGTCACGGGGCGAATCACGGCGAGGGCCCTCGGTCGCAGGGCCACCATGTGGGGCGTTTGGTCGCGGACGTGAAGTCCCATTCGGGCTGCGCGCAAGCGGGGTCGTTCGAGCACCCCTTCAAGGTGTAATGGGCAACGCCCTTGCATTCGCCTCCGGTTTTCGCGATGGCGAGGTCCTGGGCTGCAGGCGTCGGCGACGTTGCGCATGGAAAACCGGCCGACGACACACCGAGCAAGCACGGGCTGTAGTCCGTGGTGACGCACGCCCATGGCTGCGTGAAATCAGGCGCCGACTTTGGGGGCTGACGGTACACGACCACGCCAGCGCTGGTGCTTCCGGCGCCGCCACCGCCTCCCGGCCCGCCGGCACCACCACCGCCACCTTGCATCGAGCAAATGATGTCTCTTACGCCCGCCGTTGGCGCGAGGGCCACGGACACGGGCGCTTCGATCGGGCGGGTTTCGCAGCTCGCGGGGTCCTCTGCGGGCTGTTCGCTCTTTGCGAGCGCCAGAAGCCCCGCGGATGCGTCGAACCCCCCGGCGGAGA
>CAIQDA010000271.1 GCA_903870415.1 uncultured delta proteobacterium
CGATCGGAGCGGCCCACCTTCTCGCCGAGCTGCTCCCCGAGGTAGCGCTTCTGATCGGCGTATTCGGTGATGATAAGCACCCGCCGTGGCAACCGGACGGCTTCGTCTTTGCCAAGGCCGGGGCACTGGTTCTTCTTGATCCAGCCAAGCAAGTAGCGAAGACGCGAGCCAACTCGAGAGGTGTGGACCGCCCCCTCACCACGGCAGAGTCTCCTCGACGAAAAGCACTTCTCCGAGCGAAAGGTGGGGCACTTCGCCGTCGTTTCGATTGGGCCCGATGCCGAGCGTTCCAAGGGTCGGGTGGAGCGTGACCGCTGCGTCGTCACCCTCGCGGCCCTCGAAGAGATCCGGCACCGTCGCGCGCAAGTCCACGCGCCGCGTGAATGCGAACGGGGTTCCCGCGTAGGCGTCGAGCGTCAGGTGCTGCTGCTCGATGTGCACCTTGAGCCAGCCCGTGAGGATCATCGTCCGCACCCACGATCGCTCGAGGCGCCGGCGCTCCTTCGAAACCGCGAGCTCGAGTTCGTCGATCCGTGCCCAATCCCGCATCTTACGCGCGGGCGCGAAGGTGCGTACGCCCCGTGTTTCGAGCCAGACTCGCGCGTGACGCCTTGAGACGACGCTGCGCGCGTCCATCGGCTGCAGGTGCATGCGCGCGCTTCGCGTGAACCAGCCCCAGTCGTGTCCCGCCACGTCGTAAAGGACAACGGTCATCGCGCATCCTCGTGGTCAACGAAGTCCGCGAGCTTTCCGTGCACCCGATTCCAGAAGCCGCGCGCGATCGCGTGACCGAACGCCTCCTCAACCTCGCGCGTCGCAAACGGCGGATCATCGAGATCGTCGAGCGCCTCTTCGAGGTACGCGTCGGCGAGCGGAGCTATCGCCTGCTCCAGGTCCGCTCCAGCCGTGCGCGGATCGAGCTCCTGCATCAGCGCGTCGAGCACCAAGTCCGTGAGGCGCTCGCGTAGGATGCGATCGGCTTTCGCCGCCGATGCGCTTGCCTCGCCAATGGCTCCCACCTCGCGCGCGACCTCCGCTCGCGTGTGATGACGGAGCGCCTCCGCGAGGGCCTCGATGAGTGCATGAAACGCCGATGAGCGTGCAGGCGTGTTCTCGAGCGCTTGGTCGATGATTCGCGCCTGCGCATCCACCACACGGTCGAGCATGTCGAGCGCCGGGTCCGCGAGCCACTCCGCCCCCACCTCGTGCTCGACGGAAAACGCCGCGCGCGCCTCGGTGATGGTTTCGCGCCGACGCTGGTCTTCGAGCTCACGGGCACAAGCAAGGGTCCACCGCTTCGTCGCCGCAGAGAGCGGATTCAGAAGCATGCATTCGGCAAGTTCAACCCGCACGAGCGCCGGCGCTGCGGACACGAGCTCGTGGAGATCAATGCGGCCTTGGTCCCGATGCCACGCGGCGAAGCAAGCGGCCGCCGTCGCCTTGCGCAAGACCGTGCGCAGATTTTCGTGGAGCGCAGCCACCTCGCTGCCGTCCTCTTCGTCGAAACGCGCAAGCGCCTCGGAGACCGCATGGCAGCGCTCTTGCCCAGTGCGTGCTCGCTCGGACGCGGCGACAGCCTCGATGGCAACGCGTGCCTCCGCGCTCATCGCGGACCGAGTTCCGAGGCCGAAGACGCGATCAATCGGTTGCGGCCCCGCGGTCAACACCAGCCGAAAGCCGAGCAAAACCTCACCGTCGCGCTCGTCGTAGCCAACCTCCAGATTCGCCGTGAGGTGA
>CAIQDA010000272.1 GCA_903870415.1 uncultured delta proteobacterium
AGGCTTTCACCCTCGCGTGCCTCGAGGAGAATCTCAACGATTGTGCTCGGTCCGAGGACGCGTCTCGCCGCAGTTTCGAGGTCGCGCACGGCGCTCGGTTGCATGCCGCGCTCGGAGAGAAAGTCCCCGGGAGCAAACGCGATCGTGAGCCCTGTGCGACCGTCGTTGACGTGCATCGCATGCTCGTAGATCGCCGCAACGGAGGGCGATTCGCGGCGCAATTCGGCGATGACCGCGGGCCATTCGTCGTCGTGCGCGAGTGCGGGGCGCGGGCGCGGGCGCGGAGCAGGCTCGATCGGCTGAACCATCGGGGGCTCGACTGCTCGAAGAAGTGGGCGCTCGGGCGTCGCGGTTGCTGCCGCCGTCGCAAGGGCCCCGTCAAAGCCAAGGGCGCGCGGGGCACTCGGCACGACCTCGAAGCGCGGCGAAGGCTCGTGGCTCGACGAACCGCGGTCGAGCTCGTTGCGAACGTGAGCACTCGATGACGGAGATGGTCCGCGTCCGCCCGGTCCACGCGACGGCGCACCTCCGAGGCGACGCTCGAGGTCACCCAAGCGATGAAGCAAGTCGTCGAGCGGAAGAAGAGGCGGTCGGCGTGCGAGGCGAATGAGCGCCATCTCGAGCGCCGCGCGTGCGGAAGGCGAGCGAACGATGTCGTCGAAGGCCTTGGAAAAACCTTGGTAACAACGCGTTAGATCGTCGGCGTCGTGCCGAGCGGCGACCGAATGGATGTCGGCGAGTTCCGCGTCGGGCAAGTCGAGAAGCGCTTTTGCGCTGGCCCCCGCCACGCGAGCGACCACCAAGTTACGCAAGTGGCGCAAAAAATCGCGGCACACTTGCGCCACGTCGTAGCCCTCGCTCGCGAGGCTGTGCACGACGACGAGCGCCTTGTCCGCGTGGCCGTCGAGCACCGCGTTTGAGAGCTCATGAAGGACCGACCGGTCCGCAACACCAAGCACGCGCGCCACGTCGGCTTCTTTGAGGTCAGTGCCCGCGTACGCGACGACTTGATCGAGGAGACTCATCGCGTCGCGCATGGACCCCGACGCTTCGCGTGCGAGGATCGCAACGGCTCCTGGTTCCGCGACGATTCCTTCGGCGGCGAGCACCGTGTCGAGGCGTTTTCCAACAGTGGATGCAGCGATGAGCTTGAAGTCATAGCGCTGGCAACGGCTCAAGATCGTGATCGGAACTTTGTGCACTTCGGTCGTCGCGAAGATGAACTTCACGTGCGGCGGAGGTTCCTCGAGCGTTTTGAGAAACGCATTCCACGCGGCGGTGGAGAGCATGTGAACTTCGTCGACGATGAAGAGCTTGAAGCGGTCGCGGGCAGGGCGGAACGCAAGGCCCTCTTGCAGGCGACGCACCTCGTCGACGCCGTTGTAACTGGCACCGTCGATCTCTTGAACATCGAGGTCCGAGCCCTGAGCGATTTCAATGCATGCTGCACACGTGTTGCAGGGCTCACGCGCAGGTCCCGAAGCGTTTCCGTCGGGGCCGAGGCAGTTGAGCGCCTTGGCGAGAATGCGTGCGCTCGTCGTTTTTCCGACTCCGCGAACCCCCGTGAAGAGAAAGGCATGGGCGACGCGGCCACTCTCGAGCGCGTTGCCGAGAGTGAGTGCCACGTGTTCTTGACCGACGAGGTCGCCGAAGGTCTGGGGCCGGTACTTGCGTGCGAGAACGAGGTAGCTCACGCCGCCCTTCTAGCGCGATTCCGCGCGGCCAGCGGAGCTTGTCGCCTCGCGCGATCAACACACCGTGCGGCGTCCGCGAGCAATTGACAGCGCCCGACGACGATCGTATTCGGAGACGACTCTGCGGGACTAACTCAGTTGGTAGAGTGTCAGCTTCCCAAGCTGAATGTCGCGGGTTCGAATCCCGTGTCCCGCTCTCCCTTGGCCGTCCAGCGCTTCGCGTTCATCGCCTGCTAGAAACTGGATTTGCGCGACCGCGGTGCATTAGGACCGAGGGGTGCGCTCCGCTCGTGTGCTTCTGCGATGCTGTTCTTCGTTGGCCGTTTGGGTTGGCGCTGCGCTCCTAGGCGTGAGCCTTTCGGCGTGCACCGAGCGCGTGAAGGCCCCGAAGCCCGAGCCAATTGCCGAGCCCGTTCCCGTTGTGGACGCGGCGACTGCGGACGTCGTTGAAGAAGAAGATGCCGGGGCCGACGAGCCTTCGGGGACGTTCGAGACCGGCGCTGTCGATGCAGGTGTTGAAGACGGTCCGCGAATCGGGGCGCTCTTCATGGTGACGCCGGTCATGCTGACGATGGAGTGGCCTCCAAGTCCACGCGACGGTAAGCGTCATACGCCGCCTAGTAATGGTGTGCAAAAGGGCTATCTTCGGCGCGGCGCCGTGGTTCGGGTCAAGCCTGGCGTGACCGTCAAGCCCAACTGCCGCGAGGGCTGGTTCGAACTTCTCGACGGCGGATTCGTTTGCGGCAAGCACGCGTCGGCGAACTTGGACCATCCGAAGCTTCGCACCGCTGCCGCTCCTCCGCGTCGCGGCGCGAGCATGCCGTATGACTACGGGTTCAACGTCGCCAACGGCACACCGCTCTATTGGACGATTCCCTCGCGGGCTGAGCGGGCAACGCTCGAGCCGTGGCTCCGCGGAAAACCCAAAGACGACGGCGACGGCGGCACCGAAACGCCTCCGTGGATGCGAACGAACGACGGCGGAAAACCGCAAGTCACGCTCGACGAGTTGAGGGGCGAAGGTGCCTTGGCGCGTCGCATGGTTCGAGGCTTCTACCTGTCGCTCGACAGCGAGTTCAAAGCCGGAAGCGGTCGCTGGTGGAAGACCGTTGGCGGTCTCGCCGCTCCATTCGAGCGTGTTGCACCGTACAAGCCGGCGACTTCGTTTCGTGGCATCTGGCTTCGTCCCGAGTCGGCCGTCGAATCCGGCGCGCTGACATACGTGCAAGATGCAGGCAGTCCCGATGCGGGCACTTCACCAGCTCCTGTCGTCGATGCGGCGGTAGGCCTGCCCATCGATGGAGGCGTTGCGATGAGCGACGCGGGCGCGGCTCTTGAGGCTGGTGCGGTTTCGCCAACGGCGAGCGGCGTCGGATCGGCAGCCCCGGGCGAAGGCATTTCCGCCGCGTTCATTCGTGGCACGGCCGCCAAGCGTTACGCGGTGGAAGCCGCGGACACGAAGTCGCCGCGCGTTTCCAAAGGGCAGGGCATCGGGCGCCATTCCCCCGTTCGGTTGACGGGCAAGAGTGTCGCGGCCGACGGTGCACGTTTCTTCGAGACCACGGAGCGCTTCTGGGTTCGCGACCGCGACCTCATTGTGCCTCCCGCCACGCCGCGACCGCGCCAGGCGCAGGCTGGCGAAAAGTGGATCGACGTCAACCTGAAGACCCAAACGCTGGTCGCGTACGAGGGCGATACGCCGGTGTATGCGACGCTCGTTTCCTCCGGTCGCTTCAACGAACAAGACCCGAGTCAGGACTTTCGAACGCCGCCGGGCACCTTCCGCATTCGCGACAAACACCTCGCGACGACGATGGATGGCGACGTCACGAACGACGGTCCGTACTCGATCGAAGACGTCCCTTGGGTTCAGTATTTCAAGGGAAGCTACGCCCTCCACGGTGCGTTTTGGCACGACGATTTTGGGCATGTGCACAGCCACGGTTGCGTGAACCTCGCGCCGGAGGACGCTCGCAATCTCTTCGAGTGGACCGAGCCGCATGTTCCCGCGAACTGGCACGGCGTGAGCTCCGGAGACGAAGGCAAAGGCACCATCGTTCACGTGCACGACTAGTCGTCGTCTTGGCCGTGTCTCGCCTGCGAAATACGAATCACATACGTCAAATAGGCAACGACCCGGGCCTATGGTGGGACCCGAGCCGTTGGCCCCCATCACACGGGGGGATCTCGTTCGCGTGGCGTCCTGCGTTCCGCGCTCTTGCGCGAAGGTGGACCCTACGAACCACGACGAACTAGAACGCGCACTCCGAGTGGTGGGAGCCCTTGGTACTTTCCATGAGTGCTTTCCTCCTCCGGCGACGCCGGCACGCAGGTGACGAGAACGATCGACGTCTGGCCAGAGCTGCGCGTTTCCGTGTGAAGGCCCGCTTGGGGCAATGGTGACGAGTACCTTTCGGTCAGACAATTCTGGGGGAGAACCCCACCCGACCCTGCTGAGCAGGCTCTAATATGGTGGGTTCTCGTTGCGTGCCCGACAAGTGGAATTCACCGGCGGTCGGTTGAATTTTGAATAGGGTCTCGGTCATGCGCACGAGCGGTATTTCTGACGACGACGTTCCGGTCGTCCTTCCGTCGCTTCGGGAACTTCCCCTTCTTGATCTCGATGAAGTGGAGGTCCTCCACGTCGAACGTCCATCGTCGCTCACCCTCGAAACCGACGAAGGCGAGTCGACGCTCGACGCGATCGACGCCGTAGAGGGGCCTTCCGTTGAATCGATTCTCGACGACACCGACGACGCGTCCGCGCTCGACGATGGAGACGGACTGCCCGACGCGACGTTGCATGCGATCGACGAAGCTCCTGACGACGATGCGCTTGGAGACGATGTGGACGGGCTTGGCGAAGATGTGTCGGATCTCGATGAGTCGCTCTTGTCTTCTGAGCGTGGAGACGATGGTGCCGATGGCCTCGACAGCGACAGCGTCGAGATGCGTGATCCGACCGAGCCACTCGACGGAGCGTCGGCGGACGAGGGTGGCGAGTTCGAGCCGATAGTTCTCCCTGTGTTGCCGAGCTTCGATCCGTGACGTCCGCATCGGAAGCTTTGCGCCGAATCCTCGCGGTTTCGGACGCGCTCGCGGGTGACTTGGAGTTCGATCAGGCGCTCGGGCTCGTGGCCGATTCCGCGGTGGTCGTCGCAGGCGCAACGCACGCATCGGTGCGCCTCCTCGCGCCGGACGAAGGGATACTGCTTGCCTCCGCGCGCGCAGGCGAAGGTTCAACCGCCCCACCGAAGGCGTTTCGCCGCGGTGAAGGGCTCATGGGTTGGGTTCTCGAGTTCGGGCAAGGGCTCGTCGTGAGCGACGTGAACGCGGACTCTCGATATGAGCGCGTCGAAGGGCAAGGCTTCGAGATCGGTTCGATGATTCTCGAGCCGCTTGTCGTCGGCGGCGTCGTCGTGGGTGTCCTCAGCGCGTCGTCGCCGCAGGCGCACGCGTTTGGATCGGACCAGGCGATGGCGTTCAAGTTGCTTGCACGTTGCACGCAGTTTCCTCTTGAGCGCGCACGCCTGCAACGCATGGCCGTCCTCGATCATTTGACCCTTGCGTTCGCGCCGTCGACGCTCGCACCGAAGCTCGCGCACATCCTCGACGAGGCTCGAGCGACCGGCGGGGACGTGTCGCTTCTGTTCTTGGATCTCGACCATTTCAAAGCGGTGAACGACACCCATGGTCATGCGACGGGTGACGCGGTGCTCAAGCGTTTTGCTTCCGAAGTCCGCGCGACGATTCGTAAGCGCGATGTGTTCGTTCGACGCGGCGGCGAAGAGTTCGTCCTGCTTCTCACCGAAGCAGACGCGGTGGATGCCTTTGCGATGGCCGAGCGAATTCGAAAACGTATCGACGCACTTGAGCTCGTGGAGGGAACGACGCGCGTGCGCGTGAGCACGTCCATCGGGGTCGCCACGTGGAACCGAGATGAGTCGGGTGAGGCTCTCGAACGTCGCGCCGACGACGCCGTTTACGTGGCGAAGTCTCTCGGTCGCAATCGCTCCGTCGCCGCTCCCGAAGCGGCCGTGAACGACGACGACGGCGCCTAGAAGCGGATACGCACGTCGATTCCAGCCGCGGTTCCAGAGAGCGCGGGACTCACCGTCGTCGTGACGCTCGGAGCTGCGGGTGTGTCGGCCTTCGAAGGCTCGGTCGCGCTTCGCTCGTAGACGACGTCCGCAACCGAAGGCTTGTCCATGAAGTACGCACCGGCGGCTGCGAGGCCCAGAAGGCTCGCGATCGTTCCATAGGTAAACGCCTGAGCGCGTGCACTGTCGCGGGCGTCTCCATCATGGTTGTAGGCTGCAAGGTCTCCGCTTTCGAGCACCACGTCGCCCTTTGCTCGACGGGACAAAAAGCGCGTCGCCCACAGGTCGTGCACCGCCGCGCTCGTGCCTTCGTAGACAGCGAAGGAAGCCGCGATGGTCGCGAGGCCCATGAGGCCAAACGAGGCCCAGCGGTAGGGCGAGAGTCGAAGCGGTGCGTCGACGGTTGACTCGCTTGCGCGGATCACTTCCGTTCGCTGCCCCCAAGGTACGCGGCCCGCATCGACGACGGCGATGTCGTGCATGCCCGGCGCGAGCGAAAGTGGTTGGCTCAATGGAGCTTTGCCCGAGAAGCGTCCGTCGACGTAGATGGCCGAGCCCGCGTTGCTGCGCACGGTGACGGTGCCGGGCGCGGGACGTAGCTCCGCGTGCACGGGATAAAGTTCGCCTTCGGTGACGATGACCTCACGCTCCTCGTCCAGGAATTCCGCGCGCGAAACGACGATGCGGTGCGTGCCCGGTTGGACGGGTTCGAGGAGCGGAAGCGCTCGTGGCGGGCTTCCGTCGATGCGAGCGACCGCGCCGACGATCGATGCGCCGATCATGAGGCGCGTGCTTCGCGTCGCGGCTCGCGGTGTGGCGGCTGCGAGCCCGGGTGTTCGCGCGCTTCTTTCGACCGCCGGTGAGAGTCGCTCGAGCGATTGCTCTGCTTCGACGTGTCGACTCTTGGGAGAGGACCTGTCGACCTCCGCAAGGTAGCGACGGTACGCTTCGACAGCGCTCTTCGCACTCGAATCGCGACCCGTGATCAGCCAGCTTTTCTCGTGGCATTTTCCAATGTTGAAGAGCAGCGCGGCCTGCGGACGAATCAAGTACGCCTCGTCGAACGCATCGGCGGCTTGGTCGTAGCGACCGTCGCGGTACGCATCGTCGGCCGCAAACACGATGTCGCGCACACGGGCCTCGCTGTTCGCTCCGTTGACGGGAGTCGTCGATGCCGCCGCGGGCGATGGATGCGCTTGTTGGGCCGTTGACGCTTGCGCGAACAGTGCGAAGGCGAGCGCGCCACTTCCGAGCGGGTTCGAGCGCGTCATGGTTCGCTCCGTCGTCGTTCGATTCCGTAGTGAATGCGTATTCCGAGGCCGTCGCCGATGACGATGTCGTCAAAGCCGTCTCCATCGACGTCGCCAATTTCGAGGGCGGTTGCGTCTTTCGCGCCCTCGTGAAGGCTGTCGTTCGGGTTCGCGGGAGCGCTTCGCGTGACGCCGCGTTGCCCGTCGAGCTGAAACTCCACGACGCCCGCACCGGTCAAGAGCATCACGTGGGCCGGCTCCTGGGCCCCTTGCGGCAAAAGCGCGACGCCCTTCACCGTGTCTGCGTCTTCCGGCGATAGCGCGATTGTGGCGAGCGCGAAGTTCGAAGCCGAGCACGCGGCGGAGCTCTTGTTCGAATTGTTCCAGAGGACGTAGACCCGATTGCGCACGCGAATGAGCACGTCCGTCGCGCCGTCCGCGTCGAGGTCAGCGGGGATCATTTGAAGGCGCGCCGCGGCCAAGTCGCTGCGGTCCGACGTCGTTCCGATGTTCATCGTCGAGAATGCAACCGGAGCATTCGGATCGAGGGGACCGTCAGGAAACGCGAAGATGCCCGCCACGATTTTCTCGCCGTCGAGCCCGAGCGCGAGCACCTCGTCGGAGGCATCGCCACAGATGTTCGCCGCCGCGACGGACGCCAATCGCCCGAGCCCCGTGTCTTTGGCGCACGACGCTTTTCGAAGGCCGGCCGCCCCTTTCGCGCCGTCGGTGAGGACGAGCACTTCGTCGGTCACAGCGACGCTGCTCGACGACGAAAGAGGTCTACCGGACACGAGCACCAAGACGTCCGTCTTGACCCCGGCGTGTTCGTGTCGCGCGACGGTGCCTCCGCGAAGAAGGAGGTTTTTGGGGCCGACGTCGCAGCTGACTCTGCTCGTCGGAAAGAGCCCGCCTTGCGTTCCGTCGCCCACAAGAGCCATGATTTCCGGGCTCCCGGGGTCTTGACTTGGTGCGACCACGAAGAGCGCGTCTGAACCGTTGAAGTGGGGTTCGCGTCGAACGAGAAGCCGAGCGTCGACATTTTTGAGTCCGAGCAGCGG
>CAIQDA010000273.1 GCA_903870415.1 uncultured delta proteobacterium
CGGTTACTGCGGCGAGGTGTCACTTCTCCAGGCGGGGATGAACAATGGCCTTTGGGCGAGCCAGTTCAACGTGCGACGCCTCTGCGGGTTCCAAAGCCAGGGTGACGACGGCTTCCCCAGGGGTACGCCGCTTTCGCAATCCGGACCAGATGGCTATTGCGCGGCGCATACGGACAGCAGCGGCGTCGCCTCCGCCGAGGTTGGCTCGCAACTGCTGATCGACAACGCCGATGCTTCGCGGGGTCAAAACTCAGTGCTTACGTGCGCAAGCAACGCCGGGCTTGCAGCCATTCGCTACATCACACCGTCATCACTCGACGGCCAAGGAGCCTTTCAGGACTTCGTCGTTTGGGTGAAAAAGCAGATCATCGCAGGGCATTGGGTGACCGCCGGTGTCCTTGCTCCCGGCGGGGACAGCGACGAATACGACCATATTGTCAGCATCATGTCCGTGGGCACGAATCACGCGGTGACCGATTCGGCGTATTACGCCGACGACGTCTTCACCTTCGAGGATCATGGCGCTTACACGTTCGATGGAACCGATCCCATCGACAACCCGGCCACTCCGCCCGGCGCTGTACCTGGAACGCGTCGTTGCACCCCTTATGTATTCGGCGTGCGCGTGGGCGATCTCGCGAAAACCCGGGCCTCCCTCGACGCGCTTTCGACGGGGCAGCCTTACGCGATCGCCCTCCCCAAACGTTCCGCGAACGGTCAATCGCTGCTCGATTACGCCTTTGCGGTCACCGGCCCCCTCGACGACGACGGCACGACGCTCCCGGTCGTCGTGTCCATTGCCAAGACCTCGACGAACGGCGTCGACAATCCCCGCGACCCGAAAGCCGGTTATCAATACGAGGCCCCCTATGTCGGAACCTCGGACAAAGGGGACTCGTGCACGAACGCGCCGCCTACGTCATGGATGGACCTGCAACTGCGTGTTGAGGTCGAAGGACTCACCGCCGGGAAACAGTACAACTTGTACCGTTACATCTTTGACGCGGTGACGGCCCAAGCGGGCACCACCCCAATTGGAACCCACGTGGCACTTGCCGTTCCACGGGCCGGTTTCAATGCCAAACGGGCGAGCGCAACCTCCGCGGTGACCTTTACCGCAACGGGGTCAACGTACGCCGAAACGCTCGCGCTACGGTCCGATCGCATCGCGGTCTTTCGCGCGGTTCCCGTGGAAGCGCCCTAAGGAAACGCTACGCATTCGTACGCGCCTACGACGATGCGACCGCTTCAAGTTGCGCCGTTGGCGGAAGCGCGTAGCGAAGAATCTTTCGAGCGACGCTCGCAAGCTGCGCGCCGAACGTACCTGTATTGTACACCTGCCCGTATTTCGCGCAAATGGCGCGAACGTGCGTTGCCATCTCGGGGTACCGCGCCGCTGGAACATCCGGAAAGAGGTGATGCTCGATCTGGTGACTCAGATGCCCCGTCATCACATGGAAGAGCCTGCCGCCTTCGATGTTCGCCGAGCCGTTCAATTGGCGTAGGTACCAGTCGCCGCGAGTTTCGGGCCCCTCGGGAACCTGGAATGTTTGAACGCCCTCGGGAAAGTGACCGCAGAAGATGACCGCAAACGTCCACAGGTTGCGCGCGACATTCGCCAGCAAATTTCCAGCGAACACGCGAGGAGCATTCCAGAGCGCGAGCGCGGGAAAGAGCAGATAATCCTTGGCGACGCGACCGGCGGCCTTTCGCAAAAACGGCTTTGCCCTCGTGGCGAGCGTTCGCAGCGGCTGCGTTCCTTGGAGCGTTTCTTCGATGCGGAGATCGTGAAGCGCAACGCCCCACTGAAACGTGAGCGCAAGCCAAAGTGCGGACACGGGCTGCACGAGGTGAGTGGGGTTCCACGGCTGTTCGGGCGCGATACGAAGGAGCGCGTAGCCCACGTCTCGGTCCTTTCCGACAATATTCGTGTAGGTGTGATGTTCGTAATTGTGGGAGTGGCGCCAGTCGATCGCGGCGCATACGTTGTCCCAATCGAAGCGATTGCCCGCGAGGTCGGGCTCCCCGGTCCAGTCGTATTGACCGTGCATGATGTTGTGCCCAACCTCCATGTTGTTGAGTATTTTTGCAACGGAGAGTGCGCCAACGCCGCCCACAAACGAGACCGGGTCTAGCCCCACGTGCAAAAGGACTCGCCCCGTCGCCTCAAGGCGTCGCGCGAGTTTTTGCATGCGACGAATGTGAGCAAGGTCCCGGTCGCCGAGGTCCGCCACGACCGTCGCACGCACCGCGTCGAGTTCCGCGCCAAAGGCTGCGATTTCATCACGGCTCAAACGCCGCGGCGCACGTGTCGCAGTGTCCGTGGCGAACGAAGGCTTCGTTGGGATCATGGCCGTCGATTGGTTCATGGGCTTCATCGGTTTTCTCCGAGGTCGAGTTCGAGGTCACTCAGGGCACGGGACGTGCACAGTCGAATATCTTCGTTCGCGGCATCGGAGCGGCGACCGGTGACGAGGTCTTCCACAAGCCCGCTCGCCTTTCGGCAGCGGCAGGTGTTGCAAATTCCCTGGCGACATCCGTATGTGGGGCGCTCGCCGGCGGCCTCAAGGGCCTCGAGCAAGGTCGGTGCGGGGGCGAGCATGAGGCTCCGCGCTCCCCGGGTCAGTGTCACTTTCACCGACGTAGATTCTGAGCTGTGTCCCGCGCGCTCTCTGTTGAGCGGTGCCGGTGGCGCAAAGCGCTCGGTGACGAGGCGGTCACTGAGTCCGTGCGCGTGCCAATGATCCGCCAGCGCGTCCATCATCGGCAACGGGCCGCAAAGCATGGTCTGGCGCGTCGCCCAATCGGGAACGAGCGCGTCTATTCTCTCCGCGGTCAATGGGCCAACGGTGAAGTGAATGCCTGCGCTCGTGAGCCCTTCAAGCTCCTCGCGAATCGCATGGGGCGTCGCGGCGCCGGAGCGTGCCGCATGCACGAAGACAACGTTGTTCAGCTCCCCGCGACGGGCCAGGTCTCTCGCAATCGAGAGACACGGGGTGATGCCGCTTCCCCCGCTCACGAGCAGCAATTGTCGCGTTTCTTCACCAAGAACAAAGGCTCCCGACGCTCGCCCAAGGCGGACGACGTCGCCGATCGTTGCGCGGTCGTGGAGCCAGCCCGAGGCTCGGCCGCCGGGGACGCGCCGCACCGTGATGGTCGGAAACCGTGCCCCAGGAGCCGACGACAGCGAGTAACATCGCTCCACGCGAACACCGTCCACGATGACCGATACAGGCACAAACTGGCCGGCGCGATGCCCGCGCCAGTGACGGTTCGGCGCGAGGACAAAGGTGCGAAGGTCTTCGGCCTCGTCTCGAATCGCGACGATGCGCGCGCGGGTCTCCGCGAGCGACCACGTTTCGTCGAGCTCCTGCAGCCAGGGGTCGAGCGTATGCGCAAGGCGGGCGAGACGGGGTTCGATGGCTTGGTGCATGGCTTCCTACGTCTCTGTAACTTACACCGTCGTAACTTTGCGTCAAGGCGCGGGCGTCGATCTTTTTCATAGCGAGCCAATTTGCTGACAACTGAGCATGCCGCTGACGAACTCATGACCGTTCGTACTTACGCTCGTGACGGTTCCACGGAAACCTGTTCCGGCGGCGCGGCCCGCGATAGACTCGGCAACGATGATTCTTCGAGCCCCTCGCCTCTCCGCGACCGCCCGTCGTGCCCAGCTCATCGAGGTGGGGCGGAGCGTTTTTGCGAAGCGCGGTTACGAGGGCGCTTCGCTTGAAGAAATCGCCGAAAAGGCCAAGGTTTCGCGCCCCGTGCTTTACGAGCATTTCGGCGGCAAAGAAGGTCTCTATGCGGTCATCATCGATCGCGAGATGGAGTACCTCGTGCGCCGCATTGCGGAATCGATCGGCGTCGGCACGCCTCGGGAGCGCGTGGAATCCGCGGCGTTTGCCTTCTTTTCCTACGTGAAGGACCATCCCGATGGCTTTGCCATTCTTACGCACGACACGCCGGCGTCGAGCGGCGGACGAGGACTCTCAAGCCTCCTGAACGACGTGGCCGAACGCGTGGGCGATGTCTTCGCAGCCTCGTTCAAAGAGGCCGGTTACGATCCCAAGACGGCGCCCATCTACGCGCACGCGCTCATTGGCATGGTCACCTTCGTCGGCCAATGGTGGATGCAGAGCAACAAGCCGTCGGTGGAGGAACTCACCGCGCACATCTCCGCCCTTGCCTGGATGGGACTCCGGCGTTTGCCAAAGAGGCCAAAGCGGGCCACGCCGCGGAAGTGACCCTGGCGACGCGCACGCCACGCAACATCAGTTGGTGACGAGGGACTCTATCCGCCCGCGCAGGGTGTCGAATCGCGCAAGTTCGCGCAGGCGATCGTCGACTTTCGCCCGCAACTCGGAAGAAACCTTATTCCCGCGGCGGTCGATGGTGTCGACAGCGCGCGCAAGCGTCGTGGCCTCGGCGTTGTCGAGCAGAAAAAGGACAGCGTCTTCCGCGTCGCGGTCGGTGAACATGCGATTCGCGAGAAACGCCTCCCACGCAGCGATGGCATCGAGGCGTCGACCGACGTCGCCCAAGGCGATCGCCCACTCTTTTGGAAGGGCCTGGCGCGCTTCCGGTGTCGCAAGGTGCCCCAGGGCCAAACGGGCGCGGGCAACGGTTTGAAGCGCCGCGCGGGCGGGCTCAAGCTTCGGGTCGAGCACGAGCGCCTGCTTCAGCGAGGCCTCTGCGCCGTCGAGCTCGAGCGTGTGAAGGGCAAGGAACCCCAGTTCCATATGCACGCGAGCGCTTTCTGGGCGCAGCGCCAAGAGGTCTCGGTACACAGCCGCGGCGTTCGCGTAATCGCCAAGAATGCTGTAACAACTGCCTAGATTTTCCAGCGCTCGCACATGCCGCGCGCGGCCTTGGCGACCGGTTCGTTCGAGCTCGCGCCGCACCGAGGCATGAAGGCGACAGGCGAGGTCAAACTGCGACGCAGCCCGGACGGCGTTCGCGAGCCCACTTTTCGGGGCCGTGTTCTGCACGTGCGCATGCTCCGCGGCGACCAGGCGAAATTGCAGTTCGTTCGTGTAATCGAGGGCCCGCGCGTGGGTCACGAGCGCGAAGCTAAGCGCAAGAACGCCCGCGAAGGCGCACGCCATGTGCCGCGGCGTATCGCGCAGCCTCGTTGCTGCGATCGCGCCGGCCATCGCCAATCCGCCCATGGGCAGGTACACAAGCCTGTCCGCCGCCACCGCCGACGCCAAGTCGAGCGGAACGAGATGAATCACCGGCGCGAGAGCGGCTGCGGCAAACACAAGTGACACGACGAGACCCGCCCGCGGCGCATCACGCTGCGATGAAGGCGACGCGCGCATGATCGCACGCGCCATAGCGGCCACACCCACGACAAGAACAGCGAATCCGAGCGCCGCACGACCGCGGTCAACGGCCCCGACAAGCCCGATACTCGATGCAGGGTGCCAGGCATCAAGAGACATCTCCGCGTAACGTCCGACGGCCTCAAGCACCGTCGCCGCGCGCCCCCATGTACCTAATGGCGCGGGCTCCGTACTGGCACCTCGGAGCGCGTTCCCTCGGAGCACCCAATAAACGACGACTGGAACAAACACCCATGCGAGGCGCGGGACGGCCGCCCGAACACGACGAGGCCAGCTTGGTTCATCGCTCGCGAGAACAGTGCCCAACGCGAGCGCCACCGCCGCTGCAATCGCCACCTCTTTGGCCATCAGACCAAGGAGAAGAGCGAGTGACGCGGCAGATGCGCGCCAATGATCGCGACTCCGTGCCACTTCGCACAACAGGCCCTCATGCCGATCGGGCGAGCCGCGAAACCAAGGCCAAAAGCTCAACGCTGCAAACGACATGAGCCCCGCAAGAAGGTCCGTTCGACCCGATACCCACGCGACCGATTCGCTGCTGCGCGGCAAGAGTGCCCAAAGTCCGGCGGCCACAACGCTCGGGAAACCGGAGGCCCCGAGGCGCATGGCGGCGAGCACCAGAGCGACCGTCGCGAGAAGGTGCAGCGCGAGATTCGTCTTGTGGAAACCAGCTGGGTCGAGCCCGCCCCTTTCGACATCCGCGCGAAGGGACAACACCGTGAGAGGCCTGTAGTACGCCGGGCGGCCGTCGGTCATCGGGTCAAGAGACCAAAACCGCTCAACAAAAAACTGCGCGACCGAGCCCTTTTGCATGCGCACATTGGTCTCGACGAGCGCGTGGTCATCCCAGACGAACACCCCCTCTAAGACGGGCGCGTATACCGCCGCGACCAACCAAAGGACCGCGAACACCGCCAGAACCTGCCGCCCACGAGCCATCACACGATTTGCAACGACTTCACGACGGGCAAAAGTTTCACCGCGAACGTTTCAGCCTGCATCGTGATTTCGGCCATATTCGCGGCATCGCCTTCGAGCGCCGCGCCGTCTTTCACAATCGCCTCGCCATGCACCTTCAGGATCGCCCACGCGTGCGCCGCCCATTCGCCTGGCAGCGTCTTGCCTGCGGAAAGCGCATGGACAAAGAGCTGGTGAAACCGGCTTATCGCGAAACCGCCGCCGGTCACGGGACTTGCGAGCACGCCAATGTCGTTGCCCCAACGAGCCTTGTCCATGAGCGCCGCGTTGAGCGCACTTGTCTGCGTCTTCGTGCGATTCACCACGTCGTCCGCTTGCGCCGCCACGACGTCGCCCGTGCCTGTTAGCACCATCAAGACCTCGACGAGGTGCGAGAGGCTGAGCCCCGCCGGCGCAAGCGTGGCTTCGACCTCGCCAATGGTTCGCGGCGCATGATCGGCCAGCGCATCGAGAACCGCGTTGTACAGTTCCGGAATCATCGTGATTTCACCGAGAGGTCCGCTGGACTTCAACGAGACGTCGGGGCGATGGGTCACGAGAACGACTCGCTGCGCCCGCAACGCCTCGCTGCGTTCGAGCAAATTCAACTTACGCGCGCCCTTGACCCAGTAATCCTTGCGAAACTGCTGGTTCAACATAAAGTCGCGGACGGACTCCCGCAACATGGCGTCGGGAATTTCGCTCATAAACTGCCGCTGCTCGGGCGTCAGATTAATGGCCTCGACGTGGTCAAGGTAATGGGCGGAGCATGCGAAATTCACCTTGGCTGGCGTCAACCATTCCGCGATGGTTGAGAAGTACATCGGGTGCCAGTCGCGGTTGAAATATTCGTGCGCCAGGTAATTCCTGCTTTGCTGTTTGACGCTCCCAAGTCGCTCGCTCAATGCGGGATTCACGCGCGCATACGCCGGATTTGTTTCCAGCAACTTGTCGACGAACGTCAGGGCGCCCTCGATGCGGCTGACGATGCCGGCCCCCATGGACCCCATCGTGCCTGCATGTTGCGTCATCAGGTGGCGCATCGGCGCGAAGGCGGTCCAGCCGGGCATCGCGTTGTAACTGAGGTAGAGAAC
>CAIQDA010000274.1 GCA_903870415.1 uncultured delta proteobacterium
GAGTCCGCTACGAGGACGCGGTGTCCTGCACTCGCAAAGAGTCGCGCATATTCCAACGTCACAGGCGCACGGCCCCCGGTGAGAAGAACGGTCCGCGCGTGCGAATTCGCCTTCGATCGTCGTGTTCGCTTCATGTTTCTCTTTCATTCCGAATCGAACGCGCAACTGAAGCCGCAAGGCGACTTAACGCGAACCATGACGGGCGAGAGACTCCGTGCAATGGGAGGGCACGATGACGACGTCAGGGCTCGCGCGGTGCACATCGCCGAGGCGCTGAATCGTGGCTTCATACGCACGTTGATCCGGGTGCAAAATGCGGGTCATGCGCGACGGGAGAACGCCTTCCGTGAACGCGCGACTCGTGAAGCACGCATCGGCGACGAGAAACGTGAGGCCACCTTCGTGGCGGACCACAAGGCCGATTTGTCCGTGCGCATGCCCTGGAAGGGACACCGCGACGACCGTGCCATCGCCAACCAAGTCAATGCCACGGCGAAATGGCGCAAGCTCCGAGGGCAGGTCGACTTCGGGATCGGCGTCGATGGGACGCGCCCTCTCCTCAAAGTCAGTTGGGAGAAGCCCCGGAAGAAACGCCGCGGCGACCGCACGCAAACCGCGCAAATGCCTGACGCCGTCCCACGCCTCACGCATAAACCGATAATTCGCGCGCGGAAACATGGCGATCGCTCCAATGTGATCCGCATGAAAATGCGAAATGACCACGGTGCGAACATCCGACGGCTGAAGACCTCGACGTGCGAGGCGCGCGACCGCGAGTTCGTCGTCGGTGACCGTGACACGCGTGATCAGTGCATACAGCTTCGCGGGAAGGACTCGCGTCTCTTCTTCGAAACGATGCGAATACCCCGTGTCGAAGAGGATTGGGCCAACCGTTGGGTGCTCGATCAGCGCGAACATTGCAGGAAAGCGAATGTGCCGAAACGATCCGCCTCGATGGGCGAGGGCATCGAGGGCTTGGCTCGCACCGGCCTCAAAAAGCGTCAGGCGAGGAAGGCTCATGATCGTTTTCCTTTCCACCCGCGGGCGAAGCGTCGAAATGGTTCGTCGAGGATCACGGCCGCACGCTAGCCGAAATCGTCGGGTCAGTAGACAGCAATTGCGGCGCCCAAGGAGAACCCCGCGCCTGTTCCGACGAGAAGAAAGCGCTTTCCACGCTCGAGTCGTCCGGAGCGCACCGCCTCGTACAGGGTCGCGGGTATCGAGGCGGCCACGCAATTTCCAAGGCGATCGAGCGTTGTGACAATGCGTTCCTCGGGCCAACGAAAGCGGCGAAATGCCTTCAGGCCGACAAGGCTCGCTTGGTGCGGCACCACGAGATCGATGTCGCCAAGTCCCTTTGCGAGACCGGGGCGCAGCGCCTCAAAGAAACCAGGGGCCGTGCGAATCGCCATTTTAAGCACTTCGGGGCCACTCATGTGAAACGTGGCGTCCAGAGGATTCGCAGACGGTGCGTTCGGGTGGCGACGGGTGCCGCATCCGCGAATTTCCGTAAAATGCGCGCCGTCGCCGAAGGTCGCAAAACGCATGGCCTCGATTCGGCTCGCCTCGCCTTGGGGAGTCGCAACGACGACCGCCGCCGCCGCCGCATCGCCAAAAAGCGTGCTGCTCTCGGGCTCCGCGAAATTGAGTCCAACGGAGGCGACCTCCGACGAGACCACGAGCACGCGCCGAAAGCGGCCATCGCGGACGTAGGTTGCGGCCAAATCCAGTGCGACGAGGAAACTCAGGCAAGTGGCGTGCATCGTGAAACACGGAATGCCGGAAAG
Source organism: uncultured delta proteobacterium (assembly GCA_903870415.1). Taxonomy (GTDB): domain Bacteria; phylum Myxococcota_A; class Polyangia; order Polyangiales; family Polyangiaceae; genus CAIQDA01. Next base: position 1,788 of record CAIQDA010000274.1, read on the forward strand.
ACCCAATCCGAGATGACGCTGAATGAGCGCGCCTCCATCCGGAATGCCCTGCTCAGGTGTGCCCGAAGCGTTCACGATCAAGTCGAGGTCGGACGCTGCGAGGCCGGCTTCAGCAAGGGCCTCCTTCGCAGCCTCTGCCCCCATCCACGTCGCGCTCTCGCCGGCTTCTTGGTCGGCCCAACGCCGCTCGAGAATTCCCTGCTTTTCCTCGATCCAACCCGCAGGCAGATTCGCGAGCTTGGCGACCTCTGCGCTCGACACCACGCGTTTAGGCAGGTAGCGGCCCACGCCAGAGATGCGTACGTTCCAGGTCATCCGGAGGTTTCGTAGCACATCCGGGCGACAGCGTAACGACGGTCCTGCTCGGCACGCGCATCACCCTGCGATGGACTGGCTATGGGCCACCGGCGCCCGCCGTCGTCGCCACGACCGCGGCGAGGACGCCGAGAAAGTCCACAAGCACCCCAACCATAATGAAGGGGCAAGGAAAGACACGCCCGTTCGTCCCACGAACCATTTCGGTCTCTTCTCAAGCCGTCGCTCCGGTGAGCTCTGCTTGACGAGAGATCCGCTGCGCTCGCTCAGCGCGCGACGCGGTAAACGCGGTTCGTCCCGCTGGACGGATTATCTGCAAAGTACACGTGCGTATTGTCGGCGTAGAGGCGCCGCGGGAAAAACTGCAGACCGCACACAATGGGGGTCACGACTCCCCCGCCCTTTGGCATCTTCACGATGGCCACGTCCGGGTTACCGATGCCATGCGTGAACGAGATGGCGAAGTAAAGGGTTGTCTTCTGGGGGTCGAGCGTGAGGCCCGTGCCATGCTGCGCGACGGCGAGCTCAGAAGCGGGCGCGTTGCCGGTCTTCACCATCAAGCGACCCGCGTTGTTGACGAACGGGTACCCCGGATTGCCTGGCCAGTTCGGCACGAACTCCGTCCAAAAAACAGACGTCCCGTCCTGCGCGAAAGCGGTCGGCGTCGTGTTCACCCCCGTGCTGTCGATGACCGTTGGCGTCGTCGTGCCAATATCGGCATGATACACGCTTCCCGGTTGATTCAAACCGCCGGCGCTCGGGAAGGAGCCAAACCAGAAGCCAGTCGTGTCGACGTAAGGCATGGTCGTGGCCCCGTTCGAACTTGAGGTATCGACCTCGAACTGCGTGGCTCCACCGGCGGTCGGGATGGATCGCACGCCATAGGTCCAGTTGCCGCCGTTGCCTTGGTCGGAGAAGTACACGCGGTTTCCAACGACGCGCACCTCCGATGGAGCGACGAGACCCGCTGCACGCGTCGCGAGAACCGTGCCTGTGCCGCCGCTCGAGTTGCCGGCGATGGACGCGATCGCGTTGTCCATCGCGCCCAGCGCGGTGTGAAATGCGTAGGTGTAAAAGACCGTGTCGCCGCTGACGTCGAGGCCGCGGTAGCTCGCGTCGTGGGTCTCGGTCATGCGCGTCGCCGGAACGCCACCCGCCTTGGGAAGCGAGAAAAGCACGCCGTGGTCGATCACGCCCGTCCCCTCAGTCGTCGTCCAATAGAGGCGATCGGTTCCCATCGCCATGTCCCAAATGTTCGACGAGCTCTCGGCCAAAAGAGTGGGCGTCGTCGCGGGACAACTTGCGGCCGAGGGCTCACCCGCAGGGGCACTTGCGCCGGCATCGACTGGAACGGCCGCATCACCAGAGGAGGCTGCATCGACCACGCTTCCCGAGTCCGAGGGGGCCGCCGCATCGACGGGAATGGAACCCACGTCAGCAGCGCCCGAATCGACGGGCGGAACCGGCGGCGGCGGATCGGCGTCCGTCGTCATCGCCGCGTCGGCACCGCCGTCCGGCGCGAGGCCTGGGAGATCGCCTTGCTTTGGCAACGTGATCGGGTCGGAACAGCCCACCGCGAATGCGGCAGCGACATTCACGAGAGCGAGGGAGACGAGTGCGGCGCGGGACAAAAAGAAAGTCATGGCGCACTCCAAGATACAAAGAATGGGCGGCTGGTCCACGCTTTTTCGCCATCGAAACGCGTACAATAGATTGGTAAATCGGTCGATTTCGTATCGCCGCCGTCCGCGCGGAGCGGCCGACTCAGAGCCACGAGAGACGGACGCAGACATACTCTGGGGCTTTCAGGGACGACGTAACCCAACCTTCCGCCGTCGGCTCCCCGTGCGGCGGGAGGGGTCACCGACGATTCGGTGCAATACGCCATTTTTCATCACCCTGCTATTCGCTGCGCGGTGCCCGAAACGCC
>CAIQDA010000275.1 GCA_903870415.1 uncultured delta proteobacterium
CGGCCACTTGCTGCAGGAGCACGTGCGGCGCGATAGGTGCATCATCCATGTAATTCGCCCAGCGCTTGGCGAGATTCGGCCTGTCGATGTCTGCACGGTTGAGCGTGAAGCTGAGGATATGCCGCTCTTTTTCTTCGATGTTTCGCGAGAGGCCGATCGCAAGAAACCGAGGATACTGGCGCCAGTGAAGTCGCTTCCAGGGCGGGGCAACGTTCGCTGCCGACGTGTTCACAACCACCGCGCCGCGGAAGTCCTTCGGGTAGCGCTTGCACCACTCAAGGGTGATCATGCCGCCGAGCGAGAGACCCAGGATGGACCACGGAATGCCGTCGTCCTTCTTGTGCGGCAAGAACCGGCGGCGGATGTCTTCCACCATGCCGGGCACGGAGGTCGGGCAGTCGCGCGCGTGTTCGGTGCCCACGCCAGGAAGGTCGAGGCAGAGAACCTTCGAGCCAGGAAAGTTTCCTTCCATGCGCTCTTCAAAGCCCTCCCAGTGGCGCTTTTCGCGGACGAGGCCACGCAGGAGCAACCAGTGGGTCTGGGGCTCTGCCTGTCGTGGAAGCTGCTGGGCCGCGCTCGTCATACGGCCAGGGCCTAGCAAAGCGGGGGAGTGTGCGCAGCTTTCCGGGCGGAGGAAAGTTCGGTCAATCGCGGCCGATGTAACTTCCGCGGTCGAATCGTGTTCTTCAGACGGTGAGCGACGTGTCGAGCGGACCGATGTCTTCGCCGGAAAGTACGAAAAAAGCCTCACCGTACTCTGTGAGCAACGCGATGGTGCGATCGAGGTCCTCTTGCGTATGGCCTCGCGTGACATTGAGTCGAAGTCGCTCTTCGCCCTGTTTCACCGCGGGGTAGGTGATGGGCACCATGTTCACGCCGCACTCGTAGAGTGCATGATGCATGAAAAGCGTCTTGCGCTCTTCGCGGCACATGACGGGCATGATGTGCGTCGACGAATCGCCCAAGTCGAAGCCCGCCGCGACGAGGCCGCTGCGCATGTAGTCGGCCTTCTGATGGAGCTCCGTGACGAGGCTTGGCCCTTCGCGGTCCATGATGTCGAGAATGGTCGAGGCCGCGGCCACGACGGGGACCGGGAGCGATGCGGAAAACATGAACGAACGCGCCGTGTGCTTCACGCAGTCGACGACTTCGCGGCTTGCGAACAAGAGTCCGCCGATGCCGCCAAAGGTCTTCGAGAGCGTCGAGACCACGATGGGTGCGCGACCTTCGAGACCGAAGTGCTCAAGGACGCCACGGCCGTGCGTGCCGATGGTTCCGCTTCCGTGCGCGTCGTCGACGAGGAGAGCCGCGTCGTAGCGATCGCAAATGTCGACGAACTCCGGGAGCTTCGCGAGGTCGCCGTCGAGCGAGTAAATGCCCTCGACCGTGACCATGGCTTTCTCGCGCTCCTTCGTCTTGAGGATGCGCTCGAGGCTCTTGGCGGAGTTGTGGTTGAAGAAGCGGACTTCGGGCCCGTTCTTTGGAATTCCCGCGGCGAGAAACGTTCCATCGAGAATGCACGCGTGGCTCAAGTTATCGAGAATGAGCGTCGTGTCTTTGTCGGCGAGCGTCATCAACGTGCCGAGCATCGCTTGGTAGCCCGTCGTGAAAAGCAGGCACGCTTCGAAGCCCATCCACTTCGCGAAGCGCTGTTCGAGCTCCACGTGTTCGACCGTCGTCGCTTGCACGCGGGAGCTGCCGAGGCCGCAGCCATACTTCTCGACCGCCTTCTGCGCCGCCGCCTTCACGCGCGGATCCGTCGTGAGGTTCAGGTAGTCGTTCGAGCTGAAGTTGACGATGGGATGGCCCGCAACCGACGTGTGGATGCCGCCCTTTTCGAACTCACGAAAGTAGGGATAGACCTGGTTTTCGCGGGCTTCGCGCAGGCGAGCGTTCGCGTCGTAGGCCTTCTTTTCGATCCAAGTGGGCTTCATGAATGCCTTCATGCGTGCGGTGATGAGTCGAGGCTCGCGCGGCGCAGGAGGACTGCGGCCGCGTTGCCGTAGTAGCCGAGCGCCGTGAGGAGAATGGTACGCGGAAGCGGGCCGTCGCCGAGGAAGGTCGGTCGATGGCCTTTGAACGTGGCGAGGGCAGCGGCGGTGGCAAGGGCTCCAGCGGCTCCGAAGCTCTCGCCGAAAATACTTTTCGGGGCAACGAAGGGCGTGGGGCTTGCGACGCGCGCTCGAACGGCGCGCTCTTCCGCGCGGTCAAACGCGTGGAGTCCGCTCGTGGAGCCGAAGACTGCGTCGATGGAATCGGCTGAAATTCCAGCCTGCGCGCACACCTCGTCGATGGCACGGACGAGGGCGCGTTCCGCCGGGACGAAGAGCGAGTCCGTGGCGGTGGCTCCAAACGTGGTCGAAGCACCGAGCACTTCGGCGATGGGCGAGGCACCGCGCTGTGCCGCATGGGCAGCGGTTTCGACGATCGCGAACGACGCGCCTTCTCCGATGACGCATTCGCTGACGAGGGCTCCAAGACGTCCGAACGCAAGGGCGATGGACTCGCTGAGCGCCTCGCCTCCGCCGACGGCCAGAACCGAAGCGCGGTCGGTTTCGAAGAACTGGCGCGCGAGGACGAACGTGTCGAGCGACCCGCAATTTCCGTCGGAAACGCTCACGTTGAGCGCGCGCACGTCTTCCCAAATGCTCGCGTATCCCGCCGCGGTGTTCGACACGGTGTTCGGGAACTTCGACGGATTGATGTACCTTGCATCTTCGAGGACGGCGACGCGATCGAGCTCGTTGATGGCCTCGAGGCTTCCGTAGGCGTTCGAACAACAGAACCCGATGGCCTCCGCATCGACGCTCACGTACGCGCCATCCTTCTTCAAGCCGGCGTCATGCAGGGCGAAGCGGGCCGCGAGCACGAGCTCTTTCGTCAAGCGGTCGAGGCTTCGAAGGCCCTTCTCGCCGAGCCACGGGGTCGGATCAAAGTCAGGAATTTCTCGAATGAGCGGCGCGCCCGTCGCGTCCGACGACGGTTTTGTCGCCGTCTGCGCGTCGAGGTTTGAGAGGCCGCGTTCGAAGGCTTCGTTGCCGACGCCGACGGTGCTGACGATGCCGTAGCCGGTGATGACGAGCTTCATGAAGACGACTCCGTACGCGCAGAAAAGAAGGCGCGCGGTCGCTCGTTCGGGGGCACGAGCACGCCGGGTTGCGCGAAGAGCGTCACGGCGTTGTAGCCGCCAAAGGCCAGCGAGTTGTTCACGACGATGCGGTGAGCGCCACGCTGGGCGACATTGGCGACAAGGGCGACGTCACACTCGGGGTCCGGCGTCTCGAAGTGAATCGTGGGCGGGTAGATGCCCTGTTCGATCGTGAAAATGCAGGCGGCAGCCTCAATGGCGCTGGCGGCACCCATGCAGTGGCCGAACATGGACTTGAGGCTTGAGATGGGGACGCGCTTTCCCTGAAAGACCTCGTTCATCACCGCGGTCTCGGCGGTGTCGTTGGCCTTGGTGCCTGTGCCGTGCGCGTTCACGAAGTCGATGTCGTCGGCGGTGACCGCGGCCTCGGCGATGGCGCGGCGCATGGCGGTGACCGATCCCGTCGCGTCCGGGTGAGGTCGCGTGATGTGGTACGCGTCGCAGGTGAGTCCGAAGCCGCCGACCTCGGCTTGAACGGCGGCGCCACGGCGGACAGCGTGAGCCTCGCTTTCGAGCACGAACACCGCAGCGCCCTCACCCAGCAAAATGCCTTGCCGATTCTTGTCGAAGGGGCGGCACATTTCGGGCGCCATCGCCGCGAGTCGCACGAAGCCGCTGAACTGCAGTTGCTGAATCAACTCGGACGCGCCCGCGACAACGACGTCGGCTTTCCCTGTGCGGATAAGGTCATACGCAAGACCGATAGCGTAATTGCCTGCTGCGCACGCCGCCGGAAGCGTCATGGTGAGGCCCTCGGCACCGATGGCCCGGGCGATGTGCGTCGGCAAGAGCGTGGACCCGACGCGGGCAAGGTGGGAGCGCTGCATGGCGCCGGCGCCGCTTCGAACAAGGGTCTGGTCGAGGCTCTCGAGCACGTCCGCTTCGCCCATGGTCGTTCCGACGATGACGGCGACGCGCGTGCGATCTTCCCAGGCATTTGCCTGAAGACCTGCGTCTGCGAGCGCCATGCGTGCAGCCGCGAGAGCCATCGCCGAACACCGCCCCATGCGACGACTTTCGACCGGCGACAGGTGGTCTCGGGCGACAAAGTCCTTCACCTCGCATGCGACCGAACGACCCAGGCCCTCGGTCGAGAATCGCGTCACTTGCGCGGCCCCCGACCTGCCCGCGGCCAAGGCTTCGTAGAATCGAACCTTGCCCGAGCCGATCGGGCTGAGAACACCCACACCGGTGACGAGCACACGTGAACGGGAGGCCTCGGGGACGGTCTGCATAGCGGTGCCGGGTGAAAGCACAGCGGGGCGGGTGAGGCAATCGCGGCCAGCGACCGGGCATGGTTCCGGAAACCTCGGGAATCGTCGTGCCATGAACGCTTGGGTCCGTTCGCTCCCTTGCGCGATTGACCCGCGCGGGATATTCGCCGTCAACCCCTATGCCCCGGTACGCCGAGCCCTTCCAGCCCACGCTCGTTCATGCCCTTCGGCACCATGCGCGCGAGGCGCACAACGGATTCACGGTCGTTCGCGGCGACGGCAGCGAGCGCCACATGTCGTTCGAAGCCCTCGCGCACTTGGCCGAATCGCGAGCGAGCGAGCTTCAGGCGCTTGGCGTGAAGAAGGGCGACCGCGTGGGCATCGTGTTGCCCGACAGCGACGAGTTCATCCTCACGTTCGTTGCGGCCATGGTCGCGGGCGCTGTTCCCGTGCCTATCTACCCGCCATTTTCCTTCAAGAATCTCGACGGATACCTCGACAGCGTCGCGCACATTCTCCGGGCTTCGCGCGCTACGGTTCTCGTGACAACTCCGGCGCTCGACGCGACGTTTGGGCCCGCGATGTCGCTGCGCGCGGTGGACGCTCGCGTCGTGAACACGGTGACCCTTGAGCAGCATCGCCAGACGTTTCGCACCGTCGACGTAGGTCCGGACGATCTCGCATTCTTGCAGTTTACAAGTGGCAGCACGAATCGGCCGAAGGGCGTGCTCGTGCGTCACCGGCATCTTGCCGCCAACGCCGAGGCGTTCATGGTTCACGGGGTCGACGTCGATCCCCGCACCGATCGCACGGTTTCCTGGCTTCCGCTCTTTCACGACATGGGCCTCATCGGCTTCGTCGTAGGCCCGCTTTTCACCGGCACTCCGGGCGTATTCCTTCTCACGAGCTCGTTCGTGCGTTCTCCGCGCATCTGGCTTGAGACGATTACGCGTACGAACGGCACGATCACCTACGCGCCGAACTTCGCCTACGCGCTCATCAACAAGCGCTTCAAAGAGCGAGACCTCGAGGGGCTCGACCTTTCGACGCTGCGTGTGGCGGGCTGCGGAGCCGAACCCATTTCCGCCAAGGTCCTTCGCGATTTCGGCAAGCTCCTCGCGCCGGTTGGTTTCCGCGAAGCAGCGTTTTTGCCTTCGTACGGCATGGCCGAGTCGACCCTCGCCATCACCTTCGTCGACCGGTCCCGGGGCCTCGTCACCGAACGCGTGCAGGGTGCAAGTATCGAACGCGGGAGTGCGGTCACCGCGCCGGACGACGCCACGGACGTGCATGAGTTCGTCAACTGCGGCCGACCGTTTCCAGGTCACGACGTAAAAATCGTCTCGACACACGGCACCGTCGTCCCTGACCGTCAAGTCGGCGAAGTCGTGACCCGAGGACCGTCCGTATGCGACGGGTATTTCGAGAATCCCGAAGCCACTGCGGAGGCGTTCAAGGGCGGCTGGCTTCACACGGGCGACCTGGGTTTTTCCGTCAACGGCGACCTCTACATCTGCGGTCGCGCGAAGGACGTCGTCATCGTTCGTGGTCGCAATTTTTACCCCTCGGACATCGAGTGGTCGGTCGGCGAGCTCGAAAAAGTGAAGCGCGGAAACGTGTGCGTCTTCAGCGTGCCTGGCGACGACGAAGAGAAGGTCATCGTCGTGGTCGAAGGTGCCCGTGCGGACGCGCTCGCCCTCGAAGCGGCGACGAAGGCTTGTGTCCTCGAACGCTTCGGTCTCAAGGTGGAGAGCGTGCCCGTGGTTCCGCCAGGGTCTCTTCCGAAGACCTCGAGCGGCAAACTTCAGCGACGCAAAACGCGTGAACTTTTCCTCGGTAACAAGCTTCCGCAGCACCGTGCGGGAGCGGGCACCGACGATGCAGGAACCCCATGACCGACCTCTCCGAGAAGACCGATCGCGCAAGCCTCCTCGCTCTCTTTCGCTCGAACGCGACGGACGTGGTCGAGAAGGACATGAGCCACGTCACCGAGGCTTCGGTCATCGGTGAACTTGGCATCGACTCGCTTGCTGTCCTCGAAATCATCGGGTCGATGGAGCGCGCTCTTCGCATTCGCATTCCGGACGAGGCGCTGACGGGCGTCGAAACCGTCGCTGACCTGCTTGCCGTTGCCGAAGTTCGGCTTGCCACAAGGACCACGCCATGACCGCTTCTTTGAAGGAAGACCTTCGCACGCTTATCTCGGAAATTGCCGAGCAAGACGTCACCGACGACGACAAGCTTTTCAAAGACATGGGCGTTGACTCGATGATGGGCGTCGAAATCGTCGCGGCGATCGAGCGCGAGTACCAGCTCAAGCTCGCCGATGCGGAGCTCGACGAGGTGTCGACGCTGAACCGCGCCGTTGCCCTGGTCGAACGCAAGGTCGCGGCGAAGAGCGCCTGAATCGTTTGCGCGAACGAGCGTGCGGCACCGCTCGGTGCGCGCGGCTTTTTTCCATGACATCGAGGGCGCGGTCACAGGCGAAATCGGGCTAGGGTCCGGCCCCATGTCCGCGCCGTTTCTGTTTCCGAAGCCGCCGACCGCCCTCGACTTCCCGAAGGAAGAAGGGGAGACGCTCGCGTTTTGGAAATCCTCCCGAATCATCGAGAAATCCCTCGCCGCCGGCGCCACGGGAGACGACACCTTCGTCTTCTACGAGGGCCCGCCCACGGCGAATGGAATGCCGCACAACGGGCACGTCCTCACGCGCGTCGTGAAGGATCTGTTCCCGCGCTACCAAGCGATGCGCGGCAAGCACGTTCCACGAAAGGCCGGCTGGGACACGCACGGGCTTCCCGTCGAGGTCGAGGTCGAAAAAGAGCTGCGCATCCACGGCAAGGCAGCGATTGAGGACTACGGCGTTGAGCCGTTCGTACGACGCTGTATTGATTCGGTCTTCCGCTACACAGAAGAGTGGGAGCGACTCACCGAGCGCATCGGCTTTTGGGTCGACCTCGAGAGCGCCTACGTCACCTACCACCAGAGCTACATCGAAAGCGTCTGGTGGGCCCTGTCGGAACTCTACAAAAAGGGCCTACTTTACAAGGGTCACAAGGTTCTTTGGTGGTGGGCCCAAGGTGGCACGGCGCTCTCAAGTGGCGAGGTCGGCCAGGGCTACAAGAAGGTCAAGGACCCAAGCGCCTACGTGGCCTTTCCCATCGTCGGCGACGCTTCGCGCGGGCACCTGCTCGTGTGGACGACGACGCCATGGACGTTGCCTTCGAACGTGTACGCGGCGGTCGCGGCCAAGCATGACTACGTGCGCGTCGCGATGGCCGACGGGCGTGAGCTCATCATGGCTTCCGCGTTGCGCGAAGCGTTCGCGGCAAAGGTCGGCGAAGAACTTCCAGTGCTCGCGACGCTCAAGGGCTCGGAGCTCGTAGGCATGCGCTACACGCCGCCGTTCGATTACGTGGCGCGCGTCCATGGCGACGTGCTCGGAAAGCTTGCAAACGGCCAAGAAGAACTCGCGTTTCATCGCGTGGTTGCCGCCGACTTCGTCACGCTCGACACGGGCACGGGCATCGTTCACGTGGCACCGGCGTTTGGCCAAGACGACTTCGAGACCCATCGCGTGGAGCTGCAGCGCTACACGAACGGAAACGAGCTTCCGCTTCCCTGCGCCGTGAAGCCCGACGGCACCTTCGTCGTCGAGCTCGAGCCGTGGGCTGGCCGCTGGGTCAAGGGCTGCGACGAAGGAATCCTTGCAGTCCTCAAGGAACGCGAGCTCCTCGTGTTCAGCGAAAAGTACGAGCACGACTACCCCTACTGTTGGCGCGCCGACGACGACCCGCTCATCCAGTACGCGCGACCCTGCTGGTACGTGGCGACGACGAAGGGCATCGACCGCACCATCGCGAATAACCAGACCGTTCGCTGGCTTCCCGATCACATCAAGGACGGCCGCTTCGGCGACTTCCTGCGAAACAACGTCGACTGGGCGCTGTCGCGCGAGCGCTACTGGGGCACGCCTCTCAACGTCTGGGTCAACGACGAAACCGGCTCCGTCGAGGTGCCTGCGAGTGTGGCCGAGATCCTTGCGAAGAACCCGAAGGCGTTCGCTCACTTCGACGAGTCGAAGCTCGCGGACCCATCGCTCAACGACAACCTGCGCGTGCACAAGCCGTGGATCGACAAGGTCACCTGGCAGAACGCGGGCGAGGCTGGAACGTACCGCCGCGTGCCCGACGTCATCGACTGCTGGTTCGACTCCGGGTGCATGCCGTTTGCGCAACACGGTTTTCCGCACCAAGGCCAAGAGGCTTTTCGCCGCGCTTTTCCTGCGGATTTCATCTCCGAGGCCATCGACCAAACGCGTGGGTGGTTCTACTCGCTGCTCACGATCGGCACGCTCGTTTTCGACGAAGAGACCCAGGCTCGTTTTGGTCTTAATCCGGTAAAACGAACACCATACCCTTACAAGACGTGCATCGTGCTCGGCCACGTGTGCGACAAGGAGGGCAAGAAGGAGTCGAAGTCGAAGGGCAACTACACGCCGCCCGACGTCATCCTCGACAAGGTTCGCATGGAGTTCGCGGTGCTCGACCCCAGCGTCAGCGGCGTGAACGCCGAGTCGCATACGGCGTATATCGCCCGCGAAGACCTCGACGGCCTCGACCTCGACGACGGCGCGCAAGTGCGTCTCTACCGCGGAACTTCGCCCGACAAATTCCTCGATGTGACGCTCAAGGCGCACAAGAAGCTTCGACGTCGCGTGGTGGCCTTGTCGCCGGTAGACGCGGCCAAGCTTGGCCTTCGCCCCACGGGCAAAGCCGACGTGAAGCCCGTCGAGGTTCCCTCGCTTCCGGACGACGAACGCGTTTTCGTCGAAGACCGAACGACGCCTGCGCCGGGAGCCGATGCGTTCCGATGGTTCTTCTACGCGGGCTCGCCGCCGTGGACGAACACGCGCCACTCGCTCTCGAACGTGCGTGCGCAGCAAAAAGACTTCCTCGTGAAGATCCGCAACGTTCACTCGTTCTTCACCATCTACGCGAACATCGACGGCTTCGTTCCTCGCCTCACGGAACGCGGCGACGTCGAGCGTGTTGACGTGGGAAAGCTGCCACAAAATGGCAACGGCGAGCTCGATCGCTGGATCCTGAGCGAGCTTGATGCGACGCACGAAGCGGTGCTTCGGCTCCTTGACGTTTACGACGTTCACGGCGCAACGCAGAAGCTCCTCCGCTTCGTCGACGGCCTGTCGAACTGGTACGTGCGTCGCGGTCGTGAGCGCTACTGGAAGAGCGGTTTCGACGAGGACAAGCGAAACGCGTTTCACGTCCTTTACGAATGCCTCGTGCAACTCACGAAGCTCATGGCGCCGTTCGTCCCGTTCATGGCCGAGCGCATGTGGCAGTCGCTCGTGGTCGCTCCCGCGAAGCACTTCGTTCTCGAGGCGTCCGAAAGCGTGCACTTGTCACGCATCGATCCGCTCATCGAATCGCGTTACAACGAAGCGCTTTCCCTGCGAACCGAGGCGATTCGTGACCTCGTGTCGACGGGCCTTCAGGTGCGCACAGCCCACAAGCTCAAGGTTCGTCAGCCACTGCGAACGGCGCATATTGTCGTTTCGAACGATCGCACCCTCGCCGAACTGCAGCGCGGCGACGCGATGGTGAAGGACGAGCTGAACGTTCTCGAGGTGAAGTTCCACGCGGTCGCCGACGGCGCTCGCTTCGTCACCTCGTCGCTCAAGCCGAACTTCCGCACCCTCGGTCAACGCGGCCTCGGCAAAGAGGCTCAGGCCCTCAAGAAGCGCTTCGCCGAGCTCGACGCGGACTCGGCCTTCCGCCTTTACGAAAGCCTCTCAACGGGCGCCGCCGTGACCTTCGAAGGTCTCGAGCTGAACCCCGAAGACGTGGAAGTTTCCTTGGTTGCGAAGGACGGCTTCGCGGCGGCACGTGGCCAGGCGGGCGTCGTCGTTCTCGAAACGACCCTCGACGAGGAGCTGCGCGCACTCGGCTTCGTTCGTGAGCTTCAGAACCGCGTGCAGACTGCACGTAAAGAGGCCGGTTTCGATTTCGCCGATCGCATCGTGCTTGAGCTCGGTCTCAACGCGGCGGACCGGGCGGTCATCGAGGCGCACGCCGGTGTGCTCGCGCAAGAGGTCCTCGCCACGGAAGTTCGCTTCGACGTGGAGGGCTTGCCCACCGTGGAGATCGAAGGCCGCCCCGTGGGCTTGCGCGTCGAGCGCGTCGCTCCGTGATGAGGGACGGGCGCGCGATGTTCATCAAGGGGCACGCGCGCTCGATCGGATTCAGTGCCCGCGCGTGCGCGTTTTTGCTGGTCACGGTGCTATCGCCGTGGCCATCCGAGGTGCGCGCCGAGGTTGCGACGAAGGTGACCGCTCGTGGCGGAGTCGTGGCCGACGAGCCGAAAGAGTTCAGCTGGGTCATGGCCGTCGGGAGCGAACGTACGCTTCCGAAGGGGTCGTGGACGGTGGACGAGGGAACGTCGATCGTCGAGCTTGGGCCCGCGTCGAAGCCCGCGAAGCTCGCGGCGCGTCAGGTCGGGACCGCCACGCTGCACACGAGCGGTTCCGTTGTCCACGTCACGGTGGCCGCGGGGCGCTTCGAGGTGGTGGCGGGTCTCGCGGCGCAGCGGGTTTTTTTCGCGGGTCGCAATCGGGACGGCACCTTCGCCGATGCGTCGAGTCCGTTGCGTGCGGTCCTGCAAGTTCCCAGGGATCGCGCCGTTCACGGTCCCTTGCGCGTGGTCTCGTACGACGCAGCTGGGGCCTTCGTCACGGAGAAGTTCTTCCCCGTCGAGGCTCTCGTTCCATGTGCCGAGGCCGCGGGGGTGCGGTGCCTGTTTTCGCCTCTGCTTCATCTCGTGCCCGAGTCGATCGAAGAGCAAGACGCGGGGTCCGGCGAGCTCGCCGTCGAAGCGCGCCTTGGTGGACGGGTGACGTTCGCGATGGGGACCGAAGAGCTCGCGTCGTTGCCCGTGTGCGTGGAGGACGGTGCGACCTGCGGCTATGTCGTCGTGCTGAAGCCGTTGCTTGTTCGCGCATGGCCCGGGGGGCCGACGGTGTTCCACGGAGCGACCGGCGGCGAGCGCGAGGCCTTCCGCGAACGCATCGAGCGCGTGCTGCGACCCTGGGAAACGTGCGGAATCCGCGCATCGTTCGAGCCGGTGCGCGTGGTCGATCCGCCGGCGGACGTGCTCGTCTCTTTCGGTTTGCCCTTCGGTCTTCTCAGCGATGGTCGCGAGGTTCTCGAGGTGCACCGCGGGAAGGTCACGACGACCATCGCGGTGCCCCGTGCACTTGCGCCCATCGACGCGGCGAAGTTCGTGCAGTCTGCACTTCGTCCCGTGGGCATCGCCTCGACGTTGATCGTGCGACCGTGGCTTGCGCACGAGGAAGCACCGTCGGCGGAGCTCGCGTTTCCTGCTGCCACATCCGGGGCGCTTCGGGTGACGGTGCGAGAGCCGGGCCGCTTGGCGCTTGAGGCGGTTCATGTGGAGTTGCGCGACGGCCTTGAGCACTTCGACGATGCGCGAGCGACCAGCGGATCTCAGGAAGAACGCGCGCTTTTGTTGCCGCTGCTCGATGGCGACAGCCGCACGGTGGACGTGGTGGCCGTGCCTTTTTTCAGCGACGGACGCCGCGTAGGGGAGAGCTTCGTGGCGCTCGATGACCCGTCTCTCGTGAACGTGATTCTCGTGGACCGAGCGGGCCTTGCGGCGTCGCGCACGAGCCACGTGGTAGCCCACGAGCTAGGCCACGTGCTTTTGCGAACGGGCGACCACCCGGACGAAGGAAGCCGCGACACGCCGCGACTTCTCATGGACTCGGATGCCACCGACGCGTCGAGGTTTGGCCCGCGCCTCATCACCGTGGACGAGTGTGCGCGCGCGCGCGTTCAAGGCTCGTCGATGCCCTATCGGCTGCTCACGACGTTCTCGCGCTGACGAGGAAAACTACTGGATGGTGAGCTCTTTGAGCTGCGTGCCACCGAGGTACGCGTAGCTCACGAACGCGTCGAATCCGTAGACCGCAAGCGAGACGGGATCCGTCGCCTGGATGCGATGCACGCCGTCGTTCTGGCGACCCGGCGCAAGGTTGTTCGGTGCCACCTTCGCCGGATCGATGACGGGAAACGAGAGTTGGCAGCGGTAGGTCACGAGCGACGTCGCCGCGGCGTTGCCGACGGCCAGTCCGCGGAGCGGCGTCACTTCACACGACTCGGGGCCGAGCTTGACCCCGTCGAGGTACACCTGCGCGCTCGCCTCGGCGGCCACGATGATGAAGTCGAAGGAGTACTTGTCCGGCGTGAGGAAGACGTAGTCGCTTCGCCACTGTTCGATTGGTGAGACAAAAAGCAGGCTCGGGTCACCACCGGGAAGTCCTCGTGCAACGCCCGCCGCTTCCTGACTCGCTTGCACTTGGGCAAGCACGACTGGCGCCGATGCGACGATCGCGAAGTCCGTGGTGCTCTTGATCATGCGCGAGTCGCCGCGCTTGCTCAACGTGAACGAGCCTTCTTCGCCCGCGAGCGTCGTGCGCACCGTGGTCGGTCCTTCGGCCGTGGCAACGATGCGCACGTATTCGGGTTCAATGAACGACCCCACGGTGGCGCCGGCGGCTTGCAGCGCGCGCGTGCGGTTCGGCGATCGCGCGCTGACGAACCGCGTGCCCAAGGTCCGCAAGGGAGAGGCTTGCTCTTCGAGGTGATCGGCGCAGCACGAACGTTCACCAAGCGAGGAAAAAAGCGGCGCATCGGAGGCTTCGCTTCCGGAGAAAACCGCGACGGGGCCCGAGGCTTCAACCGTGGTTCCGGTGAAGTCCGCGGCAAACCCGCCGGTCTCCAGGTTCAGCACGTCGAAGGCATCGAGCGTCACTTCGATGGGCGTGCCTGCGCTCACGCGCGCCGTCACGGGGCCGCCTGCGACAACGTCGGCCGCGGAAACAATGCGGACCGTCGTGTGATCTTGCGTTCCGATCACCGTGAGGAATGCACGTAAGTCCCGTCCGAAATCGGTCGCAGGGTTGTCCGAGTGCGCGATGGTTTGCGGCCACCCGGCGACGACGTACGAGAGCCCCGAAGCCACGAGTGCGGGCGTAGGCAAAAGCAGCGATGCGTCGTTGGAGAAAACGCTGGCATTCTCCAGAGGATTGAACTGGTACGCGACGATCGGCACGGTGCTTCGAACGCGAAAGGCATGCCGCGTGAGCGCGGTTCCGGTGCCCGTGTCGAACTCGCCGTCGGGGGAGCCGTCGACCTCGCGTGGTCCAACGCGAAAGACTTCGAGAGAGCCTGGCAGCACGCGTGCGCGCGCGACGGTGCGCAGCGCGGGGGGTTGCCCAGGAAGCGCATCGTCGACCTCGACGGTCACGAGGGCTGTGACGCCTGCTTCCGTGTTCGACACGACGATCGCGAACTGTTGAGCAGCTGCGTTGAGCGAGGCATCGATGCGCGCATTGTCGAGGTCCGCGGCCCAATACTCGCAGCCGACGTTCGAGCGCGTTTGGCCTGCTTCTGCGCAGAGATTCTTGCAACTGCCCGAGCGGCACGCGATGCCCGCGGCGCCGTCGCATGCGGCCCCGACGTCGAAGCCGCTCCCGTCCGCGCGGCACAGCGACGGGATGTCCTCGGAGCACGTTCCCGCGCCCGGCTCGCACGTGACGCAGGCGCGGAGTGTCGGGCTGCACACGAGGTTTCGAGCGGCACAGTCATCGACCACGTTGGTGTGAGCGCCCGCGTCGGTCGATTCGCAACGCGTGAGCTGTCCTTGTAAGGTGCACGCAAGCGCTCCGACGGTGCACGCCGGTGCGGGCGGCGTGACCATGTCCGCCGTGGGCGAAAGCGATCCGCAGCCGAGGGATAACGCGAGAGAAAACGCTATGGAAAGCGCGACAGTTGCGCGTGAGCTCATCGCGCGTAAGTGCCTTGATACGCGCGAGCGGAGAAGGCGTTCCATGCGGGTTCCGTTGCTTGACCGAGGCGCATGCGATCGTAAGAGAACCCGTCGATGCGTGCACAATTCATGCGCACACGGAGCGCGCCCGCACGGAGGTCCGAATCCGCTGGAAGCGTCGAGAGGCTCGGCAACGAGAGGCCTGTGCTTGACCCTGGTGCCACGACCGTCCACGACACGAGGCCGCCGCCGGAGACAATCTTCGTGACGACGAGCGAGCATCCCGGGTGCGCTTCAAAGTCGAGGGGCACAGCTTCCGTGAAGGGCGTGAACGGCGTCCCTAGAAATGCAGGCAACGCGAGAAAACCGCCGAGTGACGTGCTCACGTCGAGACTTGCGATGCGGTAGCCGCTGATGGCCGAGATGGGCAGGTCGCGGTTTGGGCCCGTGGTCGCGCGCGCGTCAACGACGATGCCTGCGCCCGCGAGGTCGCGAGCGAGAGCGGGCAGGCCAACGATGGACACGCTCGAACGGCTAGACAAAGGAATGCGTTGAATAGCGGATGGAAGGATAGCGTATGCGGCCGTTCCAAGAGCGACGGCGGCGCTCACGTCGAGACGGTCAGGCCCAGCGGCGCTTGGAGCCAGGGTGCTGATGTCGAGTGAGAGCGCTCGATCGAGGGCGTTATCCAAGGAAAGGTCGACGCCGGTGGTAACCTGTCCGGCCGTCACCGTGATGCCGCGCGCAAGGCCAAAGGCATACGGCGTGAAGCGGCGCTCCGTTGCCGTGCGGAGTTCAAGGCCCGCAAGCGCATAGAGCGTGGCGTTTCCCGGAAGGCGCGTGCGCTCGTAAGAGTAACCGTGCACGCCTGTCGACGATGGGGTGATCGCTGCTTCGGGGGCGGGCAGTTGAAACGTCGAGCGAGGGTCAGTCGATGAGTCGAAGACGTAGGCCACGCGGAACTCGTCGGGCCTCGTGGGCGCCGGAACGTTCTTCCAGCCTTCGCGTTTGAATTCCGCGGAGGTCCAGGTGATTTCCCCGTGAATGGCGCCGCCTGGTGCGCTCTGTCCGCCGCCAAAAGTGGGCGGGTCGCCATCGGCGCACGACGGGTCCATGACGGCGTTCGTGTACACGGTGACCGTGTCGACGGGCACGTCGGCGAACGTGAACGGCTGATGGCACTTGGACGCGACGGTGACGGTGACCGCAGTGTGCAGGCTCGGGTCCGCGAAGTCCGCGCGCCCTTGGGCGTTCGAAAGCGTGGTCAGGTCGGCGGTCGCCGTATGCGCAAACACCGTGGCACCGGCGAGGGGAAAACCTGTCGTCGCGTCGAGGGCGAGAACCTTCAGCGTGCCGTTGAGAGCGCCACCGGAGAGGCCGCCGCGGTAACCATCGGGTGAGTCTTCGTAGAGAAATGCCTCGGAAACGAGCGCATCGGGTACGCCGGTCATGGAGACGGTGACGGGGGCTGGGCCAGCCGCATTCGACGGGGTGACGCACGAGAGGCGATCGGCGTCGAGGACCGCGACATCGGCGCACAGCTTCGCTCCGAAGCGGACTGTCGGCGTGCCCGTGTACTGTGCACCTTTTCCGCGAACGATGACGCGGGTGCCTCCACCGAGGGCGCCGGTGCCAGGTTCGACCACGAACGCGTCGTATTCGAATGCGTCGCGGAGACGTGCGGTTCGTCCGGTGCCGCCATCGATGACCTCGACGGTCGCAACCCCGGGCGTTCCGGCGGGCATCAGGAACGTGGCGCGGGTCGCATCGCCGATGAGCAAATCGCCGAAGGAAATGTCAACGCCGCCGACGCGGAACGTCGTCGTCGAACTGAAGCCCGTTCCGCGAACCGTCACGCGCGTTCCGCCGGTCCATGGGCCGTGGGAGGGCGCGAGCGACACGAGCGCGAGGGTCTTCGTGTCCGGGGCCGCGAAGCCTCCATCGCCTGGGGCGGGGGCGGGCTCGGTTGACGAAATGCCGCCATCGAGCGCGTACGGGTTGATCGCCGTGATGGGGTTGCTCGAGCAACCAACGAGGAGAAAGCCAAGAGCCGCGGCGGAACGCATGGGAGTTACGCTAGCGCACTTCACGCGCCTTGCCCTCAGGCGATGGCGTCGGCGAGCGCGTCGCGGCCGCTGCAAATAAGCGTGTTTCGTGGCCCCAGGTTCCCCGCGTTGGTAGGGTCCGCCCCATGGCGCTCAGCCGCGGAAAAAAGATGGCCCTGGGTCTTCTCGTCGCCCTCGTGGCAGCGGGGCAGATCCCCACGCAAGAAACCCTTCCGAGCGATCCGGTCGAGCGGCCGAACCCCGTCGACTTGTCGATGCTCCTGCCGACGAACCCCCCGCGGCCGATCCAGGTGCTCTTCATTCACCACTCGTGCGGCGGACAGCTCTTGGCCGACCATGGTGCGGAAGATTATGAATATGCAAAGTGCATCTTCATGTCGCACGTGAACGGCGGCGACTTGCGTAAGCGCCTCGTGGAGGCAGGCTTTCTCGTGAACGAAGCCTCGTATGGCAGCGTGATCGGCGACAAGACCGACCTCTGGGACTGGGAAGCCACCTTCAAGAAAGAGATGGAGCGCATCGTGGACACGCGTCTGAACGACGCGCGTTTCAATGGCACCGCGGCGAACGAAGTCGTCGTTTTCAAATCGTGTTACCCGAACAACCGCTTCGGCGAAGAGATCGAACACGCGGCCGTTGTGACCGACGATGCGCTCGACGCGGGGGTCGAGAAGACGTTGCCGGCTCCTGCGCTCGCAGGCGAGGCGCCCCACGGTGAGCCAGGCGCAGAAGCTCCTCACGGAGAGCATGGCGCCGAGGCCGCGCACGGCGAGCACGCGGAAGCTGTCGCGCACGCCGGAGCTGAAGAAAACCACGCCGAACACGCGGTGCACGGTGAGGCGAGTTCGGAACACGGCGAAGGTCATGGCATGGCGCATGAGGGCCCCGAAGAGGAGCCTGACCTCACGGTTTCAAACGCGCAGGCCGCGCTCAAGAAGCTCTTGCCGCTGTTCGCTCAGCGCCCGAAGACGCTCTTCATTTACATGACCGCGCCGCCGAACGCAGGCGTGCTCGCGAAGCAACCCTTGTGGAAGAAACTCGCAAAGAAGGCGTGGCATAAATGGCGTAAGACGCCGACCGAAGTCGACGAGGCGAAGGCCATGGGCGATCGGGCGCGGGCGTTCAACAGCTGGGTCGCTGATCGCGACGGCTGGCTCAAGGACTATCCGCTGAAGAATGTCTTGGTTTTTGACTACTACGACGTGCTCACGGACCGCGGTCAGTCGAACTTTCTGACGCCGCTCTTCGCGAACAAGATCGACAACACCGACGAGCATCCGAACTTTGACGGAAATATGAGCGCTGCGGACGCGTTCATGCCGTTCATCAACCGCGCGGTGCAACGTGCGGGCCTCGTCGCTCCTCAGCTCACGCCAGCCGCGAGGGCCGCGGAAGAAGCCGCGAAGGCTGCGGAAGAAGCGGCGGCGAAGGCTGCAACGCTTGCGGCGGAAGAAGCCGCGCGAATGGCTGCACTCTACCCGGATGGCGGAGCTCCCTCACCGGATGCCGGACCCGTGGCCGAGGCGACTCCTGCTGCGGAAGAAGTGCCCGATCACTTGCTCACGCCGATCGAGCGAAAGCTCCGACACCCGAAACGACCTGCGAAAAAGCAGCTGACGGCTGGCACGCTCAGCGGTCCGCCGGCGGCAGTACCCGCGCCTAAACCCGAGCCGTGATCGCCTACGCGGTCGCGTGTCGTTGAAGCGATCGAACGGCGCTCGCGGACGCCGTGCGGATCACGCGAGCGAGTCGCCCACGAAGAGCACATGCCTCGTGCCCTTGTCGCCGCGGGCTCGCGCTTTGACGACGCGCGCATCGAACCCCGCACGTTGGAAGCGTTTCAAAAACGCTTCGTCGGGACCTGCCGACCAGATCACCAGTCTTCCGCCTGGTTTGAGCGCTTGCTTGGCGATCTCGAGACCGCGATTGCCGTAGAGCCTTCGGTTGTCCTCTGCCGAGAGCGCGGCCGGGCCGTTGTCGACGTCGAGCATGATCGTGTCGAAGCGCGAGGTGCTTCGGCGCAGCAGGTCGGACACGTTGCCGATCTCGATGCGCACGCGGCGGTCGTCGAGGAGCGGGCCGAAGCTGAGGTGTTCGCGATTCCAGGTGACGAGGGCAGGGACGAGCTCCCCGACAACGATGCTGCTCTTGGGCGGAAGCGTGCGCAGCGCGGCACGGAGCGTGAACCCGAGACCGAGTCCGCCGATGAGCGCGCACGAGCCGGGCTCGAGGTTTTCGCCGCCGATTTCCGCGAGACGCTCCTCCGACCCGGTCTGGCGGTTCGACATGAGCTCTTCGTTGCGGATGCGCACAACCACCTCGCTGCCGCGGCGCCAGAGCGAGAGTTCCGAGCCGTCCGGCGTGGATGTGGAGGCGAGCTTTGTCCAGGGAACCATGAGATTTCGGCGTGTCTAACAGGCCGCCGCGCGCAGCGGTGTTTTCGTTGCCCGTCGAGCGCGCGTTCATGGCCTTCGCGCGCGGTTCGCGAAATCACGCCCAGGGTGTGATGCCCGTTCGCACTTCGAAGACGATGCCTGCCTTACGTAGTCGCGTCAGGTACGCGTCGCCGAGCGCGACGACGGGCGTGAGGACGCCCACGGTATTCGGCCGTTTTCCCTCGTCGAGAGCGAGGCAGAGCGCGGCCTCGGCGAGCATCTTCGAGGTCTCGTCGTAACCGGGGTCTTTGCCCGACACGATGACCTCGGACTGGTGTGTTCCACGCTCACCAAAGAAGCGCACCTCGAAGCGGTGACGCGCGCGTTTCTCGGCGCTTGGACCTTCGCCGGACCCGCGCTGCTTGAGGAGCCACTCACGCGTCATGGGCACTTGCGCGAGCGCCGCGACGCCGCCGAGGAACACGCCCGAGCCGAGGACGGTGCCGAGACTCTTGACCTTTGCGTAATGGCCATACCGAAACGATACGCCGTATTCCGGAAGGTCGACCGCCGAGCGAAGTACCACCGCGGGGTCGATGGTCGGGAGCGGAACGGCCCAGGCATTCACGCGCTTTTCGTAGTGCAGGCCCTCTTTCGCGCTTCCGACTTTTCGGCTTCCGGTCGGGGCGCGGCGGCTCTTTTTCACCGCGTCGCGGGTCTCTTTGCCACGCGCAAACGCGCCGATGGCCGACTGCCAGGTGCCGCCGCTGAAGTCACCTTTCGCCCAGACGAGACCGTGCACGGTGGTTGGTTCGTCTCCCGGAGGAAGGGCGCGCACCGCGACCCACGCGCCGAAGTCGTGAGGCACGCTGTCGAAGCCGCACGTGCTGACCACTGCGACGCCGCGAGTACGTGCCTCGGCGTCAAAGCGTGAGATGGTTTCGGCCACGTATTCAGGCTCGCCGGTGATGTCGCACACGTGCGTTCCCTCGGTCACGCAGGCTTCGACGAGGGGCAGCCCGTGCACGAGGAACGGGCCCACCGTGGTGGCGACGACCTTGGTGCGCGCGGCCATGGCGCGAAGGCTCGCGGGGTTGTCCGTTGACGCGTCGAGGATGGCGAGGCCCGCAAGGCGC
>CAIQDA010000276.1 GCA_903870415.1 uncultured delta proteobacterium
CGCGTTTCCTTGCTGCGTGCTCGAAGCCCAGGAAAAGCCTCGAAACTCTCGTGTGCGCCCGTCGTAGACCGGATCACGGTAGCGGTAAGCCGTGGTATAGACGCCGTCCTCACGGCCGACGACACCGAGGTTGTCGTGTTCGACCTTCTGCGTGATGACCCACTGCACGGTGGGCATCTTCGTGGACCACGCGTTGCCCGCGCGCTCGTCGTCGAGCATGAGCTTCGTCGACGGTGCGTACGTCAGCTCCGTGGTCTTGCCGAGGCCGTTCTCCACGCGCTCGAGGAGCCAGGGGCGCTCGGCGCCGAGGATGTCGACGTAGCGGTAGTGGTTCGGGTCGCCCCAGAAGAGATCAGGCGTACCGTTCCCGTTCACGTCGTGGAGGCGGAAACGCTGGCCGATTCCAGCCGCCCAGGGCAATCCCTCGAGCGTGACGCGCGGCAAGAGACGCTCGCCGCTCTCGTTGACCCAGATGTCGACGGCGCCGCTTCGTACCTGAATCACGTCGTCGAGCCCATCGCCGGTGACGTCCGCCACGCTGAGTTGCGCGGGCAGGATAGGAACGGTCTCCTTGCGCAGCTCGATGAACGTGAGCGACGGGAAGAGCCCTGCATGGCAATCGCGCATGGTCCCGAACTGACCGTCACCATGCCCAGGCCAATACCGAAACAAGCCCGATTGCAGACGCACGAGATCGGGAAGGCCGTCGCCGTTCATGTCGCCGACTTTGACTTCGTCGTCGCCGAAGCGCATCGGGTAGCCCGCCATCGGAACGCACGTTTGCACGGGATCTGCCGAGAGATCCGCGCTGGTGATGCTGGTGCGAGCGCCGTGGCCCCAGCGCGCGGCACCGCCGGGCAAGCGCCCGAGACCGAAGTAGACGTTCGTGGTCGCGCCGCCGGTCTTCACGAGATCGATCATCCCGTCGCCGTTCACGTCGAAGGAACGGAGCTCGTCCGTGTCGCGCCCGAAATCCACCTGGATGGCATTTTGCGCGAACATAGGCACGTTCTGGCCTGTCCAAAACCAGCGCCGTGCGCCCGCGTCGAAACGCGGCGAGAAGACGTTCATGGTGCGCCAGGTCGGCGCGTGCACGAGATCGACGATGCCGTCGGCGTCGATGTCCATCGGCGCGACGTTCGCGTTCGTGAGCGAGAGCGTCACCGCGTCCACGGAGGAAACGCCGCGAACACCCATGATTTCCGGCGCGCCGAGCGTTCCGGCTTGGCCGCCTTTGCCGTGGAGGTAGAGGCCGTGACCGCCTTGAAAGCGAGGCGCGTCCGTCGTCACGAGGTCCGGGAGTCCGTCGCCGTTCACATCGAAGAAGTCCGTGCGCTCGTCGTCGATGCCGATGCCGGGCGCTCCCGCGAGCTCGCTCACGGCGGTGACGAAGGGCTCGTGACCGTCAGGTCCCGCGATGGTGCGTGTACCTTGCACGTGCCCGTATCCAAACGTGAGCGGCGGGAGCGTCGGGCACTCGGGCGAGCGGACATCCGCGAGCTGCCCGCTCGTGCCTTCGTCATGCGACTCGCTCCGTTCCGAGCTCTGGCATCGTCCTTCGGAAGTGACGCTCGTGAGCAGCGAAACATGGGCGTTTGCGTCGTAGGCGAGGTGCATGCGCCGCACGAGCTTGCGCGCATCGGACACCGGCGCGCCAAAGGCCCGCGAGGTGACCTCCACGCGTCCGAGGCGGAGCGCTTCGCGCGTCGGGTAGCCGCGGCGCCACGCGTTCATGACGTCGGGGCGATCGCGCCAGGCCAAGTGAACGTGATGGGCGAAGTCCGAGAGCGGAGCGCCGGCTTGCGCGGTAGGCGGCAACGCGTAGATGTCGCTCACGTAGGCGACGTCACCGTCGTGCAGGTAGCGCCAGCGCACCTCGTTGTAGGGGCTCGGCTGCGCATCGGTGGTCGTGGGGCGAGCGCCGTGCACGTCGTACTGACGCGTCACGTTCCAGCGAAAGATGCGGCCCGAAGCTCGTGGGTCAGCCTCGAGCGCGTTCCGGTCGCCGGAGCCGTCGAGGGGCATGCCGAACTCGCTCGTGCTGCCACTTCCATCCACCACGCGCCATGTGAGATGGTCCGGAGAGAAGTAAGCCCGCACGTAGCTTGATTCGATACGCGTACGATACAGCGTCCAGCCGTTGGACCACGGCGGCATCGGTTCCGATGGAGTGGCGGCGCACGCTCCGGCTTGCACGACGCAAAGCGGTATGAGCTCGCCGCCGCCTCCGTAAACGAAACGATCCTGCGCGGGCTTCCAACCTCCGGACGGCGGATCGTCGTAGCTCGGCGTGCCGCGATCCGTTTGCCGCGCGATGTACGGGGTGGAGAGATCCCAGCCAATTCCCGCGTTTCCGTGACGCCCGGCGCTCGAGTACGCAAGCGACAAGCTCACCGTGGGGCCGCGCCCCGTGGGCACGGCGATGGGCACCGAGAACGTGGCGATGCCCGTCGAAAGCTGCGCGCTGAAGCTCTCGCCGAGTCCTTGCACTTTACCCGGACCTTGCGGGAGCGAGACGGCGCCTGCCGAGAGCCCGGACTTGTCGGCCCCGAAGGTGAGCGACATCGTGTCCGTCGCGGTGAACTGCGGAATCGCCGCAGACGCCCGATCGATGGCCTCGCGCGCGGCGGTCAGCCTCGCGGGGTCGAACGAAGCGAGAGGTCCACCTCCAACGGTCGGTGCCGCCGACGCCACGACTGCGGACTGCAGATCGTCAGGCAAAACACTCGGCTCCATCGAGTCGACGTGCGTTCCCGCAGGTGCGGCCAGCGCGAGGGTCGGCGCGAGGAGCGCAGCCATGTAAGTGTAGAGCGCGATCGACGCAACGGGGC
>CAIQDA010000277.1 GCA_903870415.1 uncultured delta proteobacterium
CGCCAGACTCTTGCGTGTCGTGCTGCATCGCAGCCACTTCTTCAGCTCAGCAACGTCCGCCGCCGGCACGTCCAACATCTCCGCCTTCGCCATCGTCCCTATGGAGCACAGCGGAGATTAGATGGATAGGGAATTAGTCAAACGGGACACTAGGATCGAGAGCGAGCGCTCGACTGCGCGGAGACGAAGCGTGTCCCGACCGAGCGAAGCGATGTCGACGTCCTTCGTGAAGGCCATCACTTCGGTGCAGGCGGTCAGCATGTCGGCCACCGCATCGTGTGCATCACGCCACACGGATAGCCTCGCGGAGCACCCGTTCGCGCAGGCGCGGCCGCGTCTCGAGCGCGCCCGGGGTGAGCACGTCGACACGGCGACCGAGCAGCGCGGAGAGGCGATCGCGCACGTCCACGAGCGCACGAAGCGAGGGTTTTCGCAGATAAACGAGCACATCCACGTCGCTCGAAGCCGAGGCGTCACCCCGCGCTTCAGACCCGAACACATCGAGGTGCTCGACGCCGAGTTGCTCGAGCTCGGGCCAAGCACGCGAAATGGCGGCAGCGATCGCAGGGTTCATGGACAAGCTCGAACGGACGTGAAGACTTTCCAAGTATCCCACCGACTCCGGCCGTTGTCGACCCAAGCGAAGGTCGCCGCTACCGATCCGCGAGCACGGTCTTCTGCGCGTCGATCGTGTCGTCATCGCCTTCGTTGAAGAGCGCGGGCGCCGGAGCGTCGCCGATGGTCATCACGGGCGCATGGGCCAGCGATTCGCGAATCGTCCGAATCAGAAACGGGCGGTTCGGGCAGCGCGTCGAATCGCCGCGAATTCTGCTCATCACCCGTAGCGCGACCCCATGCGCAGGACCTTCACGACGCGCGCCTCGTCGATGACCTGGTACACGAGGCGATGCTGGATGTTGATGCGCCGCGAGAGCGCGCCCGTGAGATCGCCCACGAGGCGTTCGTACGGCGGCGGGTTTTCGTACGGATTCTCGCGGAGCACCGCAAGCAAAAGCTCGGCCTTTGGCTTCAGTCCCGACTCCGCGAGCTTTTTCGCGTCCTTCTGCGCGGGTTTCAAGAAGACGAGCGTCCAGCTCACCAGTCGAGGTCCTCGTCCATCGCTTCATGCGGAGTCGCCAAGCCTTCGCGGATTGACTCGACCATTCCGGGGAGCTGCGCGAGGTGGAGCGTCTCTTGAATTGCGCGCCAATCGTCTTCGCTGACGAGTACGCCGTTGTTGCGCTTTCCCGTGATGAGCACGGGCTGGTGGCTCTCGGCCACCTCGTCGAGCAGCCCAAAGAGCGTGCGGCGAGCTTCACTTGCGGTCACGGTGGCCATGATCGTGATGGTACGCGATCGCGTACGTATGCGCACGCCAGCGCTCTTTCTTTTCCGCCTGGGCGCGCGAGCCCCATCGAGGCTTTTAACGCGTCACTTCTCGTCGAGGCGCACAATCCCGCGACTCGAAGGGACAGCTTCATCGCCTGCGGCCGACTCTTTGACGAGCCGCATGAACCACCAGTTCGCCGGGCCATCTTCGGGGCAGGCGTCGCGGAGTTCGCTGGCG
>CAIQDA010000278.1 GCA_903870415.1 uncultured delta proteobacterium
CAGGCGACACGAGGCGCAGCGACGGACTCGCAAGGGCGCCGGCGGTCGACTGAAGCGCAAGAACGGCAAGCGAGGTTCCGATCGCGCGGCGAATCTCCACCCCACCGAGGAGCGTGAGGGCCGGGACGACGAGGAAGCCACCACCGGCGCCCACAAGTCCACTCATGAGGCCGATAAGCCCTGCGGCGCTAAGGATTTTTCCGAGGTTTCCGCGCTCAGTCGTCCGGGGCGTATCGGTTCGGCGACGCGGTGACTTCATCATGAGCGCGGTGGTGATCATCAACGCGACGAACCCGACGAGCAGCACGCGCACCGGGACTTGCGGCGCGAGACGACTTCCAAGGACCGCGCCGCCCATTCCCGCGGCACCAAAAAGGCCCGCGAGCACGTAATCCACATTGCCGCGCGTGGCGTTCAGGACCGCACCCACGAGTGCGCCAAGACCCACGAGTCCGAGCGAGAAAGCCATCGCCACGCGAGGCTCGAGTCCGAGCAATTGCACGAGAAGCGGCATCGCAAGAATGGACCCGCCCCCGCCCAAGAGCCCGACAATCATCCCAACGACAAACATGGCGACGATGGCCGCAGTCATCGAGAAGGCCTCTCGCTTTCAAGCGTTGTGTCGCAGGTGGTCATGCTTTCGGCGCTCGACCTCGAGCACAGGTCGCGGCTCGCTCACTAGCGTTACATGGCGCCCCTTCATCATTGGCTTCATGGGCCTCGCGTGACGTTCGCGCACGCCACGAACTCCGGCGCGCTTTAGCGAATCGCGCTACGCTTCCGACGCCGGTCATGGAACCTTCCTCAAAAAACGGTGCTCAGCACTCGCTGGTGCCCGCCGCACCGTCCTCGGAAAGTCATCACCACGGTTCGCCCCTGAAGCTCGCGCTCGGGGCCCTCGGCGTCGTCTACGGCGACATCGGCACCTCGCCGCTCTACACGCTCTCGGCGTGTTTCAGCGACGAGTCGGGCCTGGCGCGGAGCGAGGCGAACGTCCTCGGGGTGCTTTCCCTGGTCTTCTGGTCGCTCACGTTCGTCGTCGTCGTGAAGTACCTCACCTTCATCATGCGCGCGGACAACCGCGGCGAAGGCGGCATTCTTGCGCTGCTGGCGTTGACCGCGCGAAACACGAAACGCTCCCCTCGAGCCGCGAGCATTCTCACCGTCCTCGGACTGTTCGGCGCCGCCTTGCTGTACGGCGATGGCGTCATCACGCCGGCCATCTCGGTGCTTTCGGCGGTCGAAGGTTTGCGCATCGTCACGAACGCGTTCGACCCGTTCGTGGTGCCGATCACCGTCGTTATTCTCGTGGGCCTTTTCGTCGTGCAGAAGCACGGCACGGAACGCGTCGGTGCGGTGTTCGGTCCGGCAATGGTCGTGTGGTTCTTCATGCTGGCAGCCTTGGGAATTCCGGCCATCGCGCGCGTCCCGACCGTGTTGCGCGCCCTCGACCCTCGCTGCGGAATCGATCTCGTCGTCCACCACGGCACCGCCGGATTCCTCGTGCTTGGTTCGGTGGTGCTCTGCATCACCGGAGGCGAAGCGCTCTACGCGGATATGGGGCATTTCGGAAAGCAGCCGATCCGTATGGCCTGGTATACCGTCGTATTCCCGTGCCTACTCTTGAACTACTTTGGGCAAGGGGCGCTCCTCATTGAGCGCGGCGCGGACGTGAAGAGCCCGTTCTTCGAGCTCGTGCCCGCCTCCTTGCTTTTGCCTGCAATTTTCATCGCGACCATCGCGACCATCATCGCGTCGCAGGCACTGATCAGCGGCGCGTACTCGCTCACGCAACAGGCGGTGCAGCTCGGGTTTTCGCCGCGCGTGACCATCGTTCACACGTCGGGCAAGGCCGAAGGCCAGATTTACATTCCCGAAGTGAACGACCTCTTGATGGTCGCGTGCGTGATTCTGGTGGCCACGTTCAAGGCGTCTACGGCCCTCGAAGCGGCGTATGGAATCGCGGTCACCGGCACGATGGCGATCACATCGCTTCTCTTCTTCGTCGTCGCGCGCGAGCGATTTGGCTGGTCGCTCTTCAGCGCAATCGGACTGGTCGCGCTGTTTCTGACCTTCGACCTCGCGTTCTTCTTCGCGAACCTGACGAAGTTTTCCCACGGTGGCTGGTTTCCCATCGCCGTGGCGATCGTGGTCTTCACGGTAATGGCGACGTGGAAGCAAGGTCGCATGCTTCTTGGACGTTACCTGTCGGAGAACGTCCTCGAACTTCCGCTCTTTCTTGGCGAGCTCGAACGCAAACCGCCCCATCGCGTCAAGGGTGCGGCCGTCTTTCTGACGTCGAACCCAAACGGTGTTCCGCCTGTGCTTTTGCACCACTTCAAGCACAACAAGGTGCTCCACGAGCAGGTCGTGCTCTTGTCGATCGCGACCCTCCATGTGCCGGAGATTCGCAATCCCCGCGAGCGCATCGAGAGCGAGGAGCTGGGCCACGGCTTCTATCGCGTGCAGGCCTCGTTCGGTTTCGCGCAAACACCGAACGTTCCCGAAATTCTCGACCAGTGCCGCGCGTTCAAGTTGCTGCCGACGCTCTCGCGCGACATCAGCTACTTCCTCGGACGCGAGACCCTTGTGCTCACGGGCAAGAGCGCGATGGCCCCTTGGCGTAAGAAACTCTTCGCGTTCCTCTCGCGAAACGCCCAATCGGCAACCGCCTTTTTCGGCATTCCGCCAAACCGCGTCGTCGAACTCGGCACGCAAGTCGAGCTCTGACCGAAACACGTCGTGAGCTAGTCGACGTCAGTCGATTCGCATACGCCACACATACGCGGCTCGACAACGCGAGACGAGCACGTGCGGCGAAGGTCAACGGTCACCCGAAGGCGAGCGCCACCACGCTGTAATTGTTGCAGCGCAGGCCAACGCCGGGCGCCTCCCCTTGCTCACCATGGCTGTAGAAGCCTGCAAGCGCCTTGGGGGCCTTCGCGCGAATGTTGGCAAAGGTCTCGGGCAAGCGCTTGTCGAGGACCATTTTGCGGCCCGCGCACTCGACGAGAAGGCAGGCTTCCGCGGGAGCCCCGAGCTTCTCGATGGCGTTGCCAATCGCGCGTTCGGTCGCGGTCACGTACGCCTGTTCGTCGCGCTTCATGAATTCGAGTTCGGTGCCCACCGGCATGGGCGTGAAGAACTCGATGGAGCCATCGTCGTGAATGAGCTTCGGGATGATGATGGGCGGCGTGCCCTCGGCCGTTGGCGAGCCGAAGGGGTTGCGCAGCGTGTGCTGGTAGAACGGAAGCTCGTCGAGCATCTTCTTCGGCGTCATGCCGAGGGACTGCCCGAATGCGGTGAACTTCTTCGGCAGGAAGCTTCCCATCTTCAGAACCGAGATCCCTTTGGTGAGTTCTTTTTCAGTGCTTCCGAGAAGGTCGGCGTAACGCTGCACGGCCTTCTTTCCGTCAAAGTGCGTGACAGTCGCGCCCTTGGACGCCGTCACTTTCACCTTCGATCCGGTCGTTCGGTAACCATGCTCGAGGCTCGACGCGATCGGGCGATCCGTCGAGACGATCATGGCCGCGATGGCGTCGTTCGACGTTCGACCGTCGCCAAGCACGTTGCTCGTGAGGAACTTGAGACCGTCGCCCGCGGAGCCGCCCACGATGATGGCGTTCGGGAATGCCTGCCGAAGAACAGGGAACGCGCGGTGCTCAAACCCGCTCACCTGCACGGTGAAGCCCACCGTGTGAACGATGATGAGCTGATGTTTTCCTGGGCCCTTCTTGCTCTCAAGCTGGCGCGCCAAGTCCCGTGCCGCACCCTCGGGATCACTCATCACGCCGCGCGCGAGGGCCGTGCCCGCATGAAACCCCTCGCCCACGGCCGCGAGAACGACGATCGATCCTTCGTGCGCGCCCTCGGCGGTGATCTCGCCGCTCGTTGAAGAACCGAGGACCGCGGCCGATCCCCATGCGGATTTCAGCGTGCTCTCGACGACGCTGAGGTCGTGCTTTTCGTCAGCATAAACGAGAGCGAACGCCACTTTCGATCCGACGGCGTCAAGGAGTTCGCGCGCCGCTTGCTTGGTGTCGCTGCGGGAGGACTTGGCCGAGATGAATGCACTCATGGCCGCTACGATAACGTGCCCCGCGGCGCGGCGTCACGTCCTCGACGAGGGCTTTTCGTCGGAACTACGAGGCCGAGAGCGTGGCGCGGCGACGATGTTCTCGCGTGACAATTTGCAGGAATACGCGCACGTCGGTGTCCGGGTCGAGCCATTCCTCCACGCCGGCCGCTTTCAAGCGCTCGCCTCCTTCGTCGTCACGGCGAGGCCCCAGCACGATGACCGCGACGCGCGAACCGTAAGGCTGGGCACGCACCGCGAGGACCACACGCGCGAGCTCGTCCGGCGACACATGCTCGGAGACGACGAGCACGTCGATAGGCGCCGCTTCGAAACGCTCAAGCGCTCCGTCGACGTCGAGCACATCGGCTTCTGCTCCCTTGATTTCCAGGAGATCGCGATGGGCTTCAAACGACCGCACGGGGCCTACGAACACGACCCGCAGGTTCGTGAACGCGGTCGGCGTCGCCTGTGAACGGCGCGCGGAATGCCCCTCGAGGGCGATGGTCGAAACAGCGAGCGGCAAGCGAATGAAGAAGCGGCTTCCCTTACCGACCGTCGAGGTGAACGCGAGCGTTCCTCCGAGCAGTGAGACGATGCGGTCGACGAGGGCCAACCCAAGGCCGAGGCCGTTTCGAGCTCGCGCAAGGCCTCCGTCGGCTTGGACAAAAGGCTGGAGAATCCTCTCGCGATCGCGTTCGTCAACGCCGACGCCCGTGTCCTCGACCGCAAACACGAGCGACGCGCCCTCCACGTTGACCGACACGCGCACGTGGCCTTGCGGCGGCGTGTAGGCGATGGCGTTGTCGATGAGTTCGAGGAGCGCCCGCGTGAGGCGCTTCCTATCGACGTCCACGATCGCATCAGACGTTTCGACGAGAGAGAGTTCCACGCGAGCCCGCTCCGCTTTCTTCTTCGAGAGCTCGACCGCATCGACGGCCACTCCCGAACCCTCCGTCCATTCGCAGCGAAGCTCGGCGGTGCCGCCCTCGAGCTTGGTCAGATCGAGGATCGCGTTGATGTGACCGAGCTGCTGCCTCGCTGCGTCGAGGGTCGCGCGAAGCGGGCGTTCGACACTCGGTGCAACCGCTCCGAACGCGCCCTCGAGCACGGCCTCCACGAGCCCAAGAATCGTGTGCAACGGCGTGCGCAACTCATGGCTCGTCGCCGCGAGAAACTCATCGCGAAGCTTCAACGCCAGCGCGAGATCGGCATTCGTGTCCCGGAGTTCTTGTTCGAGGCTCGACCGAACCGCATCGGCCGCTCGTTGCTTCTGAACGACATCGGAGACCTCGAGCGCGACCCCGACGAGCCCCGTCGTTCCATCTTCGAGCGGCAGCGGGACCACGAAGTTTTCGAAGGTACGGTCTGAAACCTCGGTGCGAAAATTGACGTCCTCGCCGGCGAGCGCGCGAACGAAATTCGAGAGAATATGCGGCCTGTCGGCATAGACGTCGTGGATCGAAAGGCCGACAACGTGCGCCGCAACATCGCCGAACTGGGTGAGCCCGCGGCCCTCGGCGAGTCGAAACGTGCCGCTTGAATCCACGACGTAGAGGACCAGCGGAAAGTGTCGAACGACGTCCGTGAAGAAGCCCGTCATGCGCGTCGCGGCACTGATGCGCCGCGCACTTTGGTAGTTCATCGCGCGCTCGTCGGTGACGTCGCGCAAGAGGAGAAGCACGCGCGAGCCGAAGCGTCTCGCCTTCACTTCGGCGGTTCGAATGCCGCCCGGATGCCGCACGCCGTGAATCGAATCGAGCGGAACCACCGCGAGTTCTTCGCACCAGCGCGGCCACGTCTCTTCGGCCTCGAATGCAGGGAAAAGAGTCCCGAGCGCTGCCCCAACGAGTTCGTACAGCGACGCGCCCACGACGACAGATGCGTCTTCGCTCGCGGCAACAACCACTCCGTCGAGGTCAACGAGGAGCGCCGGCGAAGGCCATGCACGAAGGAGCGCCTGCGCTGTGGCCGCGTCGAGGTTGCCCCACGTGTCGATCGTCATCGGCAGAGCGTCTCGGTCTCACGAAAGCGCAAGAAGGCCTCCATGATTGCCGGGTCCCACTTGCCTTCTCCCGTCTCGCCAAGGAGCACGTTGATGGCCTCAAGCTCGTTCATCGCCGCCTTGTAGGGGCGTACGCTCGTCAGCGCGTCGAAGGCGTCGAGCACTTGGAAAACGCGGGCCAAGAGCGGTATGCGCTCACCGCGAAGGCCGTCGGGATATCCGCCGCCGTCCCATCGTTCGTGGTGGTGACGCACGATAGGCACGACGCGATCCATCGTCCGCAGCGGAGCCAAAAGTTCGGCACCGATGACCGGATGCCGGCGCATGATTTCCCACTCGGCGGGCGTGAGGCGCGCGGGCTTGAGCAGCACCGCGTCCGGAATCCCCACTTTGCCGATGTCGTGCAAAACGCCAGCGCGCGCCAACGCTTTGAGATCGGGTCGATTCAGACCGAGGAAGCGCCCGAACGAAAGGCCGTTCCGGGTCAGACGGTCACAATGATCGCCGGTCGTCCCGTCCTTTGCCTCGACGGCGCGCGCAAGGGTCGCAAGCACGGTCTCGGCGTGATCGAGATTCTCGTTCAAGCGTTTCGTTCGCGCGAGCGAGCGCACCCGCGCACGAAGTTCGATGCGATCGAACGGCTTCGGCAAGAAGTCATCGCAGCCCGCCTCGATGCCCTGCACGCGGTCTTCGCGCGAGTCGAGCGCCGTAAGAAGCACCACGGGAATCATCCGCGTCACTTCGTTCGCCTTGACCGCACGGCAGATATCGTAACCCGACAGGTGAGGCATCATCACGTCAAGGAGCACGACATCCGGCATGTGCTGGAGCACGAGGTCGATCGCTTCCTTCGGCTTCGTCGTTCCGTGAAAGATGTGCCCTTCGCTCAGCGAGAGTCCTTCGAGGACCATCAGCGCGTTCGGCTCGTCATCGACCCCAAGGACAATGAACGGGTGCTGATCAAACGCGTCTGAAAAACTCATCAATGCGGCCTGCGGCTCAGTAGACATGCGTTGCTTGCCGCTAGGCAAGAGGCGCGCTCGACGCGGCGCGATTCTTTAGCGAAGCAAACAGACGCAAAAATGCGCGCCCCATCGCAATGCGCACACGAAGCGAACGGGCGTCCACAAGCAGGGAATCCGCAGACGCAGGGCTAAACGGTGCCAGCGAATCCGCGAGCGAGCGTCCGATGCGGCGTTCGAGCGCGATGAATTCCGCAACGAGTTCGGCACCAGGCCCAAGGAGCGAACCGGCTCCGCTGCGCGGTTGCCCCAGACCGAGCACGTAAAGGCCTCGTTGCCCCGGCACCATCGTGCCGAGCACGAGACGCGGAACTCCACCGTCGAGTTGAACCAGGCCGCCTGAAAAAAAAGGGAACGCCACGTCGTAACCGGTCGCGGCCACGAGCACATCGACGTCGATCGAGCGACCGTCGGCGAAGGTCACGCGATGGCCCGACACCCCTGAAACGGCAGGGAAAGTGTGCGCTGCACCGCTTCGAACCACCGCGAGCACCTCGTCGCTGAGCGTCGGATGCCTCGCGAACGGACGATGGCGCGGAGTGACGAGGCCGTAGCTTTCGAGTGGACCAAAGCGTCTGAGCGACTCACGTACGAGCAGCCATTCTTGCGCGCGCACGGGAACGGGCAACTGGAGCCAATCGACGGTGGCTCGCTTGCCGATGGTCTTTGGGAAGATCCATGTGGGCTCGGCAACGGACCACCCGACAAACGACGCGCGCTTCGACGCGGCAACCACGGCATCGACTCCCGCGTTTCCTGACCCCAGGATCACGACACGTTTCGTGCTGCAAACCTCGAGTGAGCGCAACGCTTTCGCGTGCAGAAGCGTGCCGGCAAACCCCCGGACATTCTCGGGGATTCGGGGTTTCCAGTGGTGGCCATTGGCAACGACCACCTCGGACGCCTCGAGTGATCCGCCGCGATGACGAACGACAAAGCCGCGGGAGGTCGGTTCGACGCTCTCCACCGCGCATTGATAACGGATGACGTCGTTAAGATGAAAGGCATCCGCATACATGCCAAGGTATGCGAGTACGTCGCGTCCCGCTGGAAAGAGCGGAACCGATTCGGCAAACGGAAAGTCAGGAAACGCAGTTGTCCGCTTGGACGTGATGAGACGAAGTTCCTCGTGAACTCCATGAAACCAGTTGCCCCCGAGGCCCTCAGCCGCCTCGAGAACCACCACGTCGTCGCCGCGACGCCTCAGCGCCCGAGCCATCGCGAGGCCGGAAAAACCAGCACCGATGACGACGACGCGCCGAATCACTTTCCGGTGGCACCACGAGACGACATGCGACCGAGCATCGGAATGACCCCGGGGAGAAAGCGGGTCGCATAACGCAAGGCCCAAGCCTCCGGCGAGACCGGCATCACGGCAACGTCGCCTTCGATGGCGTCGACGATCGCATCGGCCACGCGCTCCGGCGGGTAGCCACGCTTCTTGAACGTCGCCTGCGTGCGCTCGCGGGCCTGCTCCTGGTCGGCACGTCCAGCGAAACGGGTGCTCTGGATGATGGCGGTATCGA
>CAIQDA010000279.1 GCA_903870415.1 uncultured delta proteobacterium
CCCCAACCAGCGAGGCCAAAACGAGCGGCAGCGCCGCGCGGTCATCACGCGACCCCACACCGCGCCGCACAAGTTCCGCGAGCACACCGTCGGCACGCCTTGCGACAAGGTCACGCACCACCGGCGACCCCGCCGCGCGTACCGCCGTCACCGGAGCCCGCGCGAACACCGAGAGAACCGCCGCCTCGGCCAACGTGAGCGCATTTGCTGATTTTCCGAACGTTCGCCGCGACGCCGCTTCGACGCCAACCACGTGCGGGGCCAAGGGAACCTCGTCGAGGTATGCACGCAACACACCGTCGCGACCGAGTGCTTGCGTCAACCGACACGCCAACACCGCGTCGCGAAGCTTGTGCCACGGATGAACGCCCGGATGCCTCCCCTCGCGCAAGCGCACCAGTTGCATCGCCATCGTCGAGGCGCCCGAGCGAAAGCGACCGCTCCGCACCGCCGAGAGCAACGCACGCCCGACGGCACGTACATCGACGCCTGAATGTTCCCCGATGCGCCGGTCCTCGGAAGCGATGAAGGCCTCGCCGACGAAGCTTTTTTCCACATGTTCAGACGTGGCCGCATACGCGTGGGCTTGCGCATCGCGACCTTCGACGAGCAGAGACCCGAACCTGTCGCGCACCTCTCCGCGCCCCGTCTCCGAGCGACTTCGAGGAAGGTCCGTGTACCCTACAAGCTGCACGCCACCGAGCAGAGCAACAAGAGCTCCGCTGACGATCGTGGTGTTCAGGATGAAACGCGCGCCGAATGCCCACCGATGCCGCCTCCGCGGGGTCATCGGTTACGGCTCACGAATACGCACCATCGCACCCGTTGATCGCCCGCGAACGTCGGGTTCATACATGGCCTCCGCAAGGGCCGGAGGAGCTGCAAAAGTCCCTGAAAACGCCACCCGAGCGAGAGTCGTGGTCCGGTGGGCACCGGCGGGCAGGTGTACCCAAACGGACCGCACGCGATCGGGCAGCCGCTCGACGTGGCCCGGACCATCGAAGGACGCATCTTGCGAGTCTGTCGACGCGCCCGATCCGAATCGCGCTTCCGTTTCGATGGATCGATCGATGACCTCGAACGCCCCGGGAAGAGGGTCGTCGAGCACCACGTGATCGAGCGGCGATGCGTTCACGACAATGCGCTCAATCAGCACGAGATCACCGAGAGCTCCTTCCGTTGACGAACGTCGCGTGAACTGATGTTTCTCATAGGAATCGAGTTCCGACGCCTTGAGAAAAACGTACCGACGCTCCACATGAAGGCCTCGG
Source organism: uncultured delta proteobacterium (assembly GCA_903870415.1). Classification (GTDB taxonomy): domain Bacteria; phylum Myxococcota_A; class Polyangia; order Polyangiales; family Polyangiaceae; genus CAIQDA01. The sequence continues at coordinate 1,272 of CAIQDA010000279.1, forward strand.
TCGACCGGCGTCACCGGCATCTGCTTTTCGAACGCGCGCAGGACGACTCGGTACCCGTAGGAACCCGATGCGAGGAGGTCGATTCGAGCCCCCGCGGTCGGCAAGTCAGGTCCGCGCAACGTCGTCTCTCCGAACGCCATCGCCGAACCGAGAGGGATGCGTCGCTCCACGGAGCCAACACGCACCGCGACGTTCGCCGCCACATCAGGAGTGCCCGCGGCCGCCGCCTCGAGAGCCTGAAGACCGAGAGCCAATTCCCTGGGGTTTGGATTCGCGGCTCCCAACGCCGAGCGGACGACGGTTCGCGCCAACATCGGCACGAGTCGATGCTTCGGATTCAACGTTGCGAGCGAGCGAAGCACGATCGATGTGGCGGAGAGTTCCCGGTCGACGCCAAAAACATCGCCATGCTCCACGAGCACGGAAGCCTCGACGCCCGTGACACGAACCGATGACGCCACCGAGGTCTCGAGCTCACGCTTCACTTCTTCCGTTCCGGCGAGGCGCACCGCAGCCCGAAGGACGTGAGCGCGTGACGTCGACGAAAGTGACGCACGCTCAGCAAATGCGCCTGCGAGAGCACCGGCCAACGACTGAGCAACCTCATCGCCCGCATCGTCCCCGCGTCCGTCCACGAGACCACCGAGCAGTTGCGCACGCTCGTTTCCTGTCGCGTCTCGCAGGCGCGACGAAACCTTGCGCCGCAGCGACGCGAGCAAGGCTTTCGGTACCGCAACGCCGTCGTGCGATGCACGAGTCAGGACCTCGAGCACGTAAGCGGAGAGCGACGCATCGCCGGGATAACCCGACCAATACGGTATCCATCCTTCGTAATCCTGTCGCGACGCGAGGACCGAAACCACGTTTGCGAGCGACGCAGTATCGAGCGCGGCGGCAGGCCCGAGGCGAGCCTGAACGCCTGCAAATGCCAAGCGAGCGAGGACCTTGGACGCGAGCTGCTCGGAGCAATCGTAGGGGTACGCATCGACGCCGCTGAGGACGCTCTGAAAGCCGACGTACGGTGACCCGAACGCGTAGACGCTCAAGGTCGACCGCTGGGCATCGAAGCGGCTCACATCTCCGAGGCTTTCGGCCACAGGTCCCGTCGCATCGCCAAAGGTCGCGAAGGTGTCAAAGCCTCGTGGATCGACAACCGCCATCGGCAGCGTCACCGCGTCGCGAGCGCCGCCGAGCAGAGCTCGCACCGTGATGGTGCCGCTCTCCGGTCGAAGGCCCGAGAGCGCGAGCGCGAGCGAACGACCTGAAGATTCACTGAGATTGGACGATGGGGCAATTTGCGCCCCGATGCCGCCGTTGGCCTCGACGCTCGTGAGTACGGCTCCCGAAAGGCCGAGGCTTTGAATCGCCACGCGCGCGTGTGTATCGTCGCCAACGCGAAGCACACGCGGGAAAAACGTCCGCAGCATGAGCGGCTTCTTCACCTCGAACGTGGTGCGCCCGTGCCCATATCGATCGCCTTCACCCACGGCGAGCACCTGGAGGCGGTAGCGCGTGAGCGTGTCGGGCAGAACGAAGCGAAACGTCGCGCGACCATCGGCGTCGGTCCGAAGCCCCGGCAGAAACGCCGCCAGGGGTGAAAATTCCTTACGAGAAGCGCCGCCGCCGCCATCGCCGCCCTCGTCGCCTTTTTCCGCGAACGCTCCATGCAACCCCCTCGCGGTAACCCGCTGGGCCACACTCGCCAGGTGATACCGCGGCTCGACGACTTGCTGCGCGATCGGGCGGTACGCATCGATGGCCCGCGCCACGTCCGGCGGCTCGTGCCCTGTGAGCAAGATCATTCCCTCGTCCACCGCGGACACGGTCACCTCGGCGGAGACAGGTTGGCCGAGCGCATCGACGACGCGGAGCGAACCCTCAAGCGCTTGTCCAGGCTCATGGGTTCCACCCGCCGCGACCACGTCGACGTGAAGCACTCGCGCGGGATTTTCCACGGCAAGCGTGGTCATGCCGACGCGTGCGAGACGGTCTCCGTCGATGGCGTTTCGGCCCTCGCCCCGCTTCGCACGAATCACGTGAACGCCGACGTGGACCTCGGGAACCATCGTCGCGTCGATAGGAACCTCGACCGTGTCGGCGGCACCGAGCTTGCGCACCTCGGACCGACGAACCCCTTCGCGCTCGACGGTGATGAGCGCCATGGATCCGGGCCATGGGTTCTTCACGAGGACCTTCGCGATGTCACCGGGCTTGAAGCTCTTCGCGGCGGGAACGAGCTCGAGGTACCTTGCGTCGCCCTCAGCAAAGAGTGGAGAATCCCGAGCTTCGGACACGAAGACGGTGAAGCTCGACCGATGCGCGCGCCCGGCTTCGTCAACAACGGTCGCCTCGACGACGTGCTGTCCCGGATCGTTTGGCGTCAGCGTGCAACCGACGTGCTTTGGCGATGACTGCAGTGTGCACGTAGCGACGACGGACTCGTCGCGCACGATCTCTTCATGGACGGATCGCCCGCCGTCGCTCACGCGCTTGGCCGTTCGGTCCACGAACCGGAGCAGGCGCAGGCTCACCGGTACGCCCGACAGATCGGCATCGTCGAGGCCCGCAACCCGAACGCCGAAGACCAAGGGTTTTTTCAGTCGAACGATTCGCTCCGAGGTCTCGCGAACGAACACGCGCCTTGAGCCCGAAAACGCACGAAGCACAGTGCGTGCGGCGCCGCTTCGTCCGGTGAGATCTTTGTACTCAGCTTCGACCGTCACCCGCTCGTCGTCTTCGAACTGAGGGAGCGGCAGGCTCTCACGAAGCAAGACCTCCCCCTTCGCATCGCTCACGGTCTCGCGTTCGAGGACCACCCCGTCCACAACGCGCCCGTCAAGGCGCGCCGACCGCAGCGCTTCGTTCCCCGACGTCCACGCACGCTCGTCGTCCGCATCGAACAAAACCGAGGACGATCGCTCGCGACTAACGAACAGCCGAACCGGCACCGCCGCCATCGGCGCTCCGAAGAGGTAGCGCCCTTTGCCCGTCACCTCGACGACGTCGCCCGCCACGAAGCCTTCACGTTGAGCGTTCAACTCGACTTGAAACTCCGCCGGGCGCACATGCTCGATGCGAACGGTCGCCGTTGCCAACGGCGGCACCGGAAGGCGGCTCTTGCCCTCTTCGTCGAACACCTCGATTCGAGCCGTTCCGGTCGGGATCTCGCGCGGAAGAACGACGCGGTCGTGAACCGTTCCAAACGCACTCGTTACGAGGTTTTTCTCGACGATTGCCTCCTCGCGGTCGTTCGAAATCACGAGCTTCAGCCGACGACCGGCCGGGGTGCGCAATCCCCATGGCTCACGCTCACGAAGGACCGCCGAAAGCGCGAGCCCATCGCCCGGACGATACACGTCGCGATCGGTCTCAAGGACCGCCGTGAGCGCGGGACGTTCCGACGTATCCGACGAAACACCGAAAGCATACGACCAAGAACCTCGCTCAAACCGAGTAACGGACTCGGTCACGCCGCCGGCCGCATAGGAGACGACCGCGTAGCCCGCAAGACCGGGTTCGAGACGCGGAAGCTTGGGAATCGCCAACGTTCCGTCCCGCGACGTCGTTCCCCGAAAGACCTCTCGTCCCGTGTCGAGCTGCGCGATGGCGACAGCGATCCCCTCGGAGGGCGTTGCGGTTGCGAAGTCCGTCACCCAGACCACGCCTCCCTCGAAACCAACGTGCGCCGACACCATGTGCTGCGATGGAACGAGCAGATGAGACACGGTGCGCAAGCTTCCATCCGCTTGGCGAAATCGCGCGCCCACAAGACTCGGGACGGTCGGCGAAGGGAACTCGACAACGCCACGTTTGGCCGTGTCCCCCAAAGCCCACGCGACCTTGCGATGCAGGAAAAAGCTGTGCCACGAGGGTTCCATCACCTTCGCGGCGAAGTCTTGTTCGGGATTCAAAAGCGCGAGCGCCGCAGGCGTCGTGAGAGGGATCGAGAAGATCTCCAGATCCGCGAGGGCCTGCGTGCGCACGGCAATCGGACTCGGAGCCGTCGTCGGATCGAGGAACGTGCCCGAGACGTTGAGCCCCACTTGCGGCGTGGGCGGGGCAAAGACGATTCGACTCGCGATCGATTGGGTCAGACGTCGCGCGCGCGTGTTCGTAAGGCCAGGCGTGAGCGTGACCGTGACCGTCTCACCTGGGCGAAACTCTGCTTCGATCCAGTGGGAAGTTCCTGTGCGAGCGCGTGCCTCGGCACCCGTCGGCCAACGCACGGCGCGTGGCGGGTCGATGCGAAGATGCCCCTGGAGCTCATGCACCGAAACCGGCGCGTCGAACGACAAGTGGATCTGTTGTCCGCTCTCGCAGGTGCCGTCCGATTCGCGCGCTGTGCACGGGGGCGCCATGAGCTTCGGTTCGCCGATGACGTCGAAGGTCGCGCGGAACTCTTTCTCCATGGGCAGCGGACCTTCGGCCCCGACGAGCGAGGACGAAATCGCGAGTGCTACCTTCGACCCTTGCCGAAACGACTCCTGCGGCGTGACTAGGAAAAGGCTAGCGGTTTGGCCGTTGACCTCGCCCTCCGCGCGCACCGCGGCCACGTGAACGGCGACATCGTGCCCATCGTTCACGAACGTCGTCGACGCGGACACGGCCTCGACGGTCGTCGGTTGCGTGAAACTCACGCGCACTCCGCCGCGCACGTCGAGTGCACGAAGTTCGGAGTCGTCAATCCATGCATTCTGCACGCCTATGCGAGGCGACTCGAACGCGAACGCAAACGGCGCTTCGAGGCGCGCACCATCGGTCGCGACGCACGAAGGCTCGACGCGAATGGTAAACCGCGTGCTCCCTGGGAATCCGGCAAGCGGTTCGAACGTCGCCGCTTGACTGCCAAGCCAGCGCCAAGAACCCGCAATCGATGGCTCAAGCGACACCGGCGGCGTCAACTCGGACTCCTCGTTGCCGAGTTCCCGAAGCGGCCGATCGAAAACCACGGTCGGGGATTCGCCACGCCCGGCGAGCCCGCTTGGCCCCGCGTGAACGACTTGGAGCGCAGGAGGAAGCTTCTGGCCGTCCGCCGCCGTTGCGAGGGCACCTCCGCGCAGCGGAACGGGCGACACGGGCTCCGCACACCCAACGACCGTCGCGACGGCGAGGATGGGGCCTGCGAACGCGTGACGCGCCTTGCGTCGAGCGGCCTGCGAGAAAGCCAAAGCGAAGGAGGACTCGAGCGTGCGCATGGGATGCGAGCTTTATACGCCGCTCAGCGCCGCCGGTACGCTCGAGAAGAGCACCCGTTGCACGGGCATGGCAGAAGCCCCACAAACGAAAAGCGCCTGGGTGAGAAACCCAAGCGCATGTGATCCGAGTGCCGAAGGAGGGAGTCGAACCCCCGACCTAGCGCGTATGAAACGCCCGCTCTAACCATCTGAGCTACTTCGGCGGTGGGCCGCGCACATTGCCGAGACAGTGGCCGACTTGCAAGGGAATTCGTGCGAAGTTCGTGGTTGCCAACCCGTGCCCAAGGCAACAACGGTTCCGTCGCGGCGGCGAACGTCAGTGACCGCCAAACAACTGGCTGATGCGCGTTTCGAGGGCGACAGCGACTTTGTAAAGCGAGGAAATGGAGGCCGACGACTCCGCCCGCTCGATCTGGGAAAGCAGTGAAACGCTGAGGTTCGTGCGGCGCGACATCTGCTTGAGCGTGAGCTCCTTCTCTTTGCGGAGCGTGCGGATGGTGTCGCCGATGATCTTGTGAAGCTGCTCTTCAGGCGTCCGCGCAAGACCCTTCTTGCGCATGACGCGCGCGATGACTTCGCGAAACTCGTCGTTGTTAAACGGCTTCTGAAGGTAGTCGACCGCCTCAAGCTTCATGGCCGCCTTCGCGCTCTCGAGCGTCGGGTACCCCGTGAAGATGACCACCGATACGTCGCTGTCGATGCGGCGAATGCGTCGCAAGACCTCGATGCCGTCCATGCGTGGCATCATGAGATCGAGGAAAATAAGGTGAAATTCGCCCGCCTTGACCGTCTCTTCGACCTTCAGCGGGTCGCACTGGGTCTCGACCTGGAATCCATCGCGCTCAAGGAGCGTCTGCACGTATTCACAAATCGACTTGTCGTCGTCGACGATGAGGATGCGAATCGGCGGAACTTCGATGGCCATGGGCTAACTCCGGCGCGAATGGAATACACGATTGATTCCACCCGTGCGGTAGCCCAATTCCAGTAAGGGCGCAACGGGCAAGCGTCGGACCGAGCAAAATACGAAAAAAAAGCGGCCCCGCGCAATGCGGACGCCGCTTTTCTTGGGAGCCTAAAGCTCTCAGCCCTTGTCGGTCTTGTTGACGTCGACGACCATGCCGCAGCGGAGGCGGTGCGCACGCTTGAAGCGGCGCGGCTTAATGTCTTTCGCCAGCCACTCGTGACGCTTGCGCATGCTCCAGATCGCTCGGTTCGCCATCTTCTCTGTCTTCCTTGAAACGGGGGGCTGGAATAGACCACAAGCCGGCGCCGTTGGCAAGCGCGATGCATCCGTTCAGCGCTCGGGGATCTCATTCAGTTGGACCGTGAGCTCCTGGCGGCCCGCAGCGACGTTCAAATCTTCGTCGTGCCGGTCGAAACCCGCGGACGTGAGGCTCAAGCGATGCACGCCGTGGGGCACGGCTATCCACCGCCCTTCAAGGACGCGGGCGCTCCCGAGAACGCGGTCATCTAGGCTTACGGTGGCGTCCGCGGGCCGCACCGAGAGGCGCAAGTACGCGTCGGCAATCGGCTTTGATGGAACACGCGGCGTGCAGGCCGGAACGAGAGCCGCTGCAAGCAGCGCCGCGATACACCGAGACTTCATCGCGCCCACGCTAGCAAGGAGCCGCCCTCGAAAACGCTCGGGCGCATGCGATGGAAAAGAAAAAGCGCGGCGCCACATGGACACCGCGCTTTCGCGTTTTCGTCGGGGCGAGAGGATTTGAACCTCCGGCCCCCTGGTCCCGAACCAGGTGCGCTACCAGGCTGCGCTACGCCCCGAGAAGCCCCGTTCTATTCCTCGTCACGCGGTCGAGGTCAAGGACAATCCGCTGCCGCAACCCGCCGCGGAACGCCTCAAAAACCTTCGTGAATCGTGTCCCAGTCTTCCGCTGCCGCGGCCCACGACATCGTGCGCGTGGTGCGTCCCCACGACACCGATCCGAGCGCGTCGATGGCGATCGTGCCGCCGATTCCATTGAGGCGGAGGGCAATGTCTTGGAGCACGAAGCCAACGGCCTCGGAACATGAAGCACCGGAGCGCATGGTTTCCACGGCCATCTTCGCCGCGACCGCCCGAAGAAACGCCTCTCCGTCACCGGTGTTCGATACCGCCCCCGCAGCGTTGTCCGCGTAGGTGCCCGCTCCGATGATGGCACTGTCGCCGATGCGACCCTTTGGCTTTCCGACCATGCCACCGGTGCTGGTCGCGGCCACGAGGGACCCATGCCGATCGCGAACAACACAACCCACCGTGCCTCCTGCCCAGGCTCCGGACTCGCCGCTCGTTCGCACACTCTCGAGACGCGCACGCGCAGCGTCGGTGATCATCGACCCGGCTTCGGCCTTTGAAAACCCGTGCTTCTCTGCCCAAACCGCGGCGCCATCGCCCGCGAGCAACACGCGAAGTCCGTCGTCGAGGATGGCCCGCGCGATGGCGATGGGGTGCTCGAACGCGGGCAGCGCGCAGATTGCGCCCGCGCGAAGCGTCTTTCCGCACATGATCGACGCGTCGAGCGACAGTTCGCCTGCTTCGTCGAGGGCCGCGCCGGTACCTGCATTGTACAAAGGGTTGTCTTCGAGCGCTTGGACCGCGAGGCAAGCCGCGTCGAGCGCAGAAGCGCCCTCACGCAGCGCTCGAACCGCATGCTCGACCGCGCTTCGACATCCGGCCGCGTGAAGAGGACCGCGATCGGCATCGACGTTGCCAGCCCCGCCGTGAACCACCACGCCCCAGCCGTCGCAGCGCTTCGACCAAGATACGAGTTTCGCCATTGGTCTCATGGCCTCAAGACCTGGGCGGCATCACCGTGTTGCCCGTGGGGAGTGGTCGCTCGTTCCAATCGCGAAGCGCTTTGAGCAAGCGCCCCGCAAGAAGTGACGTCTCCGCATCCGCTTCGTCGACGTGGCCAAGCACGCGCAGCACATAACCGCGCATCGCGACGACGGTGGCTTCGAGGCTTTTCTTCTTCGGAATTTCGTAGCGCGGCGGCGCCGGCCGAAACGATCCGAGACCAAGCGCCTCCGTGTAGGCTGCATGTGCATCGCGCAGCGTTCGCAGGAATGGCATTCCGCCGAGCGATTCGATGTCTCTCTCGAGCTGATCGCTCATGATGCGCTTCAAGCGATCTTCCGCCTCTTGCCACTCGAGCTTGTACGGAAGCTGCGTGAACGAGAGTCCCTCGGGGAAGAGCACCTCGAAAAGTCGACGCGCGGTGAACGCTTCGGGAACGGTCAACGGAAGCCGCGTCCATGCAAGGAGCCAGTCGTGAAGCGCGGCCCAATGGTTGTCTTCGAGCACGTCGGCGCGTCGCGCACGGTAACCGTCCGGCGGCGGCGGTCCCAAGCGCTCGTCGAGAATCGCCTCGAGGTTACGGTGCTCCGCGATGAGTTCGTCCAAACCGTGCACGAGCGCCGATGGAAGGCGGGCTTCGGCGCGCGCACACGCGATGAGCGAGGCGCCGAGTTCAAGAGCGCCGTTCGCGTCCAAGCGCGGCATCGCAACGAGATCGTTCGGGTCAAAAGATCGAGGCATAGCGTCAGTAACTCCGAGGGCGAGCGGCAAGGAAACCCTCGCGGCGCGCCCATGGCAAGGGCAAGCAGCATGCTTCGGAAAAGAAGTACCGCCGCGCAAATGGCATGAAAAAACCGCGACGAAAGCGCGTCCGCGAACCGACCCATCGCCTCTGCGGGTCGACGCGAGCAAGCGGAATCACCGCCATCGTCACCGCTTCGGTCGCTCGACCTGTGACGCGTCATCGTCGAACAGCAACCACGACGTTCGTTCACCCACGCCCTTCATGGACATCGGCTCTCTGCATTCTGCACGGATTCGCTCGCCGAGTGCCGCGTAGGCCTCATCGCTCAGGACGATGCGGTTCGGTACGCCGAACGACTCCATGCGGCTGGCGATGTTCACCGTATCGCCCCAAAGATCGAACGCCAAACGGCGCCGTCCGATAACACCGGCGATGACGGGCCCAACGTGAATTCCGACGCGCAGTTCGAGTCCTCGCCGACGCGCGAAGGCCAACAAGCTCCTTGCAGCTTGCACGGTCCGATAGAGGTGATCGTCGTCGCCTTTGAGTCCGCCGACGAGCATGTAGCAATCGCCGATGGTCTTGATTTTCTCGAGCCCCAGGTCGTCGGTGATCCGATCGAAGCCCGAGAAAAGGTCATCGAGCATCCGAACGAGTTCGTCGGCACCGAGGCGTCCCGCGACGGCGGTAAATCCAACGAGGTCTGCGAAGAGAACCGAGACATTGTCGTGGCGTTCGGCAACGCGACGCCGGCCTTGCGTCAACCGTTCAGCGATGTGACGTGGCAGCACGTTTCGAAGCAGATCGCGCGCCGCACGCTGAGAACGAAGCGTCCGCGACGCAAGCCAGGTCGTCACGAGACCTGCGACGAACCACGCCCACGGTTGCATCGACATGCGGCGTTCGACTTCTCCGGGAGCGATGCTTGCGCGAAGCAACCACGGACGATCCGCGACGTTCACCGGGAGCTCCACACGATACCCGCTCTTCTCGATGGCGGGATCTCCGACCGTGTACAATGCATCTTGTTCGTCACTCGCACCATCGTAGAGCGCGACGGCCGAGCCGCTCGGAATCGATCGAAGACTGCGATCAAAGAGGTCGTCGATTCGCAGCACCGCTGAGACGCATCCGAGGTTGGCGCGCGAAGCTTCATCGACCACGGCTTGGAGGAGCAAAACGCCCACGGCCCTGCCCGTTTCCTGCACAAGGCGAATGCGCGCTGTTGCCGCTGGCGTGTGAGAAACCAGCGTCTTGTCGATAGCCTCCGCGCGGACCGGGTCGCTCGACAAGTCGAAGCCAATCGCCTTCGCGTTTCCGTCTTCGGGCTCAATGCATGTGACGACGACGTACCGATCACGGGCACCGACCGGGACGAGGTCACCGCGCGCGTTACGCTCGGTCACGCGAAAGGCGGGACGCTCGCGTCGCTGAGTCGCTTCGAACGAAGCCAGCTCGTCACCCCGAATCACCGTATCCCACGAAAGCCCGCGAAGACTCGGATGGCGCGCAAGGGCAGAGCGCGCATAGCTCTGCGAGTAGCATCGCTCGCGCGGCACAATTTCCAAGTGATTCGCGTAACCCGCAACCACGTCTGTCGCGGCCACGAGCTCTTGCTTCACGAGGTCGAACGACCCGAGCGCCTCCCGCGCGAACGCAAGCCGCACGCGCTCTCGCTCCGCCGCGCGCATCTCGACGAAGGCGGTGCCAGTGGCCCCTACGCCAACGATCCAGAGAGCGAGTTCTCCGGCACGCATCGCGAAGAGCGCACGAACGATGGAGCTCCACGCAGAACGGCCGCGCGGGCGAAGCGAAACGGCAGCCCCAATTTCGAGGGGCATGCTGACGCGCTCGTCTCCGTCGGTTCCCTCATCCATCCGTCGCCGATCATGGCTGAGTTTGACCCCGCATGAAATCGGCGGTTGCGAAAAAACCTAGCGACGCTCTGACGATGCGCGATGCATCAGCGACGCCTTCGCACCACAGGCCGAAAGCGCGCCACCGCGTATGCCGACCGCGGAGGAACGCGAAACGCACCCCCAGCACCATCGTTCCCCACGTCGCTTTCACCATTGAGGTCGCTGTCGACCGCGGGCCCGCCCTCCGCGTGACGCAGGCGCTCGGCCACTTCGATGAGGCGTCGCTCTACGCGCCCGAAGGCGCTGTCCGCTGGAAAATGGCCGTCTTCGTCGCGATCGCCTGCGACAGTGCTCATGAGAATTTCAACACCGTCTGCGATGGTGTCGATGGCGTAGAGGTGAAACGTTCCGTCGCGGAGCGCCGAGAGAATCGGTCCGTGGAGCACGAGCTGGGGAAGGTTCGCGCGCGGAAACATGACGCCCTGGGAACCGGTGAGGCCGCGAGACGCGCACAGATCGAAAAAGCTTTCGACTTTTGCGGAGAGCCCGCCGATGGCTTGCACTTCGCCGAGCTGGTTGACGCTGCCCGTAACCGCGATGCTTTGGTCGACGGGAAGTTCCGCAAGTGCGCTGAGGAGCGCGAACAGCTCCGTGGTGGACGCGCTGTCGCCGTCAATCTCGCCGTAAGACTGTTCGAAGGCGAGTTGCGCGCGAAGGCTCAACGGGCGTTCTTGACCGAACATGTGGCCGAGGTAGCCGCGCAGGATCGCGACTCCCTTCGTGTGAATGGCGCCGCCGAGTTGGGCTTCGCGTTCGACGTCGATGATGCCTTCGCGGCCAAGCGAAACGACCGCGGTCAGGCGAACGGGCTGACCGAAGTCGACCTCGCCCGTGGAGTAAACGCTGAGCCCATTGATGACGCCAACGCGAACGCCGCACGTGGCAATCGCCAGGACTCCACGCTGCGTGAGCTCGCGGAAATGGCGCTCGGCTTGAGCACTTCGCGAACGACGCTCGCGGTAAGCGCGCTCGACGGTTTCCGCGTCGATGACAGCGTCACGTCCGAGCTTCGAGGCGTCGAGCGTTGCAAGTTTGGCGACCTCGACGAGCGTGTCGACATCAAGCGTGAGTCGCTCGCGATCGTCCACGAGCCAGCTTGCAACGTCGAGCAACCGCGCTCGGGCACTTGGTGCAAGTTGCAACGAACCGCTCATGTCGAGTCGCTCGAGCAAGTGAGCGTCAAGCTTCGCAAGGTTCTCAGGGGTGCGAGGAACCTCGCCTTCGAGTTCGACTTTGACTCGAAAAAGACGTGTGAAATCCGTGTCGACCGACGCGAGCTCTTCGTAGTCCCCGGGGCTTCCAACGAGCACCACAAGCACGTCGAGATCCACGGACGACGGTCGCAACATCGTCGTCGGAACGAGCGCACGCCGCCCTGAAATGTCGTCGATTCCGACGCGACGATCGCGGAGCGCCCGCATGACGCGACGCCAAACGTCCGCACGCGCAAGGAGGTCCTCGACGCGCATGATGATGACACCACCGGAGGCCTCAAGAAGAGCGCCTGGCCGCACTCCGCCACGTCCTGCAACAAGGTGCGGACCGCGCCACTCACGGTCCACGAAACCGAAAAGTCGCTCCTCGGTCGGGTCGGTCTCGACCACCACAGGAGCCTCTTCGTCGTCGGCGCGCGAGAGCAGCGTGTGCACACGAAAAAGGTCACGCCAGTCGTCGTCAACGGGCGCACGAGCTTCGCCCGCGAGAAGCTCCGGCCAAATATTCTCGAGGAACGCGCCAAGCGCCTCAAGCCACGCGACGAGCGCGTCGAAGCCCTCGCCGATCGCTTCGCGGAACTCCACGATGGCCGCGCGAACACGTGCCGCGGCCGCGTCTTGCAGGAGACTGCGACGCTTGGTCGAATGGTCCGTGTGCAGCTGGCGCAAGTGCCTGGTGGCGGTCTCCACTGTGGGCTCAAGCCGAGTGCGCGCTTCTTCGATGCGGCGCCGCGTAGGTTCGTCAAGCACGTCAAACTGCTCTTGGCTTACGGGCTTGCCGTGGAGCTTCGGAACGATTTGGAGCTGACCGTGCGAAGCGCGAACCGAGAATCCGTGTTCTTTTCCGTGCGTGTCGAGCTCGGCGACGATGGCTTTCTCCTGATCGTCGAGTTCCTTCTGAAGCGCGTCGCGCGCTCGAACGAGTTCTTGATCTTCGTCGAGTCGAGCGAGGCGATCCGGAAGCGACTCGCCGAGTTTCGTGAGAGCCGTTTCGAGCTTCGGGCCGGCACCTGCAGGCAGCGCAAGGATGACGGGCTCGGCGCTGCGATCGAGGCCGTGCAACACCACGAAGTCCTCAAGCAGCCGCGGATGAACGCGCAGCGCTTCTTCGGCAAGCGTCGCCACGTCCGTCGCGGGGTCGAGCGGATGCGGCGACGACACGAACACGTGGAATCCGCTGCCGTGCGCCGAAAGCCCGAGCGCCAACGCGCGCATGGCGTGGGGGCCGGAAAGCGCCACGAGCGACGGCGCGGGCGCATCGAGGCCAGAAAGCAAACTGGGGTGCGTTTCGACTGCCGCAAGTTCCGCGCCTACCGCGCAACGATGACGTGCGCCCGGGGGGGCGGGTGGAAGCGAAACACGCGTCGGATCGGAGGCAGCCTCGTTAGGCATCTTTTTTGGCGACTGCGGAGGCGATGCAGCGATTCGCGCTGTTCTTTGCCCGCAACCACGACGTAACATGTGCCCCTCTCGATGGCACGGCTCATCCTCCTCACTCCCGACGGTCCGCAGTCAATTGATCTGCGCACGACAAACACGCTCGGACGTCACCCGAACAACTCGATCCAGCTCCTCGACAAGATTGTCTCGAAAGAGCACTGCGTGATCGAGAATCGCGACGACGCGTGGATCCTGCGTGATCTCGGCAGCCTCAACGGCAGCTACGTGAACGGAGAGCGGGTCCAGGGAGAGAAGCTCGTCCGTCACAACGACGAAATCATCTTCGGCACCCTGCGCCCAGGCGAAGGCCTGCGCGCTCGATTTGACAACCTTGCGGGCGCGTCGCTCATTCCTGCGCCTCCCGGCTCCTCGTCGCCGCTTCATCGTTCGCCGCCGTTGCCCCCAGCGAGCGAGCGCACGTCGCAGGCACCGATTGCAAGCCGTCCATCGGGGCCGCCGCGCGCCACGAACACGTCGCCGCAACCGTTCTCGTCGCCGGTTATCTCGAACGTTTCGCCTGCGCTGCCGCAAGTTGCGCTGCCGCAGGTCGCTCTACCGCGCACGACCGCGCCCGCGGGCACCCGCACGCAGTTTCTGAGTGGTTCGACCCGCGTCGAACTGATGGAAGCCGCGCGAGCCATTGGCGCTCAGATTCAAGCGAAGACCAAGGGGTTCCAAGCCTTCGACGCGGTCGCCAACGACCCTGTCCAACTGCGCACGGACTACGAGCGACTCCGCCTCGCGTGGGAACTCACCCGAACGATCAGCGTCGAGCGCGATCTCGACAAGCTCCTCGAACGCATCATCGACTCGCTCTTTTCGTTCGTCGCAGCCGACCGCGCGGTCATTTTGCTCCGCAACGAAAACGGTGACCTCGAGCCCCATGCGGCGCGCCGTCGCGATGGTTCGAACGATTCGATCCCCCTGAGCACGACGATTCTCGGTCACGTGATTCGCGAACGCGCGAGCGTGCTGACCCACGACGCCGCCATGGATTTCGCCCTTTCGAAGGGCAAGTCGATGATCCTCAATCGAATCTCGAGCGCGATCGTCGTGCCGCTTCTTCACGAAGACACGGTGCTCGGCGCGGTGTGGCTCGACTCCGCGAGTCTTGGGCAATTCGGCCCGAAAGACCTCGAGCTCGTGACGACCGTGAGCGCACAGGCCGCGCTCTTCATCCAGAACAGCTTGCTCTCGCGCAAGGTCGAACAAGAGATCATCATGCGCGAGCGCTTCTCGCGTTTGATCGCGCCGAACGTGGCCGCCGAGGTCGAGGCAGGTCGCCTTGAAATCAAAAAAGGCGGCGTGGCTCTCGAACACTGCACGGTGTTCAACAGCGACATTCGCGGGTTCACGAAGATGAGTTCCGGCATTGATGCCGCGAGCGTCGTCGACATGTTGAACGAGTACTTCGAGCAAATGGTCGAGGTGGTCTTTCGGCACGAAGGCACGCTCGACAAGTTCATGGGCGACGGCATCATGGCGTTCTGGGGCGCGCCAAAAGCGAGCGCCGACGACCCGGTTCGAGCGGTTCGTTGCGGCCTCGAACAACTTGCGGCGGTCGATCGCTTCAACGAACAGCGCGCATCCGTCGGCGAGCCGCCCATTGCGGTCGGTATCGGCGTTCACACGGGCCCCCTCGTCGTCGGCTACGTCGGAAGCTCGAAGGCGCTCAGCTACACGGTCATCGGGGACACGGCGAACCAGAGTGCCCGTTTGTGCGGCGTCGCCACCGCAGGCCAGCTCATTGTAAGCAGCGCGACTCGGCGTCACCTCGGAGACGTCTTCGAACTCCAAGAGCTCGCGCCGGTCATGCTCAAGGGAATCGCTGAGCCCGTGCTGATTTACAACGTCCTTCGCGAGAAGAACGCGTAGTCGAGCCGGGCTTCCCGTAACACGTCAGCGTATTTCTCGAACTATCTGTAAAGTTCGCTGTCACCGCTGCCGCGCCCGCGCTCATCGGGCGACCGGCGACCGCGAACAAGATTACGCGCCACTCGGCTGCTTTTCCCTTCCTGCGCGTGTGCTAGCCGACGGGCCATGGCGAGCCATGTGTTGCCGTTCGAAAAGCCCCTCGCAGAGCTCTTGGATCGCGTCGCGAAACTGCGCGCGCAGCTCGGCACGGACCCGTCGCTGCGCCACGAACTTGAGCGCGTCGAAGCGCAGGCCGCGATCGTTGCGCGGATGCTCTTCTCGGAGCTGACGCCGTGGCAGAAGGTGCAGCTTTCTCGCCACCCGAAGCGCCCGTACACGCTCGACTACGTGAGTTACCTTTTTGAAGATTTCGTCGAGCTTCAAGGCGATCGGCGCTTCGCGAACGACGCCTCGATCGTCGCGGGCCTCGGTCGATTTCGAGGACGCTCGGTGGTGCTTGTTGGGCATCAAAAAGGGCGCACCTCCAAAGAGAACGTGAAGCGAAACTTCGGCATGGCGAACCCCGAGGGTTACCGAAAAGCCGATCGCCTCTACACGCTCGCAGACCGCTTCCGTTTGCCGATCTTGGCCTTCGTCGATACGCCCGGAGCGTACCCAGGCATCGGGGCAGAAGAGCGCGGGCAATCGGAGGCCATCGGAGCCTGCCTTGCGACCCTCTCGCGCGTTGGCGTGCCCGTCATCACGACCATCACCGGCGAAGGAGGCAGCGGTGGCGCTCTCGCACTTGCCGTCGCCAACCGCGTTCACGTGCTCGAATACGGGACGTATTCCGTGATTTCACCGGAAGGATGCGCGTCGATCCTTTGGAAGGACGGCGCGAAATCGGCCGAGGCCG
Source organism: uncultured delta proteobacterium (assembly GCA_903870415.1). GTDB lineage: Bacteria > Myxococcota_A > Polyangia > Polyangiales > Polyangiaceae > CAIQDA01. The sequence goes on from CAIQDA010000279.1 coordinate 17,352, forward strand.
CCGAGCGCATGCGCATGACAGCCCCGGAGCTTTTGAAGCTTGGTGTCGTCGATCGAATCGTGAACGAGCCTGCGGGCGGGGCCCATCGCGATCATCCGGCTTGCGCAAAGCTTGTGGGCGACGCGATTGAGGACGCCTTGCGCGAACTCGAACCGCTCACGCGCGACCAGTTGATCGACGATCGCTACGCCCGTTTTCGCCGCCTTGGTGCAGTGAAAGTCGGAACCTAAACGGCGCTTGCATTCTGCACGCACCGCCAACCGATTCGAATAAAGACGCCATGACCGCACGCATCGACCTCGCGAACAAAGTCGCCATCATCACTGGAGCAAGCCGCGGAATCGGTGAGGCCATCGCGCGCACGTTCGTCGCCCACGGCGCGAAGGTGGTGCTCGTCGCGCGCAAAGCCGAAGCCCTCGAGGCCGTCGCCCAATCGCTTGGCGAAAATGCGATCGCCGTCGCGGGGCACACCGGGCGCGAAGACGACTGCAAGCGCATCGTCACTGAGGCCATTGCGCGCTTCGGACAAGTCGACGTGCTCGTGAACAACGCCGCGACGAACCCGCACTTCGGGCCCCTTCTCACCGTGAGCGAAGGCCAGTGGGACAAGACGTTTGAGGTCAACGTGAAGGGCTACTTCTGGCTCACGCGCGAAGTCGCACAGCACCTCGTCGGCCGCGGCGTCGGCGGAAGCATCGTCAACGTCGCGAGCATCATGGGCCTCAACGCCGCCCCGCTCCAAGGTTGCTACGGCATGAGCAAAGCCGCCGTGATCTCCATGACGAAGACCCTCGCGTTCGAACTCGGTTCAGCAAAAATCCGTGTCAACGCGATCGCTCCAGGACTCGTGGAAACGAAGTTCGCCAGCGCCATCGTCGCGTCGCCGGAGCTCTCCAAAACGATCCTCGATCGAACACCCGCCGGGCGCGTGGGTCAGCCCGATGAGATCGCAGGGGCGGCCTTGTACCTTGCAAGCGATGCAGCCGCGTACCACACGGGCCAGACCCTCGTGGTCGACGGCGGCTTTACGATCGCGTGACCCGGCTCCACGCCGCGAGAAACGCGTCGTTCGCCTCAGGCGAACCGATGGTGATGCGCAAGCAGTGATCAAGGCGACCGCCCTTCCCTGCAAAACTCCTCACGAGAATACCCTCGGCGACGAGCGCGTTCCAGAGGTCGGCCGCGGGGCCTGGAACCTCTATCCACAAGAAGTTCGCGTCGCTTGGGTACACTTTCGCGGCACCGGACCGGGTGATCGCGTCCCCGATGCGGGCTCGTTCGGCCACGATCGTTCGGCACATGTCGCGCAGGTGGTCGGTGCATTCTGCAAGCACCGCGACCGCCAAGAGCTGACTTGTGGCGCTCGTGTTGAACGGCAAACGAACGACGTCGACGACGCGCGCCACCGATGGAGCCGCGTCTAGCCATCCGATGCGCAACGACGCCAAGCCGATTTTGCTCAGCGTTCCGAGCCGCACGAGGTTCTCGGGGTCGCTCGCGGAACGCGCCGGTTGCCGCGCAGAAAATGGTCCATACGCTTCGTCGAGCACCACGATCGCCGACGGCGCCACGCGAGCAAGGCGCTCAATCGCCGCCGCATCGAAGGCCGCGCCCGTGGGGTTATTCGGCGACGCGAGGAAGATGAGATTCGGATCATGAGAACCGACAGCCGCAACCATCGCGGCTTCATCGAGACCGAAGTTCGCATCGAGCGGGACCTCGACGACGTCGAACCCGTGAAGCAGCCCGGTCGCCCGGTACATGACGAAGGTCGGCGTCGGAATGAGCAGCACGGGCTTTTCTCGTCCCGGCTTCACCTTCGAAAACGCCGTGACGAGCATCGCGATGAGTTCGTCGGAGCTTGACACCCTGCAGACAGCATTCCGGTCGGCCGGCGGCAAGTGGTCGACGTTCGTGATCTGGGCGAAGAACACCTTCAC
>CAIQDA010000280.1 GCA_903870415.1 uncultured delta proteobacterium
AAAGCTTGTGAAAAGGCCCGCGATTGCCGTGCTGCCGATGCGAGGACCGGCTGCACGAAAGGGTCGAAGGCCTGCCCAGTGCGCGAGAACCTCCGCGTCCCGAAACGATGGGACCACGCGCGACGCGAACGCCATGAGGTCCGCGTAGGCGCTCTCGGTGGTGCCGCGGTCAAAGCCGACACGTTCCATCGTCGACCCCACGACGTAGCGTCCATCGCCGCGCGGAACGATGTAGCGCTTGCCCTCGAAGAGCACGGATCGAAGCTCGCCGGTGCGTGGCCGAAGTTCGAGGAGCTGGCCTCGCAAAGGCAGTATGTCGTCTGCGATTCCGAGCGGCGCAAGCAGTTGTGCCGACCACGCGCCCGAGGCAATCACGACCGCGTCTCCCTCAAGCGCTGTTCCGTCGTCCAAGCGCACGCCCGTGACGGCGCCACTTTGCATCAAGACCGCTGCGACCGCGACACCGCAACAGGTACGGATACCTGCAGAATGCACTGCAGCGGTGACCGCTGACCCGAGTCGCGCCGGTTCGAGGGAGCCGTCGTCTTCGAAGAGGACAGCCCCGTGTGCGGGCGTTGCAAGCGACGGCTCGAGCTCTCGCGCCTCCGTGCCAGTCAGCGCGACGCCCTGGCTTTCATGGGCCCGAAGCCATTGCTTGTAGACTGCAAACTCGTCGTCACTCGTCGCCGAAACGAGCGTTCCTCGCCTCGCGCATCGCGCGGAAAGTTTCGTCAACGCCTCAAGCTCGGGAACCCAGCGCATGAGCGCTTCACGTGCCGCGACGCCTTCGTCTGCCGCGTGGGCTCCGGTCAAGGCTTCGGCGTTGGCACCGAGAATGCCCGCGCCTGCGGTGCTGGCTTCGGCGTGAAGGCCCGTGCGGTCGACGACGATGACCTCGGCACCGCGCGCAGATGCCTCAAGGGCAAAGCACGTTCCAACGAGGCCGCCGCCGACGATCACGATGCGCATGCGCGGCGCCTTACTCGATGCGGCAAGCGTCGTCGAAGGACAGGCGAGGGGAGCGCGGGAAAACCTTGCTCACATCGCCATGACCGATGTTGCAAAGGAAGTTCGCGCGCCACGAGGTTCCCGCGAAGAAGGCCTCGTCGACCACCTTGGGGTTGAAGCCGCTCATCGCGCCGATGTCGAAGCCGAGAGCACGCGCGGCGAGCATCACGTAGGCGGCCTGGAGCGAGCTGTTGCGAAAGGCCGTTGCCTCGATGAGCGCATCGTTTCCGACGAACCACGCCTTGGCGTCCGCATGCGGAAAGAGCTCGGGAAGCTTCTCGTAGAACGCCATGTCTTGAGCAAAAATAGCCGTGACAGGAGCGGTCATCATCTTCTCGAGATTGCCAGGAGAAACCGCTGGCTTCAGCTTCTCTTTCGCTTCGGCGCTCGTCACGAAAACGACGCGAAGGGGCATCGTGTTCGCGCTCGTCGGCGGAAACTTCGCCACGTCCCAGATGCGCTTGAGGTCGTCGGCGGAGACGGGCTCGGGGAGCCATCCATTGTGCGTGCGCGCCTCGGTGAAGATTTGCGCGAGGGCTTCAGGTGCGATGGGGTTCATGGGCAGAGGCTCTTCTCGAAGTGCGAAGGGAAGGGAAGCGTCATCGCGGCGCAGGGAAGTGATCGGCTGGCCCAGGGAGTTCGAAAAGGCAGAGTTCGACCTGCGTTTCGGCTTCGATCGTGAGCGTGGTCTCGTTCTCGACGCGGAAGCCATCGCGACCGTTGAAGCGTTGCCCGTTGGCCTTTCCTGGTCCGTTGACCGCCACCGCGTAGACGATGCGCCCGGGCGCAAGGTCGAGAGATGCGCTCATGCCTGCTTCGAGCCGGAGTCCATAAAGCGTGGCGTCTGCATCAATGTAGAGTGCACCGACAACGTCGGGACGTCCGCTTGCGAGGGCGACAAATTCGCCCGGGCGATCCTTCGGGAACGCGCGTTGCTCCCAGCGCGGAGCCCGGTTGCGTTCGCGTGGCAATACCCAGACCTGGAAGATTTCGCAGTACTCGTCCGAGTCGTTGCGTTCCGAATGCATCACGCCGGTGCCCGCGCTCATGACCTGCACGTCGCCAGCTCCCGTGCAGCCGACGTTTCCAAGGTGGTCGCCGTGGGTGATGGCCCCGGTCCGCACGTAGGTGACGATTTCCATGTCGCGGTGCGGATGCATTCCGAAGCCCGTGTGCGGCGCGATGCGATCGTCGTTCCACACGCGAAGCGGCCCGAAGTGCACGCGCGAGTCGTCGCGGTACTCGGCGAAGGAGAAATGGTGATGCGCGTTGAGCCAACCGTGGTCGGCACCGCCAAGCGTTTCGAAGGGAACGAGGGTGATCACGTGAGCAGAATGAGCCTTCCGCGCGTTGCCGGCGAGGGCCGAATGTGGAACAACATCGTTCCCATGGCGGAACGATCTTACGAAGAATCCATGGAAGGATGGGGCGTGTTCGTCCGGGTCGTCGAGCTGCAAAGCTTCTCGGCTGCGGCGCGCTCCCTGCAAATGGCCAAGGCTTCCGTGAGTCGAACCATGGCCCGCCTTGAGGAGAGGCTTGGCGTTCCGCTCGTGCAGCGCACGACGCGAAGCTTGGCGCTGACTGAGGCAGGCGAGGTGCTTTTCGCGCGCGCGCGGTTGATTCTCGACGACGTGCGTGAAGCGGAAGAAGAGGCGCGAGCCCTTGGCGGAAGCGTTCGAGGAACGTTGCGCGTTGCGGCCCCGGTCAGTTTCGCAGCTGCTCACGTGGCGCCGTATCTGCCGAGCTTTCTTGCCGCGCACCCGAGCCTTCGCATCGAGATCGAGGTCGAAGATCGCATGACGGACCTCGTGGCGGGGCGCTTCGATGTGGCTCTTCGGCTCGCGAATTTGCCCGATTCTGCGTTGCGCGCGCGTCGCCTTGCTCCGAGTCGGCGCCTGCTCGCCGCGAGTCCCGAATACCTCGAACGTGCTGGGACTCCGAAGAAGCCGGAAGACTTGGTGCAACATGCATGCATCACGTACCGCCATCAACTCGGGACTCCGATGGATCAGTGGCTCTTCCGAAAGCGCGGGAGCGAAACGTTCGCCGTCCGTGTCAGTGGCCCCGTGACCATCGACAACGGCGAGGTGCTTCGAGGGCTCTTGCTCGCGCACGGCGGCATCGGTTTGGGCCCTGTGGGATTGCTCGCGAACGAACTGCGCTCAGGCCGCCTCGTGCCCGTGCTTCAAGGGCATTTGGCGATGGACGCGTCGGTGTTCGCGGTCATGTCACAAAAGCGGTCGCCGCCTGCGAAAGTGCGCGCGTTTGTCGACTTCTTGGCGCACGCCTACAAGCCGCCGCCATGGGAGGCGGGGCTCGAAGGTTTGCTCGGTTCGGCGTAACCTGCCGCCGCGCACGCAACGTCAGAAGATGTCGTTGCCGCGCGTGTAGTCCTTCTCGAGCTTGTCGGCGACATACGCGAGGATGCGCAGCGGGCGCTCAAGCTCTTCCGGGTCGAGCGTGTCGAGCGGAGTCGAATGCAGAATGGCGTAGTGGTCGTCCATGAGCGCGAGCGCTCCGACGCTGAATTCGGAGTTCCACGCGAGGGCCACGGACGGGTCCATCTCGTCCTTGCGGCAAACCATGCTGCGAAAGCGGACCCACGTGCACTCAAACGCGTCGAAATGCGTGACGACGACCTTTTGGTGGCGACCCGTTTTGTACTCGAACAGAACCTCGAACGTGTCCCCGTCGTCGTGCGTGACTTTGAATTTGGCTTTCGCCAAGGCCTTTACGTCGCTCCACCCTGCCATGGCTCAAGCGTTTCACGTCCGACGCTGCCGCGCAACGGAGCGCCACGGCGTGCCAACGATTTCCGCCATCCGGCCCTTGCGGCTCGCGCCGAATACGTGAACGATGGGCGGCGTGTCTTCGCTACGGCCTCCCCGTCGTGTGAATGTTTGGTCGGGCCGCGCGCCGTCGACCGCCGAAGTGCTCGTGGCCCGTTCGTGGCCGAGCGACCTCGCGTTGAAGCAACAAATGATCGACGAGGTCTCCGCGTGCCTCGTTGCGGGCGGTTACCTCGAGAGCGACGACGAGCCCATGCTCTGCATCTGCCTCGACGAAGCGTTCGCAAACGCGATTCGCCATGGAAATCGTCAAGTCGTCGAGAAGCCCGTCGGCATCTCGGTTGGCGTCGACCGTGAGCGCTGGTTCGTCGTCGTGGACGATGAGGGCGAAGGCTTCGACCCGAACGCGGTGCCCGACCCGACCACGGAAGCGGGTTTGATGGCCGAGAGCGGCCGCGGGATTCGAATCATGAACGCATGGCTCGACCAGCTCGCGTATTACCGAGATGGCCGCACAATCCTCATGGCGCGCCGTCGCGCCGATCGATACAGTGCTCCAACGAGCAGCGAAGGCTGAGGGAAGGTAATCGCATGGCTGGCATGGATGTGCTGCGGTTCGAAGAACGAGACGGGGTCCTGATGGCTCGGGTCGTTGCCGAGCGTCTGGTGGACCTTCCGGTTCTCGACGAGTTTCGCGACCAACTTTTCGCTCAGGCTGGCTCCCGCCCGAAGATGAAGCTCGTGCTCGACGTGAGTGCGGTCACGTACCTGTCGTCGTCGGCACTCGGTAAGCTCGTCGCCGTCTTCAAGAAGGTCAAAGAGACCGGTGGAGCGATGATCGTCGCGGGCCTTAAGCCGGCTCTGTTGCCGGTCTTTAAGGTCACGAGCCTCGACAAAGTGTTCGAGTTTCACGCGGACCCAACGGCCGCCGTGCTCGAGCTTCAGCGCAAGCGTTTTTGATGCCGTGAGCGCGTGCGCCGCGCCCCAAGAGCTCCACGAAAGAGGAGTCTGATGCATTGAGCGAGCTCCCTCACCCGGAGCTCGTTTCATTTACAGACCTCGTGATCTTCGTAAGGAAGAACGCGTGGCTTTGCTGTGTATGTGTGAAGGGTGTGTCTCGTATTACGGAGCGTTGGTTTGTGCGAACGCCTTCGCCACGTCCTCTTGCGCGAGCGGTCCGAAATGGCCGGGAAAGTACACGGCATCGTCGGGCACGCTGCGGGCGAGCGCGCCGATAACACGCGCGTTGCGATCGAGGTCGCAGTTGTAAAAGTGCGCGGACGCGCCCCGACCCACGAGCGAACCGCGGAACATGTCGCCCACGAAGACGAGCGTGGGCGTGCCGCGCACCACGACCACCACCGACCCATCGGTGTGATCGCTCGTCGGCGT
>CAIQDA010000281.1 GCA_903870415.1 uncultured delta proteobacterium
CGCGCTGCCGCTGCTCCCGGTGGAGCTCGTGCGCACCGAGGCCGACGCGCCCGACGCGTGCCTGGCAGTACTCGATGCGGCGCGGCACCCTTCGCTCACGAGCCTCGACCGGGCCGCGGCCACCTTGCGCCTCGACGCGGTGAGCCCAGCGGCGTGGCACGCGGGGCTTCGAGCAGGGCAAACGCTGGCTTCGGCCACGGCCAAACTTGCAAGTCTCGAGCTGCGCCTCTTGCCCTCGGGGGCTCTCGAGGCGGCGCTGCATCGGCTGTGCGAGGCCTTCTTGGCGCTCTCGCCACAAGTTGCACCTTGCATGCATCCCCACGGTGCCGTGGTGCTCGTCGACGCGCAGGGTCTTCTCGAGCGCAACGCGAGCGAGCGCGAGGCCAGTCTGGCGGTGGCCATGCTCTCGATGGCGGCGTCGCTCGGTCACCATGGGCGTGTGGCCGTGGCCGACGGTCCCTGGGCCGCGGCAGCCTTGGCACGCCACGGAAAGGCCGCGGGCTTCTTTCGGCAAAGTCAGGTTTTTCACTCGCCGATGCGCGATGCGGCACCGCTCTTGGCGCGCCTTCCGCTGGCGGCCCTCGACCTGGGCGAGGCTCACGAGGGTTGGCTCGCGGGCCTTGGGCTTCGCACGCTAGGCGACCTCGCACAGGCCCCGCGCAAAGAGCTCACGGTGCGCCTTGGTGCCGAGGCCAAGCGCATTCTCGCGCGGCTCTCCGGGGTCGACAGCGATCCACTTCCGTCCTTTGCGCTGCCCGAAGACCCGCTGGAGGCGCAGCACTTCGACGACGAGTGCACCCAGCTCGAGCCGCTCTTGTTTGCGCTGCGCGGGCTCACGGCCAAGCTCGCTGCGAGGCTTTTTGGCCGCGGCATGGCCACGCGGCGTTTGCGCGTGGGCTTCGTGGGGGCCGGCGGCGTTCGTGAGTCCGTGGCGGTCGAGCTTCCGGCGCCGCTGCATCGGGCAGGCGAGCTCTTCGCGGTGCTCAAGGCGCGCCTCGAGTCCTATCGGTTGACCGCTCCGGTGCGCAGTCTCGAGCTTCTGGCCGAGCTCCTGGCGCCGCGCGACGACCGCTCGGGGCATTTGTACCAAGCCTTCGACCGCGGTGAGGCCGCGCTGCCGCGGGTGCTCGGCGAGCTCTTGGCGCACCATGGCTCCGAACGGGTAGGATTTCTTCAGGTCTGCGAGGCATGGCGCCCCGACGACCGCTCGCGCCTCTTGCCGCCCGAGGCCCGACCACGCTCCACGCACGAGGCGCGCGTGCCCGAGTCTTATCCGCTCGTGCAGCCCTTCGAGCCCCTGCGGGTCTTTCCTCGCGCGGTGCCCATCGAGCCCCTCGAGGTCCTTGCACCTTACATGCACCTCGAGGGCGCCGAGTGGTGGCGCTACGGCGACGATGCCCTCGTGCTCGACGCGGCCAAAGGCGGAGAAGGGGCGGTCGCCTTGGTGGAGCGCGTCGCGCCAAGCGCAGCGATTGACCCGGAGAAACCCTCGCTCATGCGCCTTTGGGGCTGGTTCGGTTAGGCCATGGCGCGCCTTCGCATCGACCCAACCTCGCGCATGCCCATCCCGGGGCTCAAGGCGTCCGACGTGCTCGGTTCGGAGCCCTCGCCGCTCGCGGAGATGCTGGAGCCGCCCGGAACTCCGCCGCCCTACGTGGAGCTCGTCGCGCGGAGCCACTGCTCGTTTTTGCAGGCCTCGTCGTCGCCGGTGGCCCTCGTGCGACAGGCCGCGGCCCTGGGCTACGCGAGCCTCGCGGTCGCCGATCGCGACGGGCTCTACGGCATCGTGCGCGCGCATCAAGAGGCTAAAAAGCTTGGCCTTCAGCTCATTGTAGGCGTCGAGGTCACCGTGCGTGCCGCCGAGGGACCCTTGCCCGCGGAGCCCGACGCCGAGCCCGTGGTGACCGTGGTGCTCCTGGCGGAGAACCATGCAGGATACACCAACCTCTGTCGCCTCTTGACGCAAGGTCACGCGCGCCACGAGAAAGGGCGTCTGCGCAAACGCCACGAGGGCGTCCCGAAGAACAACTGCTGCACGCTCTTTCCGTCCGACATGAGCGGCGCGGCCGAGGGGCTCTGGGCCATCGTGCCGCCGGAGCTCCCGGGCGGTGCGCTCGCGCTCTTTCGCTTGGCATTTTCCTCGCGGTTATCCATCGGCGTTTACCGTCACGGGACCGGCTTCGACGGCCCGCGCGAGGCCCGTGCCCGCGATCTCGGCAAGCGCTTCGACGTGCCGCTCGTGGCCCACAACCGCGTGCGCTACGCCACCGCGCGCGAGAAGCCGCTGCACGACGTCATGCAGTGCATCCGCGAGGGGCTTCGTCTCGACGAGGCCGGGCGTCTCCTCGACCCCAACGCCCGCGCGTGCCTCGAGAGCCCCGAGCGCATGGCCGCACGCTTCGCCGACGAGCCCGCCTGGGTCGCTCGAACCCTGGAAATCGCCTCGGCATGTCGCTTTTCCATGGGCGAGCTTCGTTACGATTTTCCAAGCCACGTCGACGAGCCCGCGCACCCGGGCGAGACTCCCAACGAGGCCCTGCGCCGCCTCACCTACGAGGGCGCGCGCGGCCGCTGGGGCACGGTGCCTGCCTCCGTCGAGACGCAGATCGAGAAAGAGCTCGCGGTCATCGCGGCCATCGACGTGGCGCCGTACTTCTTGA
>CAIQDA010000282.1 GCA_903870415.1 uncultured delta proteobacterium
CAGGCGAAATTGTCATTATATTGTCATCATTCCCAGACAACCAACCTGACAGGACGAGTATGAGGAGGGACTGTATGGTCATCCCAACATCGGACTACTACTGCGAAGGAATGCGGCACATTCGGCAGCACGACGGAATCCAGCACATCCCAGAAATCATGACCATGGGTGATGTTGCAGACTACTACTCCGTCCCTTTTGCCTGGTTGGTACGGTTGCGGAGTGCAGGTGCATTGCCCGGCACGTGCTTCGGGACGACGTTGCAATGGCGTTGTCATCGTCAGACGGTCTACGAATGGATGAAGGAGCATGCAGATGAACCAACTGCCAGATTGGCCGGGGCTCAGCGCGGTGATCCACCATACCCTGCGGCGGCACGCCATGATTCCTGTGGAGCAGGCCGCCAAGCGACTCCGTATCCGACCGCATGATGTATGTCTCTGGGCAAAGGAGCAGGGCATTGTGCTGCACGTCAGCCCTGCGGGGTTTTTGATTGAAGAAGCAGCCATCGAAAGCGCATTGACGTATCGCCCCGTTGCTTCTCGAACGCGTCAGCTTCGCAGCGGCAAACAATGACCACCCGGCACGGTGCGGCGTGCCGGGTGGGGTACGGGCTCGGTCGCAAGAAGAAAACCGACACGTGCAGGTCAGCCGACCGAGTGTGTTTCGCTCGTATCGATGCTATCGGCGAAGTTATCTGCCGTGACCTCATCGGGATTGAACCCAAGAGCACGTAGGCGCGCGATGAGCATCTTTTCTCGACCGGCGTGGTAATCAGCTCTGGCCCGTTCTTGCTCGGCGCGTTCGTGCTCTTGTTGGGCACGCTCGTGGTCGCGCTCGGCCAACTCGGCGAGTTCGACATAGCTCCGGAATCGTTCGCCGTTGGGCAGGCTGAGAAAGAGTTCGCCTTCCTCCATCCCGAAGACAATCTGCAAGCGTGGGCTAACCCAGCCTTCGATAGCCGGGATTTCTTCAAACGTGACGCCATTGTGGACCCAACCGATGACCTCGCCCGCGTCCGGATCGTACATGTAGTATTCTTCGACGCCGGCTCGCTCATAGAATTTGAGCCGTCGCGTCGCACTGACCATGCTCGTGCCGGGAGCGATGACATCAAAGACCGCTTGGGGAACGATATTTGCTTCTTCCCACTGCCGATACGCAGTGCGTTCGCCACGGTTGACCCCGATTGCCACAAACAAATCGGGTGTCGCAGAATCGCGTGATTCGGGCGTCAGATACCACGGGACACCGCCAGCGACCAAGACATCCTTGCGGGAACGGAACAATGCATCGAGTCCACCTTGCAGGGTGACAATCCAACGGAGGCGGCGTGTGCTTTCGCCGGTCAATAGACGTTGTGTCATGGTGTGGGATTCTCTCTAGCGCGATTGCGCAGGCTCCTCGCGGGCGCTCAGCGGCGCGGAAGACGCAACCGAACAACGAGAGCCGGAAACATCGCACCGTGCACGGACCGGCCCCAACAAACGGAACGCCACGAACCGCGACGCGCCCCGACACTCCAAACGGCACCTTGAGGCGCCCCCGTTTCAACCCGCGCGCGTCGTTCGCGCACGCGGCACATGCTCTCTTTTTCATGCTCATCTGCATGGCATGAGCACCCGAAGGAACTGGGCTTCATACAAGCGTGGCGTGACCTCGGAAACCTGGGACGCGATCGTCGTCGGGTCCGGTCTTGGCGGCCTCGCGGTCGCGGCACACCTCGCACGCCGCGCGCAGAAACGCGTTCTCGTTCTCGAACAGCACTACGTCGCAGGCGGCTTCACGCACGTCTTTCATCGTCCCGGGTTCGAATGGGATGTGGGCGTTCACTACGTGGGCGGCATGCAGCCGGGATCGTTCCTTCAACGTCAATTCGCCGCGATCGGCGACGGATCCCTCGAATGGACCGACATGGGCGACGTCTACGACGAGGTCCACGTTGGAAACGAAGCGTTCCGATTTCCGAAGGGACGCCGCGCCCTTCGCGAGGCGCTCGTCGATCGCTTCCCGCGAGAAGAAAGCGCCATCGACGGGTACTTTCGCGCAATCGCCGAGGTGCAGAAGTCGAGCCGCTTTTACTTCGCGGAGAAGGCGGTACCGGCCTGGGTCGCGACGGTCGGCGGCGGCCTCCTTCGGCGATCATTGCTCCGCTGGAGCGATCGGACGACGCACGACGTGCTTTCGGAACTCGGCACAAGCCCGCTGCTATCCGCCGTCTTGACGACGCAATACGGCGACTACGGCATGCCCCCGAAGCTCTCGAGCTTCGCCATCCACGCGATGGTCGCAAGCCACTACTTCCACGGCGGATATTACCCCGTCGGCGGCTCGGGCCGCATCGCTGAGAGCGTGGCTCCCGTCATCGAAGCGGCGGGTGGCGCCGTGCTCGTCTCCGCCGAGGTGAAAGAAATCGTCATCGAAGAAGGACGGGCGTGCGGCGTGCGCATGCAGGACGGAAAAGTGCTCCGCGCTCCGATGATCATCTCGGACGCAGGCGTGGACCTGACGTTCCGAAAACTCGTCCCGAAGTCCGAGTCAGACCGACACGGATACACAGAGCACCTGAAACACGTGGCTCCGTCGGCGTCGCACATCTCGCTCTACGTGGGACTGAATAAAACCGCAGCCGAACTCACGCTCCCGAAACACAATTTGTGGATTTACCCGCACGAGGACCACGACCGCGCGATTGCGGACGCAGAAAAGAACCCGGACGCGCCGCTTCCCGTTGTTTACGTGTCGTTCCCTTCGGCAAAAGACCCGTCGTTCGCCGAACGGCACCCGGGCCGCGCCACGCTCGAACTCGTCACCGTGGCACCATGGGGCTGGTTCTCGACGTGGGACGGTTCGCGCTGGAAGAAACGAGGAGCCGATTACGACGCCCTCAAAACGAAACTGACCGAACGGCTGCTCTCGACCCTCGACAAACACGTTCCGCAAGCGCGCGCGCATGTGACCCACGCCGAACTGTCAACGCCCCTAAGCACAAAACACTTTGCGGCGTGGGAGCACGGCGAGATCTACGGCATCGACCATGGCCCGGCGCGGTTTCGCGAAAAATGGCTAAAACCGCAGACCAAGATTCCCGGTCTCTACTTGACCGGACAAGACGTGGTCACGTGCGGCGTGGCAGGTGCGCTGCTTGGCGGCTCGATATGCGCGTCGGCCATTCTCAAAAAGAACTTGCTCACCTGAACGGCGCAAACGTCTGACAACGGCCAGAGCAACGCAGCCCCGGGGCGTCACGGCTGAACCCACGAACATGCCCGAACATGCGGGATCGTGGTCGTTAAGCCGTTGTTAACGTGCCGCAACATCCGAAACAGCACTTTAAGAACGACTTCAAACGAGAACTCTGACCAGAAAAAGCGGCCGCTGTAAAAACACCGCGCGAACGCGAAGCGGCGCAAACGGCACGCATTCAACGCGATGGAATGAAAAAAGCCCCGAAGCGTGAGCCTCGAGGCTTTGATCGTGTCAAAAAAAATCCGGCAGCGACCTACTCTCCCACAACGTCACCGTTGCAGTACCATCGGCTCCGAAGAGCTTAACTTCCGAGTTCGGGATGGGATCGGGTGGAACCTCTTCGATATCACCACCGGAA
>CAIQDA010000283.1 GCA_903870415.1 uncultured delta proteobacterium
ATGGCCATCGAACGCCATGGCGCTCATGGGGCAGGGCGAGATCGTTTACACCGAGGGGCGCTACGCCGAGGCTCTCGCGCGCTTTGATGCGGCGGTGCAAATCGAGCCGCTGAACGTGCTCGCCATCGTCGGCAAGGCCAAGGCCATGATGGGCCTCGAACGTCTCGCAGACGCGAAGGCGGTGCTCATGGGCGCGCGTGCGCAGTTTCCAAAAGACATGCGCATCGTCTACTGGCTCGCGAATGTGGAGCGGGCGCTCGGGTCGTTCGTCGAGGCCGAGCGCGATTTTCTCGCCGCCATTGCCCTCGTGGACGCGGCAGCCCCGGATGCGAGCGCGCCGTACCTCGGTCTTTCGCTGCTGCTTGCCGCTCAAGATCGCGCGGGTGAGGCGAAAGAAAAGTTGGCGGAGGCCCGCGAGAAGTTGCCGGATTCCGCATCGATGAACCGAGCGTTCGGAGAAGTCGCGCTTGCCGAGGGTCGCTACGAAGACGCGATTGAAGACTTCAAACGTGCCCTCGCGAAGGACGACCACGACGTGTCTGCTCGCTTTCGCTACGCCGTCGCTCTTCGACGCGGCAGGCACTTCGATGAGGCCGGGACCGAGTTCGAGCTCATCGCGGGCGCGGACAAAGACTTCCCGGGGTTGGCACTCGAGCGCGGGCTCATGTTCGAGCAAGCCGGCCAAGTAGAGGCCGCGTTGGGCCAGTTCGAAGGGGCCCTCAAGAAGGCGCCGGATGATCCCGACTTGCAGCTTCGCGTCGCGAGCATGTACGTGGTCGTGGGTCGTCACGACGATGGCCTCGCCATTTTGAAGAAGGTGAGCCAGGCCCGCGCGAACAGTGCGGAATGCGCCCATTTCACAGGTCGAGCGCTCTTTGGAAAGTCCCGCGGCAACACGGAGCCCGAGGCGCTCCGGAGCCTGAAACGCTCCGTCGACCTCGACAAGAACCGCGCCGAATTTCATTTGTATTATGCATGGGCCGCAAACGAGGCGACGCCTCCGCAACTCGATCTCGCACGAAGCGAAATCGAGGTGGCTCTTCGTCTCGACCGGCTGCTCCCCGAGGCGTATTGGCAGCGTGCCATCATCGAGCGACGCCTCTCCGCTGTCGACGACGCGCTTAGTGACGTGGACCGCGCCCTCGCGCTCAAACCGGGCCTCATCGAAGCGCAAGCGACGCTCGCCGAGTGCCTGGAAGATAAGAAGGAGTTCGCGAAGGCGAAGGAGGCGTGGAAGCGCGCGCTCGAAGCCACGCAAGCGCAGCCCGAGTGGCACTTCCGTTACGCACGCCTTCTCGCGGAGGACCACAAGGCGAACGATGCGGTGGACCATGCGGTGTTCGCAGCCACCGAGGGCGCCAAGCGACAAGGAAAGCCCGGTTGGCTTAACCAAGCGAATTTCCTCGCCGGCGAGCTTCTGGTCGCGTCCAAAAGAGGCACAGAAGCGAAGCTGTTTCTCGAACGGTTTCTCGAAAGCGCTTCCCGTAAAGATCCCGATCGCGCTGCGGCCGAAAAGCTTCTCGCGGGCGTTCGGTGAGCTGGATCGGCGACCGGTTTCGTTTGCGCCGGTCGGTCGATGCGACGGGCGACGGTGCGGCTCCCGCGATGCCCGAGGACGCGCTTCGCCGCTTGCGTCTTGAGGCCTCGCAGGTCGCCGACGGCGTCATGAGCGGCTTTCACGCGAGCGCGCGCTTGGGGCGTGGCATCGAGTTCGCGGGGTTTCGCAACTACGTGCCTGGAGACGATCTGCGCTTTCTCGATCGCCGCCGAAGCCTCTCGGACACGGGCCTGCTCATTCGTCAGTACGAGGTCGAACGCGATCGCGCGCTGCTCGTGATTGTCGACGGCAGCGCGTCCATGGCCGCGAGCGGAGACGACGCTCCAGGGCGGAAACGCCAGTGGGCCGATGTCGTCGCGGCGGCCCTCGTGCGCATCGCGGCCGCGCAAGGCGACGGGGCGTGTGCCGCGGTGGACGGTCCGAGCGGCGCGGTGGGCGGTTTCTTTCGCGGAAAAAAAGCGTTCGAGCGCGCGACGGAGGTTCTCGTCCATCGGCACGGTGCCTCGGACCACGGGCGCGTTCGCGACGTGCTGGTCGCCGCCGTGTCGCGCGTGGCGTCGGCCTCGGGGTGGGTCGTCTTTGTCGGCGACTTTCTTGATGAGGCGATGCCGCTGTTCCCGGTGCTTGCGGAGGCTCGCGCGCGCGGCGCACACGTGGCGGTCGTGCGCATCGAGACGCCCGCCGAACGAGACTTCCCGTTCGAAGGAGCGGTTCACCTTCGCGATCCAGAAAGCGGAGACCGTGTGGAAACGTTCGGCCCCGCCGCGCGTGCGCGTTACCTCGCTGCCCGAGAAAAGCACCGCGACGCCGCCACGCGACGGCTGAACGAGGCGGGCGTTCATGTGGTCGACGCCTGGACCGATGGGCGCGTCGAAGAAGTGCTCGCGCGCACGCTCGAAGGCTTGCGCCAGCGCGTGTCGCACCGCGGGTGAGGCAAGGACGCCCTCGCGGCGCACAAAGCGGTTGCGCAAGGCGGCAGAACACGCGACGAAACAATCCGTGAACGCCACGCGCAGTGGTTTTGTTGGTGTTGG
>CAIQDA010000284.1 GCA_903870415.1 uncultured delta proteobacterium
ATCGAAAACGCGACGAGCCAGCGGCTTTTCAAGAACGACAGCGAAATCGGAATCGTTACCGCTGTGCAGACCTACGGGCCGCCGAACACCTATGCGATCGCAGTGCTGGCACGAAACGATGCCGGGAACCCGGTGAACTTTTCAACGCGAAACCTCGCCTTCGCATTCGTTTCAGACGGATTGAGCGGCGCAAACGTGGCGAACCTTTACACGCGCGTGCAGGCGTTTCAGACGAGTTTGTCGCGCTCGGTTCCGTAAGTCGCCGCGGAACCGCGCCTTCGCTGCGGGACCAACGGATATGTTGGAGTGAGTTCGTGTCTGGATTACGTATGAGAAGCCCGCGATTCCCGACGGACGTGGGCGTTGAAAGCAGAATCGATGATCAAGCGACTTGGCGTTTTTTCCGTGGCTGGACTCAGCCTCCTCGCGCTCGGAATCCACGCATGCAGCGACTCCACGACGCCGGCCGTTGATATCGTCGTTCGTTACGAAAACGACGCAGCGAGGCCGCCGTGTGACGCGACGACCGACCTGCAGGTGGCGCTTTCGACGGCGGAGGGGACCCTTGCATTCTGCAGCAATGGGGTTTGGACTCCTGTGAAGGGTACGAGGGCGACCGGCGATGCGGGAGTCGCGGGCGATGCGGGGCCTCGTGGCGATGCGGGCGCAACGGGGGCAACGGGCGGTACGGGCGCATCCGGCGCATCCGGCGCATCCGGCGCATCCGGCGCAACAGGAACCGCGGGCACGACCGCCACGAGCCTGCTCGTCAGCACGAGCGATGAGCCTGCGGGCGTAAACTGCGAACTGGGCGGCCACAAGCTCGTGTTCTACGTCGACGCGAACGGAAACGGGACCCTCGACAGCTCGGAACTAGCCAGCGCACAGACGGTGTATTCCTGCAACGGGGCTACGGGCACAGACGGCGCTTCCGGAGCGATTGGCTCGGACGGCGCCGCGGGACTCACGGGTGCGACCGGCGCCACAGGAGCCACGGGCGCAACGGGGGCGACTCCCGGATCGACGCCTCTTCCCAGCATCACAGGCCTCCAGCTTTGGCTCGACGCCGCCGACGCGACGACGGTCACGGGAACGAGCGTCAGCCAATGGGCGGATAAATCCGGCAACGGCTACGCGTTCACGCAGGATACATCCGCGAGTCAGCCCACGTATGTGCTCGCGTCGCAGAACGGCCACGGGGCGATCGCGTTCGACTCGGCGCGCGACACGTTCATGCAGGGCACCGCGAACACGGCCTTCATGGGCACGCATTCGATCAGTGTTTTTGCTGCTTTTCGTTTCGCGGACACAGGCGCGGGCGGAGGCATCTTCAACAAGTCGCTCTACGGTCCTGCCTCGGGCCGCATCATCTTCGGGCGCGAGGGCGGCACCTTTATTGCCGGCACGAGCGGCGGCTCCAATTGTTTCACGTACGCAGCCGACGACTCGACGTCGTGGAGGGTCAGCGGGTTTGTGTCCGATCGCGCGGGGTGGACGACCACGAGCTATGAGAATGGCACGCAAAACGCCCAAACGTCGATCGGCGCGGACACGACGGGGGACTTCACGACCGGGTTTCTGATGCTCGTGGGCGCCTACAACAACGGAGGCGGCGGTGTTCCTGGGCAACCCGGGTTCTTCCTGAACGGAAGCATCGGGGAAGTCCTCGTGTACGACTCGGCGTTGACCGACAGTGAGCGCCAAAGCGTCGAGGCCTACCTGGCCAAAAAGTGGGGCACGACGGCCTCGC
>CAIQDA010000285.1 GCA_903870415.1 uncultured delta proteobacterium
GCCCGTGATTCCTGTGATGAGTGCGGTCTTTGCCATCGTTCAAACCCGTCGCGCGCGCAACCACGCGGTCCCGCACTTGGCCTACCCCGAACTCGGCGACCCAGGGTCAGGTTGCGAGTGCCGGAGAAGAATTTCACGTCGCTTCTCTCTGCCGATCGTCCAACCCCACACCCCGAGGCCCGCGATGGCGGACGCGACGATGACCATGCCGACTTCGCGATTGCGCTCAAACGCCACCATGACGCCGACGCCCGTGAGCAAGAGGCTCACGCCGTAGAGCCCGATCACCACGCGTCGCTGGGTCATGCCCATGTCGAGCAACCGATGGTGCACGTGGCCTCGATCGGGCGAAAACACTGGGCGGCGCTCAAGAAAACGCCTGACCATCGCGAAGAGCGTGTCGAAGATGGGCACACCCATGGCGAGCACCGGAACGAGAATCGAGATGGTCGTCGACGCTTTTTGCGCCGCCCCGAGCACGGAGCTTGTTGCGAGAACATAGCCGAGAAAATAACTCCCGGAGTCGCCCATGTAGACTTTGGCCGGATGCCAATTGAATAGCAAAAAGCCGAGGACCGCGCCCGCGATAGCTGCCATGAAGAGGCTCGAGAGTGTCGACCCCGCGACGAAACCAACGGCGAAATTGGTGAGCGCGGCGAAGAAAACGATGCCTCCCGCCAGCCCGTCAAGGCCGTCGATGAGGTTGATGGCGTTCACGACGCCCGCGATCCACACGACGGTGACGAGCGGCGCCAGAAGCCCAAATTCAATGTTGCCAAAAAGCGGCAACATCACCGCGTCGATGCGGAAACCCATCGCATACGCAAAGAGACCCACGAGAATTTGCACGCCGAACTTCACCGCCGCGCGCACGCGCCACACGTCGTCGACAAAACCCAGCGCCGCCATTGCCACGCCGCCGACCGTGAGCCCCACGAGCAGTTCGGGGCGCGTCAGAAGCAAGCGCGCGACTGCTGAGTTGGTGGCGATCAAGACCGCAATCGCGCCCATCGCGGCGACCACAATGCCAACGCCGCCCAGGCGTCCAACGCTGGTCACGCCGACGTTGCGACCGCCCACCTCGCTCATGGCCCCAAAGCGCACCGAAAGCCGCATGGCGAGCGGCATGAGCGCGGCCGAGAGACCGAGCGCCGAGGCGAAGACGAGCGAGAACGACTTCATCGGGCCCGCGAACGGACCGGCGCAAACGCTTGCGCACAAAAACCCGCTGAACCCTGCCTCACGTCGCGCACCGCTTCTGCATAAAATCCCCCTTCGGCAGCTAGTCTCGAACGCGATTCGCTGCAAGTGCCCCCGGTCATTTTCGAGGCGTCGTCACGACGTCGCCACCCATCGTTTGCGGAATAACCGGCTCTTACGTTGCAAGCACGGCGAGAACTCGCGCGGGGGAAACCCTCAGTGTCGCGGGGCCACGACCCCTCGCCCCTCGGTCCCACGCGCGCTAGCCTCCACGCGATGGCGAACGACACGTCCACCGATGCTCGCCGCGCCCAACTCGCCGCGCTCGTGAACCTCGGCCCAGCGGGTCGAGGCGCCATGGCCGCGCGCATGAGCGAAGCCGCACGAGACCTCGCCGTTGAGGGCGAACTGCGGCGAAACCCAAGCCTTACGCGAATCGAGGCGGAACGCTTGCTCCTCGCTCACCTCTGGGGCCGGGAGCTCTTCGCACGAGTCGAAGCCCACCGCCAGAAACGTCAATGACGGGCGTCGACGGCGTTCTGCGCCGCGAGTTATTTGCCGCGTCTGCTGCGTCCCGAGCCTCGCGTTCGATGCGCCCTCGACGTTGAGAAAATAGCTACATGCATCCTGCAGGTATCCCTTGGGGCGTCCGCGCGAGCAATCGAGTAAGAAGCCGTCTCCATGAGAACACTCGTGACAGGCGGCGCAGGATTTCTCGGCTCGCACCTTTGCGACCGCCTCATCGCGGACGGCCACGAGGTTCTGTGCGTCGACAACTTCTTCACGGGCTCGCGCGCAAACGTCGCTCATTTGCAGGGGCATCCCCGCTTTGAGTTGATGCGGCACGACGTATGCTTTCCGTTGTACGTCGAGGTCGACTGGATCTTCAACCTCGCGTGCCCCGCCAGCCCCGTCCACTACCAGCACGACCCGGTGCAAACGACGAAGACGAGCGTTCACGGCGCCATCAACATGCTCGGCCTCGCCAAACGCACGCGCGCACGCATTTTCCAGGCGTCGACGTCGGAGGTCTACGGCGATCCCGAGGTTCATCCGCAGACCGAATCCTATTGGGGGCGCGTCAATCCGATTGGGATTCGAAGCTGCTACGACGAGGGTAAACGCTGCGCAGAAACGCTGTTCTTCGATTATTATCGTCAGCACAAGCTCGACATTCGCGTGGCGCGCATCTTCAACACGTACGGCCCTCGCATGCACCCGAACGACGGCCGCGTCGTGTCGAACTTCATCGCCCAGGCGCTTCGTGGCGACGACCTCACGATGTACGGCGACGGCCTTCAAACGAGGTCGTTCTGTTACGTCGACGACCTAATCGAAGGCATCGTTCGCTTCATGGCGCTCGACACGGGCTTCGTTGGCCCGATGAACCTCGGCAACCCGAGCGAGTTCACGATGCTCGAACTCGCCGAGCATGTTCTGCGCACGGTCGGAGGCACCTCGGCGTTGATCCACCTGCCGCTTCCCTCCGACGACCCGCGCCAGCGTAAGCCTGATATTTCCCTCGCGATCGAGCACCTGGGCTGGCACGCGACAGTGCCGCTCGAAGAGGGCATTCGCCGCACGGTCGACGACTTTCGCGAGCGACTCAAGACGCCATGAACGCTGTGATGCAGACTGCATGCGTGTGGACTGCATCCATGTATACCGCATCGATACACACGACCCAGGCTTCATCGAGGAACCATGAGCGGCGTTAACCGAAAGCGAGCAAGTTCAAGCGGTGCCGCGGAGGAACCCAAGATCTCCGCCACCATCGTGGAGTTCGTGCGGCCCCTTCTCGATTCGATCGGCGGGCCACCGAGCGAGCATGCGCTTCGCGAAGTCTTCACCGTGGGCATCAACGTGTGGAACGCGCATGTGCTGGAACTTCCCTCGTGGGGCGACCCGACGGCCCTCGACCGCGTGCGGACGCATCTTCGAGGCATTCACGCTCCCTTGCATCATGCACATTATTTCTCGGTGCTCGCCGACCGGCGGACAACGCTCTTCGCGGCC
>CAIQDA010000286.1 GCA_903870415.1 uncultured delta proteobacterium
GACCGGGACGCTCCACTTGCTCTCGCAGGAGGACGAGACGACAGGCGCGCCGTACCTGCTTGAGCTCCTCGCGAACATGCGTGAGCCGTCGATCTTGGTGCGCGCGGCCGGAAGCGCCATCGAGACGAAGGACCTGCTCAAGGCGCGCCGTTACACGTGGAATGCCCCTGCGAAAGTCTGGCAGCGCGTCGTCGCGAAGAAGGATCTAGAGGCAGAGCAGACGTGGCTCGCGGAGAACATCTACCGCGGAAAAAGCAAGGCAACGCTCACCGAGCTGTCGATCCACTCGCGGTTTCGTCGCGGCGAAGAACAAGACGCGTGAGCCCGTTTGCGCGTCAGCGTCGCAGGGTCTGAAGGTGCCGCGTGATGCCTGTGAGGAGCGCAAGTCGTCGTGCCGCGCGCCCATAGCCCACGAGCGAGGAAGCGCCGCTCGCGTTCACGACTTCTCCGTGCTCCTCGATGGTCCCGACCTTTCCGCGCGCCGCGAGACGCGACACGGAGCGGATGTCGAGGCGGTCGTCCGGCAACGTGCCTCCTTCGCCAAAAAGCAGCGCGGGCGCGTGGTGGCCCCAGGAACAGAGGACGTCGGTAGGCAGCAAAAAACCGCGCCAAGCGTCGATGAACGCCTCGCGTGTGATGCCTTCATCGAGCACCCGTCGCGGCACCTCCGCGTGGAGCGGCGTTCCGGTGGCGAGGGGATACGTGGCCTTTGCAACCATCGAAAACTGCTCGCCGGTTTCGAGGCGCTCGGCGGTCCACACGACCACGTCGTCGCGGTAGTTCGGCGCCTGACGCTCGGGGGCACCGTAGGGCCACGCGTTCACTTCGCCCGTGTTTCTCCTTCGCCGCCAAGACGCGGTTCCGGTCCGCAAGTGAGCTCGGCTTCGTCGTCTGCCGGCTAGGGTGCCTTCAGATCGGGCAGCGCGGGCACGTCGGCACCGAAGAGCGGACCGAGCGCGGAAAAGTTTTGCCGCCACTTGGCGAAGAACGTGCGGTCACGCCACGTGGCCACGGCCGACCGCGGCCGGCCAAAGAGCGTCTCTCTGCGCGAAGGGAGCAGCAAAAACACAGGGTATAAGCGAGCCGCGTGCTTGGCCCGCGCCGTGCACAACGCGCGGCAATGGCGTTGCATGCAGCTCGTTCGACCAATCCACACGAGGCCTCGATCGAGGTCGCGCGGACGAGACTCCACGCGCATGTGCATTCTACAACGAAGCGCGAGGACGGCTATCAGCGACGACGGCCACGTGAAGCGCGTCTGAGGCGAGGGTGAGGTAGATCCAGTGCTTCTCGCGGAGGGCACGCAGCGGCGAGTGTGCGAGCGAACTCCATTCGACCGGCGGCAGTGCGCCGGCGAAGGAGTCGAGTTCCGGTTCCTGCGGGGAGCGGAGCAGCGAAGCGGGAGGATGGGAAAGCGCGCGCATGAAGCGGAACCTTAGTCGCATGGCGGACGTGGCGACGCACTTGGTCGACGAGGTGCTCCCCGAGGTGCCCGTACGTCAATGGGTGTGCACCTTGCCGTGGGCGTTGCGTAAGCGTGCAGGATACAAGCGTGCATTCGGCACAGACGTCATCGAGGCGTTTGTTGCGTCACTGGAAAACGCTCGCGGAAACGATGCCGAGAGCGGCCGGAGCTTTAATCAACGAGCGCGATGGCCGGAAATCGACCGAATGCCGGCCGCGTTAAGACAATCGCTTGAGGACGTGTGGCGCGGATTCGTGGTTTGAATGTCCTATGCACCGCTGGCCGAGGTTGTCGTAGGCGCGCCCCGGAGCCGTGAGGTCGATGGTGAGGTCGGCGACCGGCGCGTGCGGCGAGGGCACGGCACCCGAGACGACGCAGTGGATTCCCAGGTCGGCGGCGAGGTTCCGGTCTGCGTTCTCGAGCTGGGAAAACGCGAGGTCGAGCTCGGCCTCCGTGACACGTTGCCTGAAGTAAAAGTTGGTCCGGTCCGCCATGCGCTGCCCTTCGACGGAGTGATCCGTCAGGGGAACAAGGCCCGGTGGCGCGGGATTTGGGGACCGCCGACGTCGCGAAGGCTCGCTCCGCGGTGCGCGAAGTCTCGCCGGCGGGTCGATGGATCTCACGAGATGCGCTACGCTCAACGTCGATGACCCAGCTCGCGATCCGTGTGCCCGACAGCCTGCTTGCGGCGTTGCGAAAGGCGCCGCACGAGCTCGAACGCGAGATGCGCATCGCGGCCGCGATTCACTGGTACCAACAGGGATCGGTCTCGATGGAGCGCGCGGCTGAAACAGCGGACATGGACCGACCGCGCTTCCTTGAGGAGCTCGCACGACGTCGAGTCGACGTGTTCGTGGTCGACGAAGAAGACCTCGAGCGGGAACTGCGGAGTGTCTGAGTGGGTGGTGAACGCGTCGCCGCTTGTTTTCCTTGGAAACGCGGGGCGCCTGGAACTGCTGCGTGAGGTCAGCAGGTCCGCCGCGTCGAAGGCTTTCTCGCGATACGCGAGCCTTTTTGCGAGCGCCGCCTCACGCAGCTCGTGCGTCGCCTCGGGCGCGACCACGATCACGCAGGCCCCGCTTCCGTCCACTCCATCGCCTTGCGCGTGCCGATCGGCCCCGCACCGACCACGACGATGCATGCACCTTCCGCGCGCAAGAAGACCGGAACGAGGGCCATGGCCCGTGGCTAGCAAGGTTCTTCGCCGGTGGTAGCGCTTGCCGCTTCGACGCGATTACCGGTACGCTCTGGCGATGGGGGCTTGGGGCAATCCGCGCGGAAATAATCGGGCGTGGTGCTTGCTTGTCAGCGTTTTCGCGTCCTGGATGCTGCTGGGTTGCGCGCGCGTCGGCGTCCGACCCGCGCCGATCGCGCAGCACGGCACGATCGATGTGTCCGGGTGGGATGCCACGACGGCGTCGACGCTTCCCCTCGCGGGCGAGTGGGAGGCGGTCTGGGGGACGCAACCGGACGAGACCGGCGCGCTCGCTGCGGCAGCGCCGCGCACCATGTTTCGCATGCCCGAGAGCGTCGAGAGCCAAGCGCCGCCCGGTGCCTGGGTGCATGGGCAGGGGCTCGTCTCCTTCGTGCTGCGGCTCCGAGGCTTGCCCGCGCGCGAGAGCCTCGGAATCGTCGTCCCCACGCTCTGGTCGAGCGCGCTGCGATGCACGACGCCCAGCGGCGTGACGACGGCCATCTCGGCCTCGCCTGGTGCTGACGTTCGTGTCGCCACGAGCAACGCGCCCTACGCCCTCGTCTTGCCGCAAGCGACCGAGGTGACGTGCGTGCTCTCGTATGCGGTGGCGCCGCCGGTGGAAGGTTGGCGGTCGTTCTTCCCCGAGCCTCCCGCCCTCGCCACGGCGGACGCGGCGCTGGCGCGGGTCGCGGATCATCGAGCGTTTTACCTCGCGATCGTCGTCTTCATGGTCACCCTCGCGAGCTACCTCTTCGTGCAGTGGCGGGCGCGGCGGAGCGACGCGGCACCGCTCTTCGTCGCGCTCATGTTCGTGATGATTGCGGTTTGGCTCGCGGGCTATGGGTCCGTCTTCGAGCACCTCGCGTGGCCTTCGTTCTTGCTGCGACGACGCCTCGAGTATGCGGCCGTTCCCGCGCTTGCGGCGGCGGCGGTGTGGTCGACCGTCCTGATGCTCGAGCGGCCGCGGACGTGGATCGCAAAGGCTCTCGCAATCGCGGCGCTCGCGGCGTCGGCGGTGACGCTGCTGCTGCCGACGCGGCTCATCGCTTGGGCGCTCTTCACGCTCGTGCAGCCTGCGGCCGCGTTTTGCATGGTGCTGAATGTGGGCTACGCGGCGAGCTCCTTCGTCGCATCGTCGACGTCGCGGCATGTGCGCGCCCTCGCGCTCGGCATCGTGCTGCCTGCGACGCTCGGCATCGTCGACGTCATCCTCTCGCGCTTCGCGGACGTGCGCCTCGGGCTCGTGTCCTACGGCCTCGTGCTCCTCGGCTTTACGATCGCGCTGACGCTCGCGCGCGTGAATGCCGCGGCCCATCGCTCCGCCGAGGTGTTCGCGGACCGGTCTGCGCGCTTCGTGCCGCAGGAGTTCATTCACACGCTCGGCCACGCGGACCTGACGACGGTGCGCCTCGGCGATGCGCGCGAGCGCCCGATGACGATCCTCTTTGCG
Organism: uncultured delta proteobacterium; assembly: GCA_903870415.1. Lineage (GTDB taxonomy): Bacteria > Myxococcota_A > Polyangia > Polyangiales > Polyangiaceae > CAIQDA01. Next base: position 4,111 of record CAIQDA010000286.1, read on the forward strand.
GACTTGCGCAACTTCACCGCCATGAGCGAGCACCTCTCGCCGGCGGAGACCTTTGCATTCCTCAACGAATGCTTCGCGCGCGTCGGCCCGCCCATCCGCGAGCACGGCGGCTTCGTCGACAAGTACATCGGCGATGCGATCATGGCTCTTTTTCCTGATGATCCCGCGCAGGCCGTGCGTGCCGCGCTCGCGATGCAAAAAGCGATCGCCGACGTTCCCGCGCCGCGGGGCACGGAGCGCCGGGCCGCGCTCGGCATCGGCGTCCACGTGGGTAGCGTGATGATGGGCACCATCGGCGAGGAGCGCCGCTTCGAAGCCACGGTCATCAGCGATGCGGTGAACCTGGCCGCGCGCCTCGAGGGCCTCACGAAGCAGCTCGGTTGCGGCCTCGTCGTCTCGGGTGCCATCGCCCACGAGCTGCCGGACGATCTCGTGCCGCACATCCGCGAGCTCGGTCGCTTTGCGGTGAAGGGCAAGAGCGAGCCCGTCACCGTCGTCGAGGTATTCGCGCTCGATTCCGTCGAGGTCCGTCGTCACAAGTTCGATTCGAAAGTGCGCTTTCGTCGCGGCGTGGACGCGTTCATGCGCGGCGACTTCAAAGCCGCGTCGGACGTCTTCGCGCAAATCGTCGACCGCTGCGCCGAGGACGGCCCCGCGCACTGGTGGTTCGTGCGCACGATGAAGGAGTTCGTGGCCGACGGGCCCCTGAGCACCCGCCGTTTCATTCAGCTCGACGACAAGTGAGCGCGGCGCGCTTGTCGAGCAATTTCCCTCATGCGCCTGAAGA
>CAIQDA010000287.1 GCA_903870415.1 uncultured delta proteobacterium
AGCGCCGCGTTCGAGGCCAGCACCCCCGCGTACCTCGTCAGATGAAATCGCGGCGGCGGGCTTTGTCCCATGGCGCGCACAAACGTGCCAGCAAGTCCTCGGCCGTCAGTACCACTGCTCGCGTCCCGTCTCGCCACGGCTTACGAAATGCATACTCTGCACAGCCGTCGTCTCGCTGCGTGAGCCTCTCAAGCGCAATCGGTGGACGCGTCGCATAGCGGCAAAATCGCTCCAAAGCCTCGCGATCATGCCCATGCACGGCCACTCCAGCGTGGATGTTCACGCCCCCAACCTCCGCCACGAACGGCGATGGGCCTCCCTCGTCACCCTGACCGAGAGCGCCCCCCCCCGTGGACTACAGCCGATGCCGGCCGCGGCAGATCTTCCCGGCGCCGGATCTGATCGCCCGCGACTGCCCACAATGCAGCATCAAGCCCGTTGCTTTCCTCGACACGGTGACAAGCCCGGGCATCGTCTTCTCGAACCTCGGCGTAAGTCCTGCGCCGCCGGTGGTGAACCCGAGCGCAGTTGGTCCGCTCCTCTCGCTCACGCCCGCGACGGGACTCCTGCCGACCGTTGCGTATCGAGCGCCAGCGGGAGCGTTGCTCTCGTCGTCGGGCGAAGTGAAGCGCGTCGCCTACGTGGACGAGAGCACCGGCGCCGTCCGGTACGACGCGAGCCCGGCCTCCGTGAGCGCCCTGGTGTCGGGCGTCCCACAGGGCAGCGTCTCGACCATGGATGACGCCACCGGGCGCCTCGTGATGCCGATTGGCGCGGCACAGAGCGGGCGCCCCGGCGTGACCCAGTTGGATCTCCAGAGTGGCGCGCGCGCGTTCCGTCCGTTGACCTCGGGGACGCTCACGACCCCAGAGGCCGCGGCGTACGCTCCGGGAACGCGAGCGCTCTTCGTCGTGGACCGCACGAGCCCCGGCGAGCGGCGCCTCGTGCGTGTGGGCGAAGCGCTCGAAGCCACGCGCATCGCGTCGCTGCCAGCATCGGGTGCCATCACGCTCGCGCCCGAGGTGGGCGGCAGGCTCGCCATGGGTTGGTCGAACGCGGGAAGTTACGGGGCCGCGTTGATCGACGTGCGTGGCGAGGTGACCCGCGTGCTCGCCGTGGCGACCGGAAGCGGTCAGCTCGACGTCGCGCCGCGCGCGAGTGAGAAGGGTCTCGAGTTCGTCGCAAGCGCGAGCGCATCGGCCGAGAAGCGACGCGTGATCGCGCCTCTCGCGGCGACGCCATCGCCCCTCGTCAACCTCGATTCGCTGCTAAGGAACGGACGATGAGCCGCCCGCGCGAACGAAGCACCACGTCGTCGCTCGTCGCCGTTGCGGCGATGCTTGCAGGGTGCAGCAAAGGTGCCGCTCCGAGTACGGCGCCTGCCGTCGACGCGGGGACTGAGCCCGCGGCGAGCGATGGTGCGGCGCCGACGGCGCTTCGTTGGGATTGCGGCGAGGGTGTTGCGGTACACATCGACCGCAAGGACTCCGCTTACCCGGTGGCCGAAGCGCTCGGTTCCGGTTGGTGCCGTTTGCCCTTCGCGCCCGAGGCGAGCCGTCGTCGCATCGCATTTCGCGAGAACATGCCCGTGCAAATGCCGGCCTGGGGCCCTTGCGACGGAGGCGCGCCGGGTTGCCGCCGCATCTCGTCGAAGGCGTGGACCACTTACCCGACGCCGTTCTACGCGCGCGTGCGCGCCGACGCG
>CAIQDA010000288.1 GCA_903870415.1 uncultured delta proteobacterium
GACTCGCTACGCGGTGCTCACTCCTTCGACTGGAGATGGGGTGCTCCGTGTGGTCGGCTCGGGTCGTCGTGGTGGTGGTCGATACGATAAGTATGATGTGGGCTGGCTCGAGTTGCCCCCGCGCGCATCGGCGGTGTCAGGCCGACATTTCCTGGCACTCGAGCGCATCGCGCCGTACCGAGATGGCGAAGGCGACCAACTTTGGGTCGTTGGATCGCCTGCCCACGACTTCGATCGCGGAAAGCGCGAAGGTCGCGACGCCTACACCGCAAACGCGACCGCGTGGCCGACACGAATCGCGACAGACGGTCAGCGGGACGCCGAGCGTGGCGAAAGGCTCATCGTCGAATGGCCTGAGAAGATCCCCGGCCACGGTCACGACATCGATCGCTACCCGGAGCCACGCGGCATCAGCGGCGGCGGCGTTTGGGCAGCGAACCTCACGACGCACCCCGACGATTGGCGACCCGCCACGATGCAACTCGTCGGCATCGAGTTCGCGACGTACGGCGAGCGCGACGCACGGCGCCTCGTTTGCCAGCAAATGCACGTGTGGCTCGAGATGGTCGCGGACGACATCCCCGAACTAGCCGACGTCATACAGGCGCACCTGCGTGGCGCTTCTGTCCGGATCTAACGCGCGGAACATCGCGCTCGCATGAGCTCAGCCTTTCGGTGGAAATGGGTCGTTTCCGAAACTGTTCTTCTCCCGAATGCCGCCGTTCACGTCGTGAATCACGAGTTCGACCTTGTCTCGCTTCGCGAGCTCCTTGCCGAGGTTCGCGGCTTCGCGTTGCGTGGCGACAAGCCTGCTCGCGCGGTGGGCACTCTCGCGTTCGACCGCCCACTGGCCATCGGCCCGCTTCACGACATGAATGTTCTTCTTCATCGCAAGACTCCAGACTCTTGCGTTTCAACTGACGTCGCATCAAACGTGACTCCTGGACAACATCCGTCAACCTGCTACATTCGCAATTCGAGTGACCCATGGATCTGACGACCCTAAGCACCAACCTTCGGAGCCTGCGCACCGCGCGCAAGCTCTCCCAGAGCGAGCTCGCGGAAACCGCGGGGCTCTCGCGTGAGGGCTATCGGCGCATCGAAGAAGGCCTCGTGGAGCCTCGCGTCGATTCGCTCGTGCGCATCGCCACCGCGCTTGGCGTGAAGGCCGAGCGCCTCGTCGTGCCCGCCCGGCGCCTCGAGGCCGTGCGCTTTCGCGCGCAGAAGAAGATGATGACGCGCGAGGATTTGCTGGCCAACGTCGCGCGCTGGCTCGACGACTATGCGGAGGTCGAAAGGCTTGTGGGCGACGAAGTGTGCTTCCGGCTCGATGGGCTCAGCGCCGAGCAAGGGTCGCGAGAGCCCGTCGCGCTCGCCGCCGCAGCACGCAAGCGGCTCGGCCTCGGCGTGCACGCTCCGATTCGCGACATCGGCGGTCTCCTCGAAGATTATGGCGTGAAGCTCTACAAACCCGCACTCGCGTCCGAGGGGTTCTTTGGCCTCTCGGTGGGTCCGCGGAGCGGCGGCCCGGCGGTCGTGGTGAACTGCTGGGACCGCATTTCCGTCGAACGGTGGATCTTCACGGCGGCCCATGAACTCGGCCATTTGCTGATGCATCTCGACGCGTACGACGTGAGCCAGCAGGAAGAAGACGATGCGCAGGAGGCCGAAGCGAACCTCTTCGCGAGCCACTTCCTCATGCCCGAAGAGGCGTTCCTCAAAGAGTGGAACGAGGCGCGCGGGCTCGGTCTCGTGGATCGCGTCTTCAAGGTGAAGCGCATCTTCC
>CAIQDA010000289.1 GCA_903870415.1 uncultured delta proteobacterium
CAACGCAGGAGCTCCTTCGTGAGGCCCTTCGCGCCACGGTAGCTCTGCTCCACGCTCGCGATGTGCGTGCGCGCCACCTCCGGTGGCAACAGCATCGCCGCGTAGTGCCGCAGGTCGTAGTCGGCGAAGCCGCGGAAGTCGGATTCGAGCGCGGCGCCACTTTCGGGCCTGTAACCGTAATACCTTGGATTCCCTCCTGTGGACCAGACTTTCCGCTCACGATGGACCACGGTTTCGGGCTGCGCATCCGTGAGGATTTGCTTCTGGCGGTCGTTCGGGGCCGCAGGCTTCGCGTTCGCGTCGAAGAGGGGATCCAGCGCTGCTGCGAGCGCCTTCATGTCGCGCCCGACGGCCTTCGTCGACGCGGCAGTGACGCGCTCCCCCAGCGCCTCGATGATGTCGGTCACCGTCATCCCGCCATCGTGTTTCGGGTATTTCGTGAACGTCCCGAGCACCGCGAGGATGCGCTGCTGGCGCTCCGCCTTTCCATCTGTCCCCTTCGGCATGGTCGCGAGAATACCGCCGCCTCGCGGCGCACGCCGACCGAACACGACAAACGATGTCGCGCGAAACGTGGCGAAGTGCGTGCTTGCGGTGCCGTTCGAGCGGCGCCTCGTGATGGGTTTTCGGTGAGATCGACGACAGGGATTGGAAGATGACACGGCAACTCGACGACAACCTGTGGCTCGACGGTGCGGAGACCTTCGTGCCTCCGTTCATTCCGCTCCCCAAGGTGATCTGGGACACGATGCTCGCGGAGCCGCGGGGCCGCTCCGTGCACAGCACCGCGTGCTTGCGCGGCTACATCGCGACCTGGGAGCTCTACGAGGGGATGCTCTACCTCTGCTCGATCGCCTCGAATCGCTTCGTCATGGGGCCCGAGCCGATCGCCGCGACGCACTTCAGCGGCATCCTGGAGCTCGTGGAGCCGCGTGCCGGATTCGCCCCGCGCGTCTGCGGCCCGGACTGCGAGGCGTGCCAAACGGAGAGCGACGACCGAACGGCGCTCGAACTCGAGATCGCGTCCGGACGCCTCGTGCGCGCGCGGCACCTCGTCGAGCCGCCGCAGGACCTTCCCTGGTGGGGCCGATCGAGGGCGAGGACCATGCCCTTCGCCACCGTGATGCAGTGGCGTTGGGCCCCCGAATGGATCGCGCTCGGAGCGCAGTGCTCGAACCGAGGCCCCTTCGACACCGCGCCCCGTTGGCACGAGTTGCAACTCGGTCGCCTCCGAGCCCGCGTGAAAGAGGAGCGCACGCGCCGCGAATGGGACCACGAGACGCTGGCGCGCGCGGCCGGCCTCGACCCGGCGCACGCGAGGAAGATCGCCGCGTTCGAGGATGGGCCCGCCCAATACGATTCGCTCGCGGATTGGGCGAAAAAAGACGCGATCGCGGGTGCGGACATCGACGCGGTGACGCACGCGCTGAAGATGAGCCCGGACGAGCTCGAAGAGCTCCGCGTCGCGGGAGCGGTCGCCTTCGCGGACGCGTGCAAGGCGTGGCAAGCGGAGCCGCACGACGACGTGGTGGTGGACGAGAGCGTCCTGCCCCACGCACGCACCTACCGCGTCCCGCCCGAGGCCCGCGACGACCTCGACGCGTCCATCGCGTGGGCAAAGCGAGCTGCGCAAGCCTCCTGGCGCAGCGTCAGCCTCGTGTTCCGACGTCACACCGTGATCGACTTCGATGGGTACGGGGTGGAGACCGGACGGAGCGACGTGAGCGAGTGCTTGCGCTTGGGGCGGTGGCGGTGAGCCTGAAACGGGGCACCGCGGAACGCACCAGGGTCCTGTTCGCCTGAGTGCGGCCGCTCGTCCCATTTCCGCGGCGACTCAACCGCGCTTTCCGTCTGCCAACTCCCGCCGCAAGGCCTCGTCCACGGGCACGATCATGTATCCACTCTGGAGATCCCCAACGATCACGCTCTCATCGAGGCCGGATCTCCACCAGCGCAGGAGCGTGAGGAGGCAAATGAGCGCATCGGCACCATCCTGGTGCGCTTTCGCGGGCTCGCGCACCTCGAGCATTCCACGGGCCCACTGCGCGAAACCGTCGAGCGAAAGCCTCTGGAATGCTGCAGAGAGCCCTTCCATGAGCGCCTTCCAGTCCTCCAATCGAAACGTCTTCCGCTCGGGGTTGTATTTCAAAAGGGGCTCCTTCGCGGAGGCATCCTGAAACAATGCAATGTTTGCGATAGCGGGGTAAACCTCGATCGCGAACGTGCCCTGGGTGGCGTCGCGCGCCGCGAGCGGGTCCAGCACGGGGTCAATCGCGCGCAAGAACTCCCATAGCGGCGCATCGTCATCGAACATGCCTTTTCGGCTTCGATTCGCGGGCTGAACTCCTCCACCGCGCCGACCGATAGGCGATGAAGCCACTTGCTCGACGGGCCGACGGCCTCCCTCGTTCGGTACGATGAGAGGCTGATCGACGGCCACGACACGCACGGCGTGCGTCGAGGAGGCATCCTGGACGATGGCGGCGACCTGCTCGAACGTCGCCTCGGTCGGGCCGAAGGTTTTAATTTCGCCGTCGCTGAGCAGAATACCCGCCACTGAGCCCTTGTTCCGGCGGGTCCAAGCGGAGTCGAAACCCAGGAGAGCGAGGCCGCCGGGCGGCACCCGCCGAAGCCATTCGCGCAAGTTCGACGCCGTGCCCGAAGACGAAGAAGCGGCCACCGGGCGAGGCGGGGGCTCGAACGTGCGCGCCGCCTGGTTCGCAGGGACGGGCGCCTGCTCGGGCGCGCCCCCGTTGGGTCGCCAGTAAAGCTCACCCACGGGCACCGCACCTTCGCCGCGGAAGCACGCGCGCCAGCCTTTTCGGTCGCTACCCATCACGTACGTGACCCGCCGGACCCGTTCCTCGCCTTTGATCTCAATGAGATCCCCGACCTCGAGGCGAACGTCGGACGTGAAGAGCGAGCCGTTGTCGTCGTTTACTACTTTCCGCCAGTTCGGCACTAAAACCTCCATTCACTCGGGCGAGATCGTTTCGGTCCGACGGTTCCCCGGCGGATTCCATTCGTGGCGCGTTGATGCGTAAGGTCGGTCGACGCGGCGCAACTTACAATAACACCCGCTGATAAGCAGGGTTCGCAGATCATTGCGCGCAAATACGATGCAGCGCGCGCCCGTTCTTGCTGCACGCCGCACGCTCCGTCGTATCCGAGATCTCCCCGCCCAGTGCTTCAGAGCTTCCTCCAATTCCTAGTCATGGCTCTCGTAATCCAGGTTACCCACAAATCTCCCGTTAGGTTCGCGTGCGTCTCCCGGACCGTTTCCCAAGCTGAAACTTCCGGCGCCCCCGTCTGCTTTACGCGCGGGAGAGCGCGCGGTATGCCCGCCGCCCGCAGACGCGAGCGTGCCGTCGGGAGGACTCCTACGAGAGCGCTCCTCCGTGCGAAGCGGGCCACCACAACGAGCAACTCG
>CAIQDA010000290.1 GCA_903870415.1 uncultured delta proteobacterium
GGTTGCGGGCTCCGACGAAGAGTTCTTCTACCATTTCGATTCGATCAAACCGCGCTCGCGCCAAGACACGGAAACCGAGGGCCGCGAGGCCTTTTCGATCGACCACCGCGAGTCACGAAAAGTCGACCGCTGCGAGGTCAACGACGTGCTCGTCCGCATCACGCGCGAGCGCGATCCGCTAGAAGGCATCGACGTCTGGGGGCGCGTTCTCGAGGCCCCGAAGGGCAAAGACCTCAAGCTTCAGCCTGGGCAAAACGTCACGCTCGGACCCGACGGACGATCGCTCATCGCGGCCATCTCCGGCGTGCCGATTCGCGAGCCCAACGGCCGCATCTCGGTGACCCGTGCGCTTGTTGTCAACGGCGTCAATTTCAAGTCCGGCAACATCCACTTCGACGGGTCCGTGAGCGTCGAAGGCGACATTGCCGCGGGGTTCATCGTCGAGGCCACCGGCGACATCGAAATCAAAGGCAGCATCGAGCACGCGACCGTGAAGGCCGGCGGGTCGATCATCGTCAAGGGCGGGGTTCGTCGTCAGTCCCAGCTTTTTGCCGCGGGATCGATCGAGGTCCGTTTCGTCGATTCAGACTCACGCCTTGAGGGGCGCGCGACCGTCACCGTGGGCCAAGACGCCATCCAAAGCGAGCTCATCGGCGACGAGGGCGTGTTCGTGGGCGGGCAGCTCGTGGGCGGTTTCGCGCGTTCGGCGATGCACATTCAAGTGACCTCGCTCGGCTGCCCCCGCGATACCCCAACGCGCGCCATCGTCGAACGTCCGTTCACCCCCGCACGCATCATCGCGCTCAAAGAGGAACTCGGCCTCATCGTTCCGCAGGACCGCACGGGCCCGAGCGCCGAGGACATCGCCGCCCAAGGCAACTCGCTCTTGCGCCTTGGAACCACCGCGCGCGTGGTGGCTTCACGCCCCTCCATGGCCTCGCGTGCGCTCGGGGCCGCTGGCGTGCCCGGCGTCGCTCGCCCAGGAAGCATTCCGCCGAAAGCAGCGAGCGGCAGCATTCCTCCGCCGCGCGCAGGAGCGTCGCGCCCCCCACCCGCCGACGACGCGCCTCCGCCCTCGTCGTTTGGGGCCCCGCAGTCCGCTGCCGGTGCGCCCCCATCTTCTCGTGGCGCGCCAGCTTCGTCCCAGGCGGGCCCCGAGTCCGCGCCTCTATCGTCGCGCTCTGAGCCACCAGGCAGCTCCGCCCGCCCGCCTCTGAACGCAGTTCCGACGCCGCTCGCGCGCCCCGCCCCTCCGGGCTCGACGGTCGCCCCCGGTCGTAATCCTGCGTTTGGTGCCGCGCCCCAAGGCTCGACGGTCGCCCCCGGTCGAAACCCTGCGTTTGCTGGCGTCGCCGGCGCGCGTCCCGGCGTCCCCAACATCCGCATGCCTGGCACTGCGGCACCCGGACCTGCACGACCTGGCGCCCCCACGACCATGCCCGGCCCGGCATCCCGCCTCGCACCTCCTCGCCCCCTCGGAAGCGCGAACATTCCGGGCGCGCGCATCGGCCTTGCCCCCGGGTCGGTCACGCTTCCGAAGTCCTTGCTCCCAGGCAGCGGAAAGTCCCTCGTGACCTCGCGCATCGAGGAGCTCTCGAAACTCGCCACGGTCGCTCTTTACGACCAAATCGCCATCCTTCCGCCAAGCGCCAACGGCCGCATTGTGGCGACGACGACGGTGCGTCCTGGGGTGACCCTCGTCATCCTTCAAGTGACGCGCCCCATCGACATGCCGCTCGGTCCCCGGGCTTTTCGCATGGAAGAATCCGTCATTCAGGACACGATCATCGCGCCGGGCCACTAGCTTTTCGCGGGCCTAAGACAAAAAGAAAAGGCACGGCGTTGCGCCATGCCCCTTCGATGCCATCAGGCAAACCGCGTCAGTGGACGGCGATGAGTTCGACGTCGAAAATGAGCGTGGAGTGCGCCGGAATAACGCCAGGAAAGCCCGCCGCGCCGTAGCCAAGCTCTGGAGGGATCGTGAGCTTGCGCTTGCCGCCGACCTTCATCCCCACAACGCCCTGATCCCAACCCTGAATCACGCGACCGGCGCCCAGGGGAAAGTCGAACGGACGACCGCGATCGTGCGAGCTGTCGAACTTGACGCCCGTGGTGAGGGTGCCTGTATAGTGCACGCTAACCATTTTTCCTGTTTTTGCCTCGGCGCCGTCGCCGACGACAAGATCCTCTTTGATGAGTTCGCTCATGGTCCGCATGAAACTCGCCCGCCGTTCGCCCGTCAATCGTTGAGAGACGGCAGCATCGCGAGGAGGCGCGAACGCAGGGCCAGCTCGTCCTCGGACGGCGGCAATTCGGGCCGATATCCCGACAGAACTTGAGCCGCGAAAAGGGCTCGTTCACCGGGCACGCCGGTCGCCCGCGCAAGGACGATGCGGCGCAACGGCACCTCTTCCATCGACGCAACCGGCACTTGCCTCAGGCGACCAAAAAGGTCCGCGGGCGCTCCGCCATCGAGACGCGGCCAAGGAACGCCGGGCTGCACGAAGAACCCGTTTCCATCGAAGCGCAATGGCACCACTTCGTCCGCGAGAAAAGCGCCACCAGCCAGGCACGCCTCAAGCGCCGCCGTGGTTTTTCCCGCACCGCTTGGCCCCAGCCACACTTGCGCGCCGCCAGACAAACGCGCCGCGGCCCCGTGCAGGACGACGAGCCCCGACAGTCGAAGGAGGATTCCAAACGCGTGGTACCTGCAGAAAAGCCGCAACATGTCGTCGCGCACGCCGGGCTCAGGCGACACATCAATCGACGTCGGCGAAATCCGAAAACGCGCGACGCCGCGAACCAAAAGCTCGACGGACGCTGCGCCTTCGGTCCGCTCGGCCGAGATGAACGCATCGGGAAGCGACTCGCGCGCGCTGGCTTTCTCCAGTCGAATCACGACGCTTGCCGGCACCGCGACATCCATGCATCGCGGTCCAATGCCCGGAAGCTCCGTGTCAAACACCCGCCCGTAAAGCACTTCACGATGGAGCACGGGCTAGCGCTTACCGAACGAGGTCAGCGGTGTGAAGCACCACGGCAGGGCGAAGCATCCATTTGCGCTTCGCTCGACGAACAGGGCGAACAGGAAGAACAGGACTCGACCGCAACGGGCACATGCCGCGCAAGGATCGCGTTTTTGTCATGAAGCCCCTTGCGCCAGGGACAGAAGTTCATGCATGATGCAGGCGTTGTTTGATTTCTCACGGGGCTAGAAAACCCCTCGTACTCGTAACGGAGTGACTATGACTGACGCAGCTGCGACCCCATCGAAGACCGAATTCGTCCTCGCCCGCCCAAACCTGTCGGTGAAAGACGTGCTGAAGGAGGCTGAGACCGCCGGCGTCGCACTCACGTCCCCGTACGTTTACAAAATCCGCGTCCGCGCGGGACAAGGCAAGCGCGCCGCGAAGAAGGCCGCTGCCGGCACCGCCGCTGCCCCAGCTCCAGCCGCGAAGCGTGGCCGTAAGCCAAGCGCGCCCGCCGCCGCTGCCGCGGCACCAAAAGCCGCCGCGCCGAAGGTCGCTGCCAAGCGTGGCCGCCCAAAGAAGGTCGCTGCTGCCGCTCCCGTGGCCGCCCCTGTGGCCGCCCCCGTGGCCGCTCCGAAGGCTGGAGCCCCGGCGAAGGTCGTCGCGAAGCGCGGTCGTCCAAAGAAGGTTGCAGCCCCTGCAGCCCCGTCCGTCTCGACGGGCGGCGACGCGGCAGCCGCACTCCGCGGCATCGTGATCGAATACGGCGTCGCGCGCACCCGCGCCATCGTCGACGAAATTGCAGCGAAGTTGCAGGCGCTCCTCGCAGGCAAGTGACATCATCGGCGCCTCGTTCGGCGCTCGAGGTCCCGTGACTTCTTCGGATTTCACGGGGCTTTTTATTTCGTGCGGGGCAATCGACCTCAACAGCGCCTTCGACGCACAGCCGTTGTGGGTCGAACGAACGTCGAACGGAGACCCCCGTTTGCATCGTTTGCACGGGCCTTGCGCCGACCCTCTCCGGCCTTAAACTGGCCGAATGCTCTCACGGCACGTCCTCGTTTATTTTTCGCTTTTGCTTTTCGTCGTGTCTGGGAATTTGGCGGCGTGTACGAAGCGAGCGGCCTCCGTCCAGCCTGATTCTGCGACCACCCCAGCGCAGGCCGCGCCGATCGCCCCGTCGAATCCAGCGATCGCGAAACCGGATCTGCGCGTACGCCTTAGTCCGCTCGCGTACGCCGTGACCCAAGAAGGCGGCACCGAGCCGGCGTTTCAAAACGCGTACTGGGACGAACATCGCCCAGGCCTCTTTGTGGACGTCATCGACGGAACGCCGCTTTTCTCCTCAGCAGACAAGTTTGACTCCGGCACGGGTTGGCCGAGTTTTACAAGCCCCGTTCGCGCCTCAGCGGTGACCACGCGCACGGACAAAACCCAAGGGATGGACCGGGTCGAGGTTGTAAGTGCATCGTCGGGCGCCCATCTCGGGCATCGGTTCGACGACGGACCCGCGCCCGGTCACCTGCGGTTCTGTATGAACTCCGCGGCCTTGCGCTTTGTGCCGCTCGACGCGCTCGAGAGCGAGGGCTATGGCGCGTTTCGATCGCTGGTGCAGGCTTCGTCCGTGCCCCGAAGCGAAGCCATCGCTTGTGCCACGAGTGCGACGAGTGACGCTGCGCCTCATGACAGCGCGCAGGGCGCAAGCGGATGCCGCGCGACGACCGAAGTGGCGTTGCTCGCTGGGGGATGTTTCTGGGGAATGGAAGAACTTCTTCGGGCAGTGCCGGGAGTTCTCGAAACGACGGCCGGATATACGGGGGGTTACACCGACCATCCCACGTATGACGATGTGCATACAGGGCGAACCGGCCACGCCGAGGCGGTCCGCATCGTGTTCGACCCGCAACGGGTGACATTCCGCTCGCTGCTCGACGACTGGTTTTTCCGCATCCACGACCCCACGACGGCCAATCGCCAAGGCAACGATCGAGGCAGCCAATACCGGTCGGCGATCTTCACAACGAGCGAAGAGCAGGCAACCGAGGCGCGTGCGGCGAAGGTCCGAGCGGAGCGGTCCGGTCGCTGGAAAGACCCTGTCGTCACCGAGATCGTGCCCGCCGGAGCCTTCACCGCCGCGGAACCCGAACACCAGCGCTACCTCGAGCGAAATCCCTCGGGATACACCTGCCACTTTCGGCGCGACTGACGCCGCGAGGCGAAAAACGCGAAACGCGAAATAAAAAGGCCGCCCCCGCGAATGCGAGAAGCGGCCTTGCGTTAACGAGCGCGCGTCAGTGGTTCATGAACAGCGCGAAATCGATCGCCGAGTCGCTGGCGACCACGAGCGGAAGCAAAAGGCCGACCATGTCTTCAGGAATCTGAACACTGCGGTCCGCTTCGACGGGAAGCTCGTCCGGCGGAACGATGTCGACTTTTTTGCCGATGCTCACGGCCTTCGCGACGATGCTTCCGCAGATGACGTTTGTGAATTCCTTCACCGCGTCCATGACCGCTTCGTGCGAAAGCTTCTCGACGTCGTCCTGGTTGAGAAGGGCCCGGGCGATCGAAAGTGCCGCCGGCCGTGACGCGGACACGACGAACATGCCCGACACGTCGCCGACGAAGGTCATGCTCACAAGGAATTCACGACCTTGAAACGTCGTGACCAGGCGCGGAGCATCGGGGTGATGCTTGATCCACGACACGATGGTGAGGAGCTTGTACGCAATATCGGCTGCGATGCGGCAGAAGCCCTCTTGTGGCACGCCGGCCGGAAGACGGATGTCGTCGGTGCGGTAAATGGCCTGGTCCGCTTCGAACGCCATGAGGTTTTCCTCGATGGTTTCGTGGGATACGTGGCCAAGCTCGACGAGCGCCTGCCCGAGATACACATGCCGCGCGCGAAGACGATTCAGGACCGCCTCGCGCTGAAACGTCGTCATGTATCCCATTCGAACGAGGGTCTCGTCGATCGGCAGCGGGTCGCGCTCCTGCTGCTTCTTCGCGCGAAGCACCTCGGACGCGATGACCATGCCCATCTCGACAGCCAGGTCCTGAAACGAAACGTTGGTTCGCTCCTGGTACTCGATGGCCTCGCGAACTTGCTCCGCCATCACGACTTGCTTCTCGACGAGGTACTGACCGAAGAACTTGACCGCCATGGAAACTCCGAACCAAAACGTCCTCGCGACATTGCGTGCACACTGCAAGCATCGCGGGCCAATGGGAACTCGTCAGAGATAACGGACTGACGGCGGACTTTCCAGTGCCTCGTGGTCCTGCCGTGTTCGGCGCGTGTTCGGCGTACGGTCATGCCGGGTGACTGAGCCATGAATCGCGTGGGAGCTTGTCTCCGAACCGTCACGACAAAAGCGATGGCGCGCGTGGCGGCGCCGAAGTACTTCGGAAGGTCTCCATGCGCCGAAGCTTTCCTGTTCTTTCGTCCGTAGCGGTCTCTCTCTCGCTTGCCGCTCTTGCCGCGATGCCAGCCTGTTCCGCCTCGAGCGCCGATGCGGTTCCCGACGGAGGCGCGAGAAACCTCGACGCGTCCGTACCGCCGCCCGACGATGCAGGCGTTGTGGTCCCGCCGACACCGGAGGACGCCGGGCAACTCCCGTCCGAGAAGACCTACTTTTACGCGCACACCGACACGACGCTTTACAAGATCGACGCCGACGATCCGCAGCTCGCGCTTCAGCTCATCGGTGACTTCGACTGCGTGGGCCGCGATGCGGGCCTGGTCACCTCGATGACCGACATCGCCGTCGACAAGACCGGGCGCATCGTCGCTGTCGGAAAAGACACCATCTTCCTCGACGTGCGCGTCGTCGGTTCCCGCGTCGTCTGCGGCCCTGGCGTTCCACTCACGGGCGCCGGGTCCACAGTCGCGTTCTATGGCGCAACCTTCGCCCCTGCGGGCGTCCTTGGTCAAACGAGCGAAACGCTCATCGTGGCCAACAGCGACGGCGAGCTCTACGCGGTCGACCTCCAAACCGGCGCGCTCACCATCGTCGGAACCTTTGGCACTGTTCCATCGCGGGACCCAAACGGGCAAACGTACCCGTCGGCGAACGTCGGAAAAGCCTGGGAACTCTCAGGCGATCTCGCGTTCCTCGACAACAACGGAAGCCCCGTAGGGTTTGGAACCGTGCGCGATTGCCCTAACCCGCCATCGTCGTCGAACTGCTCGTCGAGCGACTCGCTCATCGAGATTGACCTCTCCAAGCTCGCGTTCGGCCAGCGCACCGTCATCACCAAGCGGCTCCTTGGACGCATCACCGCGAACGCGAACTGCGGGTCACTGCCCGCCGCGAGCTTTGGCCGCATGTTCGGCATCACCGCGTACAAGGGCGAGATCTTTGGCTTTTCCCGAGGTTCCCTCATCACGCGCATCAGCAACACGACGGCGAAAGCGTGCGTCGTCGCGGACCAAACGAGCGTCCTCTCCGGCGGGTTCGCGGGAGCCGGCGTCACCACCGCGGCCCCGGTCGATCCGCCGCGCTGACCTCGCCTCCTCATACTTGCAGATCACACGTATCTGTAACGACCTCGTGACACGTCGGAAATGGCATCGCACGACCTTGTGGCATCGATAGACTCGCATCATGCGTGACCTGTCGTTTGTGCGCTCGGGCGCATGGTTTTTCGTTGCAGCTTCCGCACTCCTCGCAGCCCATTGCGGCGGGTCGGGAACGACAACGGCCGAGCCCGCGTTCGATGCCGGCGCTACGGACGCGACCACGCCTGCCGATGCTCGTGCACTCTACACGGGTGTGAGCGTCAGCTTTGGTGACGACGTCTCCCCCGCCGTGGCCGCGCGCGTGCGCGAACACCTCACCGCGGTTCTTGGCGTGTCGCCGCGCATTCTGTCTGCGGCGAACGACGACGAACCGCTCGGTACCGGCGGCCTCACGCTGGCGTTTGGTGCCACGGCGCTGGCCGAACGAGTCATTCCAGCACGGGAACTCGCCGCGCTTGGCCCCGAAGGTGTCGCGTTGCGCGGGCAACCTCTTGGCGAGGGACGTGCCCTGGTTGCACGAGGAAACCGTGCGGCCGCGCGCGCCCATGGGAACCTCGGAACGAACCATGCAGCCTACATGCTTCTTGAGGCGCTTGGTTTCGGTTTTCTCCACCCGCTCGAGCCGCTCGTCCCGGTCGCTCTCACCATTCCCGCGTCCCTCGATCGGTCGCATTCCCCTCGCTGGGCAGACCGCGCGATTCACCTGCACACGCAGCATCCGCTCGAACTCACCGACCTGCTCCAAGGCATGGGGCCCGGCGGCGGCGCCGACGAAGCGGGGTTCACAGCAATGGTCCCCGAATGGGACCGCTTCCTTGAGTGGGCCGTCGCCAATGGCGAGAACGAGGTCGAGTGGTTCCTGCTCTACGCCGACTCGTGGAAGGACTTCGCGGACTCACCGGCTCGCTTCGCGCGGCTAAAACTTCTCGTCGAACACGCGCACGATCGTGGACTCGCCGCCGCGCTCGACGTCCCGGTCGCCTTCGGACAACAGCATGCGTTCCGCCTCGTGCGCACCACGGGCGATCGCACCGCGGAGCTCGCTGAGCTGCGAAACCGCGTGGACGAGGTGCTTCAGGCTCCGTTCGACGTGCTTGGAACCGAATCGGGTACGAGCGAGTTCACGTCGCCGGACGCAGGAGCGATGCTCGCGTGGCTCAACGAACTCGTGAAGCAGGCCACCGACGTTCACGGCGTTCCGGTGTTCGTGAAGGTCCACGCCTCGACGGGACAAACGGCTGCAGGATACACAGACCCGCGCACGGGCACGCCGCTCAACTTCAACTTTCTTCCTCACTTCGCCGATCCGCGCCTCGGAGTTCTGCCTCACACGGTCCAGCATTACGGACTCGACGACGCGGCTCCGACCTACGGCAACGGGTCCTTCGAACCGATTCGGAGATTCCTCCATTGGCAAGTCGGCAAGCGACCGGTGCGCTGGTATCCGGAGAGCGCGTATTGGGTGAGTTTCGACGTCGATGTGCCGCTTTTTCTGCCCGTTTACGCCGAGCGACGTCTCCACGACTTGCGGCTTTTGGCGGGCGACGAAGACGGGCAACGCTTTGGAAATCCCGGGCAACGCATGGACGGGCAGCTCGTGTTTTCGAGCGGGTGGGAATGGGCGTACTGGCTGAACGACGTGGTCGCGGCTCGCGCTGCGTTTGATCCGCACCTCGAGCTCGCCGATGACCGAGCGGCATTCCGTGCACTCCTCACGGATGTTCTCGCGCCCCTCGGCAGCGAGAGCGCCGCCATTGTGGACTGGCTCGATCGCGTCGCCGCCGCCGAGCACGGTCTACTCATCGCCGGAGAGGTGGCCGGAAACGCGCCAAACGAATCCATGCTCACCGGCCAAGGCTACATGGAAGGCTGGGATACCTGGGACGACGTGAGCAAAACCGGAAGCTCCGCGACCGCGAGCGTGCCCATGACACAGCCCGATAAACTTGGCCTCGTGGACATGCGCAATCCGATCCATGGCGGGCCGGCGTACGACCCAAAGGTCAAGGCGCTCCTCTCGTCGATGACCGTCACCTTCGACACGCTCGCGTCCCAAATTGAAGCGATCGACGCGCGCGTCGTTGGGCCTGGCAAGCCGCTCGTGGACGAACTTGCGGACTCGGCCCGGATCACCGCGCTTCGCGCCAAGCAACTGTTTGGCCTCTACGACTACGTCGCGGCCTATTCCGTCTTCGGTTCCAACCCTGCTCGATTGGCGCGCTTGGCGGAGGCGCGCAAGGCGCTCGATGACGCGGCGATCGTCGTCGCGCGTCGCGAGGCACACTACCGCGTGCCGCTTGCTCGAGTCGCATCGTGGCGAAGCGGACCGACCGCGTATGCCTACGGCTATTTGTGGACTGTGCATCGGCTGCACTACTGGTGGCGTGACGAGGGAAAGGCCGTCGATGTGCCCACCTCACCGTGTTACCTGAACATCATCAACGCGGTGGACCTGGGCTTTGGCGAGGGGCTCGGCACGGACGCGACCAGGGTCCTCGGCGACCTTCTCGGCACGAACGGAAGTCGAAGTTGCCTCGCGGAACCGTCGCAAGAGCCGACGTACCCGCCGACCGGATTGCGCTCGCGTCCCTAAAACGCGCCGGGGCGGATGCTTCTTGACGCCGTCCGTCGCTCGCTCTATGCGGCCAAGGCTCAAGCCACTTTGGCGACTCGATGGCGGACCTCGGTCCGTAGGTCGCTCGTGATCGCAGCGCGCCCCAGGCCGCTCCTCCGCGAGGATCCGATGCGCCCAGCTTTTGTGTATTGTACACTTGTTTTGTTCCTGGCGGCCCCGCGCCTCGCCGCCGCACACGACGAGGCGACAGCTCCCGATCCTGTGATTGTGCCCGCCGATGATCCCGCGGAGCCCCGTGACCTCGCGCACGCGGAACTCGTGGAAGTTCGCGGAGAGAAGCGCGGTGTTGACGCGGCATCTCGCCTCGTGGTCGGTCGCCGCGAACTCGAACTTCGCCCACGCCTTCGCCCCGGTGACCTGGTCGAAGCGGTGCCGGGCCTCTTCGCCGTGCAGCACTCGGGCGGCGGCAAAGCGAATCAATACTTTCTCCGCGGCTTCGACGCCGACCACGGAACCGACGTGGCGTTCTACGCGGACGGCGTACCGGTGAACCTCGTCAGCCATGCGCACGGTCAGGGCTTCGCGGACCTGCACTTCATCATCCCGGAGCTCGTCGTCGGAATCGAGGCATCAAAGGGCCCGTACTACGCGGACCTCGGGGACTTCGCGACGGCGGGTGCGGTCAACCTTCGCCTCGCCGAGACGTACGGAGAGAGCTTGGCGCAAGTGACGACGGGCTCGTTCGGCTTCCGGCGCGGCCTCGTTGTCGCCTCACCGAACCTGAGCGACGCATGGCACATGGTGCTTGCCGGCGAGGCGGTTAGCCAAGACGGGCCCTTTCAGCTCGGCGAAAACCTCGGGCGTGCGAACCTCTACGCGAAGGCGACCTACACGCTTTCCTCTGCGAGTTCGCTGGCCGTCACGGCGATGCATTACGGGTCTTCGTGGCGAGCCTCCGGTCAACTTCCGCTTCGCGCCGTGTGCGGGGAAAGCGACGCGAGCAACCTGGCTCCGAGCGCCTACGGGCAACCTTGCATCGATCGCTTTGGCTTTGTTGATCCGTCCGAGGGCGGGAAGACGAGCCGCTCGTCTTTAAGTGCGGTCTACACATATTCAGACGCCGACGTTCGGGTGAAAGCGCTCGCCTACGCCGTCGCTTCTGACTTTCGGCTCCACTCGGACTTCACCTTTGCCCGTGACGACCGCGCGAATGGCGACGCGATCGAGCAGACGGACTCTCGAACGTTTTTTGGCTCATCGGTCGAGGGCGCGACTCACTGGCATGCGTTCGACGCGTTGTTGCTGGGCCGTGCGGGAATTGATTTTCGCCGAGACACGATCGACGCCGAGCTTTGGCACGACGATCGGAACCGAGTGCGCCTCGATGCTCGTTCGCGGAGCACCATCCACGAGCTCTCCACGGCGGCGTTTATCGAATTGGATGCGCACGTGACTGGCTCGGTCCGCATCGTTTCCGGCCTTCGAATGCAGCGTTTTGACGCCCTCGTGGACGATCGCTTGAACGCGAACGGCGCGACTTCGCTCTCCTGGGGCCGCGACGCATCGTTGCTCCTCCCCAAACTCAGCGTCATCGCCGCGCTCTCGGGCGACACTTCGCTTTTTCTCAACGGCGGTCGTGGCTTTCATTCGAACGACGCCCGTGGCGCGATGCTTCGGCAAGACGCGGCTTCTCTGATGACGCCGGCGTGGGGCGCGGAAGTGGGGATGCGTTCGAAACCGTTCGCGTGGCTCTCGCTTCACGGTGCGGCGTTCGTGCTCGATCTCGCGTCGGAGCAAGTGTGGAAAGGCGACGAGGGAACGAGTGCGCCCGCAAGTTCGACCCGACGCCTCGGCGTGGAGGCAGGAGCGCGCGTGGCCGTGTCGAACGTGTTCTTCGCCGACGCGGACCTGACACTGACCGACGCTCGTTACATGCATCCTGCAGATACAGGAGACCTCGTTGCGCTCGCACCCACGAAGACGTTTACGGCGGGATTCGGCGCGCGTCCCACGTTCGGCTCGTGGACCCCGTTCGCTGCGCTGCGGGTGAAACACCTGGGGGAACGTGCGGCGACGCCGGATGCGTCGATCATGGCCGACGGGTTCACCGTGCTCGATGCGAACCTCGGTGCCCGCTATCGCTTTGTTGAAGCGGCCCTTGATGTGCAGAACGTGGCGGACGCCTCATGGCGTGAGGTGCAGTTTGCAACGACCTCACGGCTTTCGTATGAGCCCGCTCCCGTCACCGGAATTCACTTCGCCCCCGGATGGCCGCGAACGCTCATCGCTCGCCTCACGCTCTACGTCGATTGAGCCGGCGCTTGACTCGCCTACGTCCGCTACGCAAGTCTCTCGGCGGACGACGCGTCCGTCGTGAAAGCGCGCTACCGTACCTGCCAACCATGTCGCGTATGCTGTTCGCTCGCCTCTCGCACGCCTCCGCCGCCTTCGCGGTGTTCACGCTGGGCTGCACGGGTCGTCCCGTTTCGCCACCCGCCGCGTCGTTCGTCGCGCCGCCGTCGTTGCTCGGACCTGGGGCCCGTGACGAGAGTCCCGAGTGGACGCGCCGCACCATTCGAGGCTGCGGCACGGGTTTTTCCGGCCCAACCTTGAACCCCGGCGATGCGATTCGCAACGCGCAGGCGGCCGCTCTCGGTGAGTTTGCGGAGGCCCAAGGCGTGCGCATTCAAAGCCTCGACTTTGACGACGGCGCATCGGTCCACAGCGTGGCCACGTTCGTAAGCGAGGCCGTCCTCGCGAACGTGCGCGTGCTCGCGGTCGAGACCCAACGCACGGGACGCAGCGACGACGCCACCGCCCGCGTCACCCATGCCATCGCGTGCCGCATCGGGAGCGAACCCTCTCTGCCGCGCGGAAGCTCTCCACGCTGGGTCATCGACCCTCGCTCGGCCGCGGGACAAAACGAACTGTGCGCCGTGGGGTTGTCGGGCCCAACGTTCGACAAAGACGACGCTCCAGCCTTTGCGTCGCGCGATGCCGCACGCGCCCTCGCATCGGT
The DNA here is from genome assembly GCA_903870415.1 of uncultured delta proteobacterium. Taxonomy (GTDB): domain Bacteria; phylum Myxococcota_A; class Polyangia; order Polyangiales; family Polyangiaceae; genus CAIQDA01. Next base: position 13,083 of record CAIQDA010000290.1, read on the forward strand.
ACGCCGCGTGCTCGTAAGCCATGCCGA
>CAIQDA010000291.1 GCA_903870415.1 uncultured delta proteobacterium
CCCCGCGCGTCGCGCCCGCGCTTCACGTCCGCGCGCCGCCGTCGACGCATCCTGCGCGCCGCCTTCTTGCCGCCTCGACTGGCTAGTTAGCGCGAAAAAGAGCGAGGCGTGTTGCGAGCGTGTTTATTGCAATAAACATGAGCTGCTCTAACTCGACGTACGAAGAAGCTCTACCTTGAAGTACGGCTGCGCCTGCGGTGGCGCCTTCGCGCGCACGCAAGCGCCGCACCCGGCGCGACACCGTCCTGGCGCGCCTCGCGCTGTCTTCGGGCGCTTCCCGCCCTTGCCCGTCGCCCTGGCCGTGACCACGGCGACCTCCACGACCGCCGCAACCTCCACACCCGCAGCAAGCGGCTGCGGCGACGACGCGCTCTCGGGCTCCGTCGAGTCGCCCGCGCCGACGCGCCCAGACGAGTCGCGCGCGGTGTCCCCGCTGTTCTCGCCGAGCCACACGCTGTTGGCGGTCGTGTACTCCGAGCCGTTCTGGCTCGACGTCGACGCACACGCGTCCTGCGACGCAGCGCTGTCCTGCGAGCCGAGCGAGATCTCCGCCTCGTCCGAGGAGAAGTGGCGGCCCTTTGCCACGAGCGCCGTGTACTTGTGCGATGTAAAAGACATGCTAACTACGATGTCGCCCGGGCGTCGTACTTATATACCCCCACGCGCGAACCTCGCGGCGAGTCTCCCCGAAATAGCCGCACCAGACACGCCCGCAAAAGCAACATAGAAAAAAATGCAACCAACTCAGTGCGGCGCGCACGCCCGCCATGCGCAGAGCATGCCCGCCCCCAAGAAGTGCATGCTTGTCCCCGCGGACCAAGCGAGCGCGCCGGCTTGCAGCTACGCCGCGCCCACCGAGATGCCCTCGGCGCCCGCCGTGCACTCGGACGGCTCCGCCTCGAACAGCGAGAGCGACGGCGAGCCGCCCGGCAATACGCTCGACGACAGCCCCAATGTCGGCGACCAGATCACCGCCGCCCTCGTCGAAACATGCCAACGCGACCTGCTGCAAGCGCAGCGCGACCTCGCGCCACTCGAGCCTGAGGCCCGCCCGCCGCGCAAGAAATCGGGGCTCCCAAAACACCGCTCCGCCGGCGCGCGCAACAAACCGCTCTTTGTCTTCTTCGTGAACTGGAAGCGCCACGAGCACAAGCTGCAGAGCCGCCACGGAACCCCGCCGGCCTTTGACGCAAACGCCTGCTTCGCCGAGTTCTGCGGCCTCAACGGCACGCAGCGCTACTACTGGACCCACATGCACGAGCTCGCCCGCCTCCACACGCGCCAGCAGCTCGCGCTTCGCTCGCCGGCCTCCACCGAGAAAAACGCCGCCCTGCGCAGCCGCGAGCTCTTCGCCGCCTTCTTCAACCTCGACCTCGCGCAGCAGCGCCTGCTCGTCGAAGACTGGCTCGTCGAGCGCACCGCGCGCAGCAGGCGCCGCAACGCCGCGGAGCTCGAGACCTGCCTCGCCCGCAAGACGCTCGCCAAAATCCGCGCCGACGTCCTCGTGCTCGTCCGCAACATCGACTATGTCCTCCGGCGCGGCGTTGCGCCCCGAAGCTGGCACGGCCCGTTCGAGGACGCTGTAGTAGCCGCCTAGCATCGACAAGGCGCGCGCATCTGAACCGCACGGCCACGTCGCCGCGTATATACGAGCCGCCGCCGACAACCTGCGGCTTCTGACGCTCTTTTTGCTTTTGCGCAGATCGGCACGACCAAGGGCACCGGCGGCGACGTCCTCATCCTCGAGGAGGCCGCGTACTGCGACGAGGGCTTCTTCTACGAGACCGTCGCGCCGATCCTCAGCGTCGGCTCGGCCTCGCTGGTCGCCATCTCCACGCTTACCTCCGAGATCAACTTCTACACCCGCCTCATCAAGATGAACGACCCGGCCACCGGCCGCCCGCTCTTTGTGACCCGCAGCATCGAGCTCTGCTGCGAAAAGTGCAAGGAGGACGGCAAGTCCCACGAGTGCGTGCACATGCTGCACCTCGTGCCCGCCTGGCAGAGCCAGGAGCGCCACCGCAAGTTGCACGTGATGATGCAGGTTTCTCCGAACCATCCTACGCACAAGCTGCACGCAACGCTGCTCGCGATCCCACCGCGCCCGCGAGCGCCAGCGACGCCAGGCACACGAAGCCGGCCTTGGCGCGGTGCACTTCTGCCGCGTCGCGCGCCTCGTAGCCGTACGCCGCGCTCTCGACGAGGTACGAGAGCGCAGCGATCGCGTCCGTCGCCCCGGTGCTGCACACGCCCGCCACTATGCGGTCCATCCCGTAGGTGCACACCCAGTACGCAAGCAGCCGGTTCGCCGCACGCGTCGCGCGCCGCTTGAAGACGCCGAGGTGCAGCCGCGCCAGCCGCTCCTCGGGCGCGCGTACAATGCAGAGCGCACAGGCGACGTCGTACACGCCGTTCAGAACGAGCACGGCGTCGAGCCACTGCATGCCAAGACCACCGGATTCTGTCCCTTTGCTTGATCAAAGGCTGTAAGCCGCTAAATAAGTCCCTTATTTAGCGGCTTACACCCTTTCGATTCCAAATGCCCTTATTTAGCGGCATTCTGGCTCTTCGCCCGAGACGTCCCTTCTTTAACGGCCGCTTTCCCGGAAAACGCGCAGGACCGCCCGGACCTCATCAAGTCCGAGCTCGCCGGCCTCGC
>CAIQDA010000292.1 GCA_903870415.1 uncultured delta proteobacterium
GACCGACGCGCTGGTCGCGTACCTCGGTCTGCGCAAGGCAACGGGCGACGAGTGGGCGCGAGCTGCGGAGCTCGGACACCGTCTTGCGCGCCTTGGTGCAGCGGTCGGCATCGCGACCGGGCGCGCGCGCATCGATCGCGAGCGTCATGCGACGAGTGAGGTCGATCGCGCGGCGACCCTTGCGGCGTTGGCGTCACCGCGGGAGGTCCTCGTCGACGCGGCGACCGCCGATCTGTTGAGCGACAAGGCCGACTTGCGTACGCGCGAAGACGGGCAAATTTGCTTGCGTGAGAGTTTGAGCTTCATGACGGAGCGAGCGGTCAAAACCCCGTTCACTGGGCGCAACGCCGAGCTCGAGGCCCTGCGTGCCGCGTTCGATCGAACCAGCGAGGGGCGTGCGTCGGTCGCGACGGTCACCGGACCTCCGGGCATGGGCAAGACGCGTCTCGTGCACGAGCTTCTCGCGCGACTTGCGCGTCACGAAAAAGCTCCACGGGTCATCTCGCTTCGTTGCGACGCTCTCGCCGCGCAACAAGCGCTCGCCCTCGTGCCCCCGCTCATTCGTGAAGTAGCGGGTGTGCCCCGCGGTGCCATGCGCGTTGCGGTCGTCGCGACGGTGAATCGCGTCCTCGATGATTTGGGGGAGCGCAACGATCTGCTTCGCCGGCTCCTCGTGAAGCTCGCGGCCAATGATGAACTGGACGCTCAGGGCACGGAAGGTCTTCGGGAGGCCCTTTGGCTCGCCATGATGGACCTCGTGCTTCATCAAGCGCGCGAGAGGCCCGTGGTGCTCTTCGTCGACGATGGTCAGTGGATCGACGTCGAGAGTCTTGCGTGGCTTGAGCAGCTTGTCGCGCGTGCGTCGCGCCATCCGCTCTTCGTCGTCGTGGCGATTCGGCCAGCGTTTTGGGGAGAACATTCTCGCGCATTTGTGGACGGTGCGCCGTTGCACTTGGAGCTCGAGCCTCTCCCGGTGCGAGCGCTTCGCCTCGTGGTTCGCGCGATCTTGGCCGACCGCCCCGACGTTGACGAAGCCACCTGCGACATGATCGCGGGCCAGGCTGCGGGCTTGCCGCTCTTTGCAGAGGAGCTTGCGCGGCTCGCGTCCCAAGGGCGTGATGCGACGAGCGCGGCAACGATCGAGGCGGTGCTTCAAGTGCAGCTCGACGCGCTCGATGATGATTTGCGAGAAGCTGCACTCTGCATGAGTATTTACGGCGTCGTCGTATGGGAGCAGGGGCTAGGCGGTCTCGGTATTGCGGACCCGGCACGGGTGCTCGAGCGACTCGCGACGTCGGGCATCGTGGTGGAGCAGTCGAACTCTCATCTTGAGGGTTTGCGCGAGTGGACTTTCCGCCATCCGCTGATGCAGGAGGTTGCGTACGCAGCGCTTGCAGACGTGGGTCGTCGCGAATTGCACGCGCTTGCGGGTCGCTGGCTTGCGACCGTTGGCGAAGACGATGCGATCGTCGCCAGTCACCTTGAGCTCGGAAACGAGTTCGCCGAAGCGGCGCAATATTTGGAGCGCGCGGCACGTCGAGCGCTGGCGGCGAATCTCCTTCGTCAGTCGGTCGACTATGCCGAGAAGGCGCTGGCGCATGCGGCCACGCGCGAGGAAGCCTTCTCCGCGGCACTCGTGCTCGACGAGGCGTGGTCCCGTCTTGATGCGCGCGCGGCAGACCGTCACACCGCGGTGCAGGCGCTCATCGACAATGCGCACGACGACCCGAGTCGCCTTCGTGCTCGAAGCTCGCGTGCTCGTTACGCCGACGCCTCGGGGGGCGGCGAGTCCGTCGTCGGGGAACTCGAAGTCTTGCGCCGCGAAGCGGAAATGTTGGGCCTCGTTGACGAAGAGGTGCGCCTCGCCGCTGCGCTCGCCACGCGTCATGCGTTCTCGGGCAATTACGACGATGCGGAACGGGTGGCCGGACACCTTCTCGCGGCGGCGCGCGGCGGCGGATTCGCGGGCGCGGCTGTGGATGGTTGGCAGGCGCTCGCGGTCGTTCACCAGGCCCGTGGAGCCCCCGTGGCAGCTCTCGAAGCGAGGCGCGCGGCGGTCAGTGCAGCGGCCGCTGCAAACCTGAAGACGCGCGAGGCGATGCTCTCCATCAACGTGGGCTTCGCTCTCACGACCCTTGGCGCCGCCTTGGAGGCAAGGCAGTCGATCGACGCCGGGGTGGGGCTCGCAAACGCCATCGGCGCCACGGGCGGCGAACGCCACGGACGCATGGTGCTCCTGTGTTGGACGAGCACCTTCGGCTCGGACCCGCGGGCCGACACGTTGCTCGCGGAAGAACGCGCGCGTCTCGACGACGTGGCCGCGGGGGCTTGGCTGCCGAGCGATCGCGGGTCGTTGGGACTCGTCTATTACCGCGCACTCGAGCACCTCCGAACCGGTGAGGGCTATGGCGCGGCACTTGCCGAGAAGCTCCTGCGCGCGGCGGTGTCGGGTTACGAACACACGCAAATGCTCGACCTTTTGCCGGTGGCTCTTGGGCGTCTGGCGGCGGCGGAGTTGTCTCAAGGTCGCGGCGACCACGCGCTCGAACTCGCCACGCGCGCCGCTCAGCTCGTCGAGACAGGCGCGCCGAGTCTCATGAACGAAGCGCCCATTTTTCTGGCGCTTCACGATGCGTACATCGCAACGAATGCCCTTGTTTCGGCGTCGCAGGCCATCGCGCGAGGGACGCCTTTTTTCGATCGACGTCTGGCGGGGCTCCGAGGAACGCCGTACGCGCTCTCTTTCGTCGCGCATCTCCAAGACAACGCGACGTTTGCGGAGCTTGCGCGGCGTTACGGGCATGTGGGCGCCGACCTCGAAGAGATTGTCCAGCGCCAGTCGACCGAGGGCCTGTAATCCCCGGCGGATTCAGCTCGAGCGTTCGCCGGGGCGCGAAACGAAATGCTTGCGGCGAACCTCGCTCGCTGCAAACCTCCTTCGCGACGGACGCATCAAAACGACGGCGGAGCGTGACGGGGTCATATGGAATTTTCAAACGGACGCGACCAACGCACCGGGCCATCGCATCTCGTGGGCTTTCCGCAGCTTCATTGCGAAGCGTTCTTGCGGTTCGCCGAAGTTCGCCAAGAAGTCATCATGTTCCGCGACGTCGGAATTCAATGCATGGGGCTCATCGAAGACGGCTTCGGCATGAAGGGCTTTCGTATCGATACCAAGTCATGCAACTGGGGCCCGATGGCGGGTTTTGTCTGCATGGACCCTCGCCTCAACAAGTCCGGTCGCGAGAAGGAAAAGTTCAATCGCGAGCAGACCGAACATGCGATCGAGGGTCGCGTGACGAACCTTGGCGGCGGCGTAGCCATTGAGGCGCGATATGCCGTAATCGACGGGCAGACTCAAACGACCGAATGGGCCGCGAAAGCACGGCCGATCGTCATCTCCGAGGGGCGCGTCCGATGGCTTGTCGACAATGGTTTTCTGGACGGGTCCACCGTGTCCCAGAGCGGCAGTGGCCGACCCATGCGCGTTGGCGTGAGCGTTCACTCGTCGGCGAAGCGTGGCGTGGTTGCTCAAGAGAAAGACCTCGTGACGCTGCCCTGGCGCCTCCTGCGCATCACGCAACAAGACATCGTTCGTAGCGGCCTTGTGCCGCTCTACGGGGTTCTCCCGGACGGCGAGCAGTACGGCCTCTTCGTTCGCCCCGACGCGAACGCGCCCTTTGAGCAAGAATACCCGCACGGCGTCGACAAGGTCGTCTTCACCGATGCGGAAGGGCAGGAGCACGACCCCATCATGGGCCTTGCCAATCCAGGCACGGAAGACGCTGGCGTAAAGGGCTGCGTCACCGGCGACTACGACCTTTTCGCCGTGTGGCCTCTGGCGGGAGACTTCGACCTGGCGCCCGGCTACGCGTCCCTCGGCAGGAACTTCAACGGAGCCCCTGGCCGCCTGTTCGGCAAAGACGAACGGCAACTTGGAATGAACCCCCAAGCGTGGCCGGACCTCGCTCGTCTCCAGCATTCGAACAGCGGAAATGTGACACCGCGAATCAACGAAGTTCGCGCGCAGCTCAACGCCATCCTCCAGCCCATTTTCGGAAACCCCGGCGCTCAGCTTCACCACAGCGATGAAGTCGGAAACCCCGGCGGACTCGCAAAGCCCCTCGCCGAGTGTTTGCCGATTATTGCCTTCGTACCCCCAGGCGAAAACCTCTTCATCGATGGGCACGACGTGAGCCGGGGAGGAATCTTCGGTATCGCCACGATGCCGGAACTTACCGTTTTCGCTCATGCGGTTCAGGCGGCCGGGTACCGGCTCGACGTGAAGCCGAACTGGCGCAAGGAACTTAGCCTCGGGTAACGGCGAGCGGATGGGCCGGCGCAGAGTCTGCGACGACACGAAAAGCGAGCGTCGGTTCCCCGTGCGAATTGCAGCATTTTGTGCCCATTCGCGCTCGTGACGGCTACGGCCCGAGACTTGCTTTTCGACTTCCTACAATGGATGATCTCGTCATCGGCATGGCCGGCTCGGGGGGCGATGGTATCGTCTCCGCCGGCGAATCGCTCATCGCAGCCGCCGCCTATGAAGGCTACCACGCGCTTATGACCAAGAGCTTCGGCTCTCAGGTTCGTGGCGGTGAGTCTTCGTGTCGCGTGCGACTTTCCACGCGGCGCCTGCACAATCCAGGCGGTGCTCTCGACGTGGCTGTTGCGTTGAACTGGGAGGATTTCCTCAAGTTCGGCGCGGAACTTCCGGTCGGGGAAAATACTGTCGTCATTTACGACACGAAGACGGGGCTCGCGCCGGACGCGATCCCGCTCGGCGGAGTGTCGTTGAGACAGGTCTTCGCCGTCCCCATCGGCGAAATGGCCAAAAGTGCGGCAGGCACGGACAAGGCTAAAAATACCGTGGTCCTCGGGCTCATCGCCGGCTGGTTCGGGATTGCTCGAAAGTCGATCCTGCGCGGCCTCGAAAAGAAATTCGCCAAGAAGGGCGCCGAACTCGTTGCTGCAAACGAGCGTGCGTTTATTCTCGGTGAACAGTTCGCCGCAGAGCATCCGTTGGCCACGCCGAGTGTCATGGACGCGCCCGATCCGTCGAGCGGTCCAAAGATTCTGACCGATGGAAACGACATGTGCGCGGCCGCCGCTATTTTCGCGGGTTGCGAATTCTTTGGCGGTTATCCGATCACCCCGTCGACCGAGATCATGCAGTACTTCACCCGCGAAGTGTGGAAGTACGGCGGCGCGGTCATCCAGGCGGAGGACGAAATCGCAGGCATCGGCGCAGCGATCGGCGCGTCGTTCGCCGGCAAGAAGTCCATGACCGCCACGAGCGGCCCGGGTTTGTCCCTCAAGACCGAACTCATGGGCCTCGCGAGCATCGCGGAGCTGCCTCTTGTTGTGGTCAACGTGCAGCGCGGCGGTCCGAGCACCGGCCTGCCCACAAAGCCCGAGCAGTCGGACCTTTTCGCCGCGGCATTCTCCGCCCATGGCGATGTGCTGCGCCCGGTCCTTGCGCCCACGAGCGTCGCCGACACACCCGACGTGACCATCGAGGCGTTTAACATCGCCGAGCGTTACCAGACCCCTGTCATCGTTCTCTCGGACCAGGAAGTCGCGCAGCGCAAGGAGACCGTCGATCGCATCGATCCGGCGCGCTTCACCATCGAGTCGCGCCTGGTGCCGACCGACACGGAACTCACGAACTACGCCCGCTTCAAGCTGACCGGCGACGGCATCAGCCCCATGAGCCACCCCGGCATGAAGGGCGGCAATTACCAGGGCGCGGGCATCGAGCACAACGAGAAGGCGAACCCAACTGGAAGCGGCAAGGTCCACGCGGCGATGAACGCCAAGCGCTTCGACAAGCTCGATCCTCTCAAGCATCGTCGCGATCTTTTCCACATCGAAGGCTCACTGACGGCCCCGCTCGCGCTCGTCGCATGGGGCTCCATCGCCGGCGTGTGCCGCGAGGCCCGTGACCGCGCCCAAGCCGACGGCCTCGACGTGAAGCTTCTTGTCCCGTGGCTGCTGTACCCGATCGCCGAGGACATTTACCGTGAGTTTTTTGTTGGCGTGAAGGCCGGCCTCGTTGTCGAGCTTTCGCACCAGGGGCAACTCTACCGCCTGATGCGCATGTTCACGGACGTGCCTGCGACAGTCACCTCGTATGCGCGCAACGGTGCCAACCCGATTCAGCCCAAGGAGGTGCTCGCTGAGCTTCACGCCCAGGCGCTGAAGCTGAATCGCTCCTCTGCCACCACGGAAAACTCCTTCGGAGGATTGACCCTGTGACGACCTCCCTGCCTACGTTCCAAGCCAAAGATTACAAGAGCGACCTCAAGCCCATCTGGTGTCCAGGCTGCGGCGACTTCGGTGTGCTCCAAGGTATTTACCGCGCGCTTGCCGCCATCAATCGGCCGCCGCACGAGATTGCCTTCGTGAGCGGCATCGGTTGCTCGAGCCGTATCCCTGGGTACACGACGGCCTATGGCTTCAACAGCGTCCATGGCCGCGCGCTGCCTATCGCTCAGGGCATTAAGCTGGCGAAACCCGACCTGCTCGTCCTCGTGGCGGGCGGTGACGGCGACGGATTCTCCATTGGCGGTGGCCACGTGCCCCATGCCATTCGCCGCAACGCCGACATCACGTACATCGTGATGGACAACCAGATTTATGGACTCACGAAGGGCCAGCTTTCTCCCACCTCTCCGCGCGGGCTAAAGACCGTGACGAGCGAGTACGGAAGCTTCGAGAACCCTGTAAATCCACTGCTCTATACGCTCGCATATGGTGCCGGGTTCGTGGCGCAAGGAACCCCGTCGGACATGGCGGGTCTCGCGGCGATTATCGAAGAGGCCATTCGCTTTCCCGGCTTTTCGTTCGTCAATGTGCAGTCTCCCTGCGTGACTTTCGGCGAGGACGACCAGCAGGCGAGAGACCATAAGGCGCACATGAAGTCGCTGGCGGCGCTTGGGCACGATTCGACGAGCCGTCTTGCCGCGATGGATCTCGCTCAGGCTTACGGAACCGAACTCTACACGGGTGTATTCTACAAAGACCCGAACCCGCCGCCGTCGCTCGATCGGCTCATCGTCGAGCGCCAGCAATCCCTTGTAAGCAAGGCGACGCCCCGTGAGCGAATCTTTGACACCTTGGTGCAGAAGTGAAGACGACGACGATCTTGGGCAAAGTTCCCTCGTTCGATTTCTCAAACGCGAACCTGCGTGATGTGCTCGATTTGGCGACCCTTGTGGAGCAAGAGGCGAAGGAGCGCTACGAGGAGCTCGCGCACCAGATGGAAGTCCATCACACGCCCGAAGCCGCGGCGTTCTTTCGGAAGATGATCGCGCTCGAGGCCACGCACGAAGATGAAATAGCTTCCGCGCGCACGATGCTTTTTGGGCACGAGCCCATGGTCGTGACCCGCGCGATGATCTTCGACGTGGAGGCGCCCGAATTCGATGATGTGCGCGCCTTCATGTCCCATCGCGAGGCGCTGGAGACTGTGCTGCGGGCGGAGAAAAAGGCACGAGCATTTTTTGCCGCGGCTCTCGAGGTGGTGACCGACGAACGCGTGCGCGATGTTTTTGCGACGCTCGTTGAGGAGGAAACGTTGCACGTCGATTACGTGGAGCAAGAGTTTGCGAAGCTTCCTCCTGAGCCGATGGTCGACGGGCGCGCGTTCGAAGACGAGCCGGTCATGCAGTGACGATGGCGTGAGTTTGCACGCGGCGTGCACCACTTAGGAGAGGGCATCATGAATCTGCGTGAAATTCGAATCGCGCTTCTCGACGAGCATGCGGCCATCCGCGCCATTTTGTGCGACGCGATTGTTGCTGTGGAGCGCTGTCGCCGCGGAGTGCCCGCGCGCGACGAACTGCACGCCGCGCTGGGTCGTCTTTCGACGGCAATCGCGGCGCACAACGCCCACGAAGAGGAGCTCTTGCGCGAGATTGTTCCCAAGCTTGATGCGTGGGGTGCCGTGCGCACCGAGGTCATGCTCGAAGAGCACCTTCAGGAGCACGAGGAACTGTCCGCGGCCGTGCATGCCGCAGGAACAACCGCCGATGTGGGTACGGCTGTCCTCGCCGTCGAGCGCCTCACCATGCAAATGCGCGAACACATGGCGAATGAAGAGCTGACGTTTTTGGGTGAAGAGTTGCTCAACGACGACGCTGTTCCGCCGGGCGTTCACTTCGGCGGCTGAAGTTTCTCGTCGAAGGCACGTGTTAAAAGAAAGCCGAGGCCCCATGACAGGGCTTCGGCTTTTTCGCGCGTGGGTCAAGCGCCACGCCGATGCGTTGTGCGTGGCGCTTGATAGGCAGGTTACGGGTGAAGGTGAGCCGTATCCGCAGCAGGTGACCGAACGAGAGCGCTTGCGGCACGGCCTGCACTTTCGACGAGGGGGCCCGGCCAGAGACCGAGGCCCACGACCGCGGCGAAGCAGATCGCGATGGCGGCTCCAAGGGACCTGTCCATGGCGGGAGTAGGCAAGTCGCTCGGGGTCATGTACGCCGCGTGAAGCATGCGGAGGTAGTAGAAAAGGCCCATGACGGCGACCGTGATGGCCGCGATGACGAGCGCGTGGAGTCCCGCTTGCCACGCCGCGAGGAGCACGAAGAGCTTCGCCCAGAAGCCCACGACAAACGGGATGCCCGCGAGCGAAAGGACAAAGCAGAGCAGCGCGAGCGCCAGCCCCGGTGAACGTTTCGCAAGGCCCGCGACGGAGTCGAACCCGAAGCCCCCACCCGCCTCGGCGACCGCGTGGAGCACCAGGAATGCTCCAAGGTTCGTGAACAGGTACGCCGTGAGGAAAAAGAGGACCATTCCGAGGCTGAAGGTGTCGTTGCTGGCAACGCCAACGAGCAAATAACCCATTTGCGCGATGCCCGAATAGCCGAGCAGGCGGCGGAGATCGGTCTGCGGAAGCGCGAGGACGTTGCCCACGACCATCGAGAGGAGCGCGAGGTTTGCAAGGCCCGGGAGCCAGTGGCTTTTGTGCGCAGCGAGACCGAAGAGGAAGATCTGCGCGAGAGCGGCAATGCCCGCGGCCTTTGGTGCGACCGACAGAAACGCGATGAACGGTGCGCGGGCGCCTTGGTACGTGTCGGGCACCCACATGTGGAAAGGCACCATGCCGATTTTATAGCCGAGGCCCGCGAGCACAAAGGCCATGGCCACGCCGAAGAGCGGGCTCATTGGTGTGGCGGAAAGCTCCGAAAGGCGGGTTGTTCCTGCAAGGCCCGTGACGAGAGCCAGGCCAAAGAGTGACACCGCGGTGCTCGTGGCTCCGACCAGGTACAGCTTGATCGACGCTTCGCTTGCGCGGGTTTTTGGCTCGTTCGCGATGTCGGTTTTTGCGTAGGCCGCGAGCACGTAAAGCGGCATTCCCATGAGTTCGAAGGCGACGACGAGGAGCACCAGGTCGCGCGCACCCGGAAGCACCACCATGCCCACGAGGCTGAAGAGCAACGTGAGGAAATATTCGCCCTGGCGTCGCGGGGTGTGCGCTTCGACGTCTCCCTGCGCGCCGAGCACGCCGAGAATGCCTGCCGCGAGAAAGAGCCGCTGGAGGAACAGGGTCCACGCGGAAGATTCGTACGCGCCGCGGGCTGCCGTGCCGCTCGCATCGACGAAGAAGGACGCCGCGAGAACGGCCAGAAGCCCGACGAGGGAGAGCGTGCCGACGACGGAACGGCCAGGTTTTTGTGCGGGAACCGTGAGGCTCTCGACGAAGAGGCCGAGGACGGCGAGGGCCGTGACGGCGATGGGGAGCCAGAGGATGCGAAGGTCGTTCACTGGACACCTCCAAAGATGGCGACCGTGTTCGAGGCGAGCGCCTTGGCGAGGTAAAGCGCGCTGCCCGCGTCGATGTGATCGAAGATGACGCGCGGCCACATGCCGAGAATCACGAGGCCGGTGCCGAGGATGACGAGCGCGCCCCACTCGGTGGTGCGGGCGTCGGTGAGCTCGTGAAAGTCGCGGTTAGGGCCTTCGCCCCAGAAGATCGCGCGCGTGGCGCGGAGCACGTAGATGGCGGTCACGAAGGCACCGAGAATGCCCGCGGTCGCCCAGACGTAGTGGCCCTTGCTGAAGGCGCCGAGGAACACGACGAACTCGGAGACGAACCCCGCGGTGCCCGGGAGCCCGAGCGACGAGAGGCACGCGAGCGTGAAGAACGCGGCGACTCCGGGCATCACGGTGGCGAAACCGCCCATTTGCGGTACGGAGCGCGTATGCGAACGGTCATACACAATACCGACGAGGGCGAAGAAGAGCCCGGTCATCACGCCGTGTGCGACCATCTGAAACACGGCACCGTTCCAGCCTTCGGGCGTGAGCGTGGCCGCGCCGAGCATGACGATGCCCATGTGGCTCACGGAGCTGTAGGCGACGATGTACTTGAGGTCCGATTGGCTCATCGCGCACATGGCGCCGTAGAGCACGTTGAGCGCGGCGACAGCGCCGACGACGGGTACCCAAAACTGCGTGCCCTCGGGCATGAGCACCATGCCGATGCGCATGACACCGAAGGCGCCAAGCTTCATGAGCACGCCGGCGTGGAGCATTGACACCGCCGTGGGCGCCGAAGCGTGGCCGTCGGGCGACCAGGTGTGGAACGGAAAGACGCCGGAGAGCGTGCCGAAGCCGAGCCACACGAGAGGGAAGACCCAAATCTGAAGCGAGCGATCGTACTTCGTCTGCGCGAGGTGCTCGAGGTCGAAGCTCGTGGCTCCCGACTTCACGTAGAGCGCGAAGATGGCGATCATGATCGCGGCCGAACCGACGAGAAGCATGAGCGTGAGCTTCATCGCGGCGTAGCCCTTGTCGCCGACCTTGAAGAGCGTCCAGGCCGCCTTGAATGGTCCGTCTGCGGGGACTTCGTGACTCGAACCCCAGATGCCGATGAGCAGGTACATCGGCAAGACGGCGACTTCGTAAAACAAGAAGAAAAGCAGGAGATCCTGCGATACGAAGACTCCGAAAACGCCCGCTACGAGGATGAGCAGCAGCGAGAAGTACTCTTTGTCACGGGTCTTCAGCGTCCAGCTCGCGAGGACGCCCGCGAAGATGATGACGCCCGTGAGCACGAGAAGCGGACCGCCCCAGCCGTCCTGCGCGAAGCTCAGCGAGATGCCGAGCTTCGGAAGGATCGGATACGTTTCGACGCGCTGGTGTCCGCTCGCGACACGGTCGTAGGTGACGAGCGCCATGACGCTGCCGGCCAGGGAAATCGCTGCACCTGTGAGCGACACGACCCGAATCGCTAGGCGCGCCGTTGCAGGGAGAAGGATGACGACGAGCGCAGCAAGAGCTGGCGCCATCACGATGATGGAGAGCAAGTGTTCGTTCATGACGAGGCCGACCAGAAGGCGAGGCCGAGGACGCCGATGACCGCCGCGAGGACGTAATCGGGCACGAGGCCGGTTTGAAGGGGTCGTGCGCGGCGACCTGCCTCGAGCGCGCCGTAACCGACGGCGTTGATGAGACCGTCGACGATGTAGCGATCGGTCCACGCGAGCGCGTCCGACACGACGAGGGCGACCCGGTGAAAGAGCACTTCGTAGAAGCGATTGACCGCGTGGGAGTTCGACATCCGCTCGACAAAAGCCACGGCGCCGGGAGCCTCGTGACGGGGGCCGCGGCCGTAGGTGAAGAAGGCGAGCCCGATGCCCGCGAAGCCGAAGAGCGAGGCGAGGGCCGCGCCGCCCGTGAGGTGGAAGTGAACCTCTTCGCCCTGGAGAGCCGCGAACGGCGTCGTGAAGGCGCCGCCGAAAACCGACAGCGTCGCGAGGACGACGAGGGGCAGTCTCATGGACCAAGGAGGCTCGTGCGCGTGCGCAGCCCGGGCGGAGGGCGCACCGAAGAAGGCCACGAAGACGACGCGACCCATGTAGAATGCAGTCAAAAATGCGGTCGCCACGAGCAGCGCGAAGGGCACCTTGCCGGCGTGCTCCACCGCCTCAAGGACCATGTCCTTCGAGAAGAAGCCTGAAAACCCTGGGAAACCCGCGAGCGCGAGGGATCCGATGATGAACGCGCCTCCCGTCAGCGGCATCTTCTTCAAGAGGCCACCCATGTCGCCGATCTCGTTCGAGTGGACTGCGTGGATGGCGCTTCCCGCGGCGAGAAACAGAAGCGCCTTGAAGAACGCGTGCGTCGTCAGGTGCCAGAAGCCGCCAACCATGGAGCCCGCGCCGAGGGCGGAGACCATGTAGCCGAGTTGCGAACACGTGGAGTATGCAAGGACTTTTTTGATGTCCGTCTGCACGAGTGCGAGGAGCGCCGCGAAGAGTGCTGTGCCCGCGCCCAAGTAGAGCATCACGGTGCGCGTGAACTCGGACTGTTCGAAAAGCGGATTGGCACGAACGACCAGGTAAACGCCTGCTGCAACCATCGTGGCCGCGTGAAGCAATGCGGAGACTGGCGTCGGGCCTTCCATCGCGTCGGGCAGCCAAACATGAAGCGGAAACTGCGCGGACTTGCCCACCACCGCGAAGAAGAAGAGCAGCGTGACGAGCGTGGCCGTTGCAGGCTCGAGGTGCGCGTCCCAGCCGAAACTTCCCGAGGCGACGTAGAGCACGAGGAGCCCGAAGAGCAGCCCCATGTCCGCGAACTTCGTGACCCAGAACGCCTTCACGGCGGCGCGCGCGGCGCTTGGCTTCTTGAAGTAGAAGCCGATGAGCAAGTAGCTCGTGACCCCGACGAGCTCCCAGCCCGCGAAGAGCTGGAGCAGGTTCGGTGCGATCACGAGCACGTTCATGCTGAAGAGAAAGAGCGCGTGATACGCGAAGTAGCGGCCAAAGGCGGGCGGCTCTTCGTCGTGCATGTAGCCGAGCGAAAACACCTGCACCATCAACGCGACGAGGGTCACGACCACGAGCATCGACGCAGAGGCGCCGTCCACACGGAGGCCCACGTCGGCGAGCACCTTCGACCCGCTTTGGATCCACGGCACCGTGGCGAGCTCGGGCGGCGCGCCTTGCAAGCGATCGATGAAGAGCAACACGGCCGACACGAACGCGGCGCTGGAGCTCGCGATGGTGAGCACGGCCGCGGGCATGCCCTTCTTGCGAAGAGGGTAGAGGACGGCGAGCACGAGGGCCGCTGCGACGGGCGCGAAGACGGCGACGGCAGCGTAGGTGAGCGGAGGGGTCATTGGCGTAGCTCGCGAGCGAGGTCGACTTGGGTGTCGCCGTGACTGCGGTAGAAAAGAATGACGAGAGCGAGACCGACCGCGACTTCGGCGACCGTGAGTGCGACAGCGAAGAGCGCAAAGGTCTGCCCGGTGGGGCCGCCTCGGAAGTGACCAAACGAGGCAAAAACCAGGTTCGCAGCGTTTGCCATCAGCTCGACCGAGAGCAGCACCGCGATGGCTTGACGCCGGGTGAGCAGGCCGTAGATGCCGATCGAGAAGAGGGCGCTCGCGAGGACGAGACAAGACGAGAGGGTCATTCGGCGGCCTCGCGGACAGCAGTTGCGGGCACGTGCAGGTGCGTGACGGCGTGAGGTGCGGGGTCTTTGCGCCGTGCGATGACGATGGCGCCGAGCATGGCGGCCAAGAGCAGCATCGACACGACCTCGAAGGCCAAGACGTGCGTGCCGACGAGCGCGTGGCCGATGTCCTGCGTGGTCGCATCGGGGCCAAGCGGTGCCGCGTCGAGGCCCGGTGTGGCACTGATAGCCCAGGCGAGTACCGCGAAAAGTGCGACGGACACGACGCCTGCGCGCACGTGGCCGATGGACTCCGCGGGCACGTTGAGACCGTCGTGGCGGCGCGTGATCATGATGCCCACGAGCGTGAGCGTCATGACGCCGCCGATGTAGAGAAGCACCTGCACGCCGGCGAGAAACGAGGCCCCAAGGACCGCGAAGAGGGCCGCGGTACCGAGGAGCGCAAGCCCAAGCCACAAGGCCGCATGGACCAAGTTGGGCGAACGCACGACGCGGAGCGCGGAGAACAACGTGACGAGAGCCGCGAGGCCGAACGGGATCGACTCCATCAGACGGTTTCCTTTGCCGGCGCCGGAGCGGGCGCGGTTTCAGTCGCAGGCGAGGCCTTCGCAACCGCTGGTTTTTCAGCCTTCGGAGGCTCTTGCATCTCTTGCAAACGGGTGCCTGTGCCCCACGACGCGGTCTTGAGCTTCGCGTTCGCGCGGAGCTTCTCCATGTCGAGCACAAGGTCTTCACGCGCGAACGCGGGCACCTCGGGCTGTCGCACCATCACGATGGCGTCGCTGTTGCAGACCTGGACGCAGAGCTCGCAGCCGATGCACGCGGAGAGGTCGAGGACGAACTCGTCGATGTACGCGCGCTTCTTGCCCGTGACGGGCGAGTCCTTCTTGCCGCCGCTCTTCATCTTGATGACGCGAGAAGGGCAGATGCGTTCGCATGCGAGGCAGCCGATGCACGCCACTTCGCCGTGCTCGTCGTCGGGAAGTGCGAAGCTCGCGCGAAAGCGCTCCGCACGCGGGCGGATGACGAGCGGAAACTCCTGCGTCACCGGTTCGCGGAAGGCGTTGACCATGGTGGTGCGCAACGCTTTGGCCGTGTCGTTGAAGTAGCCCATCAGTTCGTTCCTCCGAAGGTGACCCAGGCCGCCGACACGAGGAGCAGCGCGACGCCGATGGGCGTAAGCCACGTCCAACAAAGGCGCATGAGCTGATCGGCACGGAAGCGGAGCAGCGACCAGCGCACCCAGTAAATCAGCACGAAAAGCGTGAGGGTCTTGAGGACCATCCAGTGCAGACCCGGGGCGAAAGGGCCGTCCCAGCCGCCGAAGAAGAGCGCGGCTCCGAGGGCAGACCCCACGAGCGTGTGCACGTATTCGGCCATGTAGAAGAGCGTGAATTTCGCGCCCGTGTATTCGGTCGTGATGCCTGCAACGAGCTCGCTCTCCGCTTCGGGAATGTCGAAGGGAATGCGGTTCGACTCGGCGAGCATCGCGAGGAAAAAGATCACGAATGCGGGAAGCCCCGGGACGATCGGCCACACGGCAAACCAGTGATGCTGCGCCTGCCAGGCGACGATGCCCGAGATGCTCAGCGACCCGGAAAGGACGACGGGCACGAGGACCGCGAGCACGAGCGGGACGCCGTAAGAGACCGACTGCGCGATGGCACGCATGGCCCCGAGGAGTGCGAACTTGTTGTTGCTGCCCCAGCCCGCGGCGAACGTTGGGATGACCATGAGGCCGCCAATGCCGAGAACCCACAGCACGCCGACGTCGAGGTCAGACGCGATGATCGACGGCGAAAATGGGATGACCGCGGCGACGCCGAGCGAGCACACGACCGCGAGGATCGGCGCGAGATCAAAGAGCCCACGGTCCGCATCGCGCGGAACGATGTCCTCCTTTTGGAGGAGCTTGATGATGTCCGCGAAGGGCTGAAGGAGGCCCGCCGGACCCACGATGGTCGGTCCGAGTCGCTGCTGCATGCGGCCGGCGAACTTGCGCTCGAACCAGATGCCCATGGCGATGGTGGACAGGATCGCCGTCGCGATCAGCGTGCCGTAGAGAGCACCGTGCACGAGCTCGTTCATCGGTCGACCTCTCCCATGATCGGATCCAAGGACCCCAAGATCGCCACCGCATCGCTCACGTTCGCGCCCGGTACGATGTACGGAATGGCCGCGAGCGCATGGAGACTTGGTGCGCGAATTTTCAGACGATAGGGACTCGTCGGTGTGTCGCCTCCGGCAATGACGAACGTGCCGAGTTCGCCACGCGGAGACTCGAGTGCCGCGTACGCTTGGCCGCCGGTGAGCTTCACTTGCGTGGGCTGACGGGTCGGTTTGAAGCTGCAGATGGGCCCTTCGGGAATGCCGTCGATGGCCACGCGCGCGAGGCGCAGGCTCTCGCGAATTTCGCGGAAACGAACCTTGGCGCGTGCGAGGCAGTCGCCTCCTTGCTCGACGGCGACCTGAACCTCGAGCTCGTCGTACGCGTGGTACGGCGCGTCTCGGCGCAGGTCGTGATCAACGCCGCTGCCTCGAAGGACCGGGCCGCTGATGCCGAGTTCGAGGGCGAGGGCCGCCGAAAGGACGCCGACACCCTTCATGCGATCGACGAAGATTTGGTTGCCGAGCGAGAGGTCTTCGTATTCGCTCAGACGCGATTCGATCTGGGAAATCGCTGCTTGCGCGCGCTTACTCCAGCCGTCAGGCAGGTCATGACGATTACCGCCTATGGTATGCGTATTGTAGTGAAAGCGTGCGCCTGAAACCTCCTCAAAGAGGTCCATGATGAGCTCGCGTTCGCGCAGGCAGTGAAGGAAGAGCGTGGAGCCTCCGCCGAGTGCGCCGCCAAGATCGATGCTCTGCGCGGCGAGCCATACGAGGTGCGAGGCCACGCGCTGGAGCTCGGCGAAGATGGTGCGAAGGTAACGGGCGCGGCGCGGAACCTCGATGTTGAGCAGCTTCTCGAACGCCATGTTCAGCGCCTGCTCGTTCGTCATCGGCGCGACGTAGTCGTTCTTGTCGACGATGGGCGTTTGCTGCACATACGTGAGCTTTTCGCAGAGTTTTTCCACGCCGCGGTGCAGGTAGCCGATGTAGGGCGTGGCCTTGACGATGGTCTCACCGTCGAGGTGAAGATCCATGCGGAATACACCGTGTGTCGACGGATGCTGCGGTCCGAAGTGGAGCAGCATGAGGTCGCCTTCGGCCTCGTAGGCATGAATGGACAGGTGCGGATCGACAGACCCGCGCGTGGCGCTTTGAACTTCCACAGTTATCTCCATGGCGGGTGCGCCGTGTCGGCCGCATAGTCTTTGCGAAGCGGATGTCCGCTCCAGTCGGCCGGAAGCAAGATCCGACGCAGGTCCGGATGCCCCTCGAAGCGAACGCCGACGAGGTCGAACTGTTCGCGCTCTTGCCAGTCGGCTCCTGCAAAGACGCCGACGATCGATGCGATGGTTTCGTCTGCCGCGAGGGCAACCCGCCACGCGACGACTGTGGATTTCCGGCCTATCGAGCGAAGCGCGTAGGCGACCTCGAAGCGTTCCGGGTCGGTCTTCTTGGCAGGAAAATGCGTCGCAACTACGTAGATGAGCTGCGCGTAGCCGAGGGCGCGCAGGCGATGGGCGAGGCGTCGATGGTCGCCCCTCGAGACGAGCGGCGCGGCATCTTTGGGAAACTCCGTGACGCCGAAATCATCGCGCAGCAGCGCTTCGATCTCCTGCGACGACGAGGCGATGGCTTCACGAACAGGCTCCGCGCGCGGGACGATTTCCGAGCTCTCCTCGGCCAGATCGCGACGGGTCATGTCGCTCACGTCCTCAAGCTGCGCGTCGCTGAGTCCCGCGTCGCGCGTGACGTCTCCGAGGCGGCCCACGCGTGGCTTCGTGAGATCGAGGAGCCCAGGTCGGTACTCGGCCTGCGTGAGCTTTCCCTCGCGACGCAGTCCGATCTTCTCCTGCAAGCGCAGAAGTCCGTGCATGAGCGCTTCCGGATTGGGCGGGCACCCTGGGATGTAGACGTCGACGGGCATGAACGTGTCGACGCCGGGAACGACGGGGTAGAGGTCGCGGTAGAAGTCGCCGCTGATCGCGCACGAGCCCATCGCGATGCACCACTTGGGCTCCGGCATCTGATCCCAGAGGAGCTTCACGCGAGGGGCCATCTTCACGGTGATGGTGCCTGCGACCACCATGACGTCGCCTTGGCGCGGCGTCGCACGAATGATGGTGCCCATGCGATCGAGGTCAACGCGGCTTGCAGCGGCGGCCATGAGTTCGATGCCGCAGCAGCTCGTCGCCATGGGGAAGACCCACAGCGCGTTCTTCGTGCCCCACGTGAGGAGTGCATCGAGCGGGGCCGTCACGACGGAGAGCCCGGGAATGGACAGGAGGGTCTCGTAGAGCGGGTGCTCGTACGGGAGCGCGCCTTCATCGACGAGGGGGAGGTGTCGGGCGGTCATTGCCACTCAAGCGCCTCCTTGCGCACGGCATAGAGCCAGCCGAGCATCAGCACCGCGGCGAAGGTGACCGCGGCGATGAAGGCCGACGTGCCCTCTTCCCGAAGGACGGTGGCCCACGGAAAGAAGAAGGCGGCCTCGACGTCGAAGAGGACGAAGAACAGCGCGACGACGTAATAGCGTGCGTGAAACTGCATCCAGCTCATGCCCGCGGGCTCTTCGCCGCACTCGTAGGTGTTGTGCTTCAGCGGAGAGTCGTATTTTGCGCGCACGCGCAGAACGCTCGCGGCACCGAGGAGTCCCGCGCCGACGAGTGTCGACACGAGCAAAAAAGCAAATGCGGATAGCCAGGCGGATTGCATGGGGGCCCACGTCGCGGTCGGGGGGAGGAGAAAAGCAACGCGCGCGCAACTTGCACGTCGGCGCGCGCGTTTCGCATTCACGCGCGGAAGCGGGAGGGGAACGCGCCGCTCGCGTTGCGCTCCTTCAAAGCCTCGTCACTCGGGTGAAGCGCTACGGCGCGCGCGAGGAGATCGCCTTCCTTCTCGACGTGACCCGGGTCCGGGAGGCAGCATTCGACCGGGCAAACGCTCTGGCAGGCTTCTTTCTCGTTGAAGCCGACGCACTCGGTGCAGAGCTCCGCGTTGATGACGTAAATGTTGTCGCCCTCGGAAATCGCCTCGTTCGGGCATTCGGGCGCGCAGGCGCCGCAGTTGATGCAGTCGTCGGTGATGTGGGTAGCCATGCCGCTGCCCATGCAAGAGCCCGACCAATCCGGAGTCCGGAGAAATCAGTCGGGTTCGCACCTCGCCATCGTTGCGCCGCGCGGGCCATGACCGACGTGGGCGCAACAGAGACGTCATCCGTAAACAAGATAACGATTGGGTAAGGTATGCGTACGTGATAACGTGCGCGCGTTCACGAAGCTACCGCCGCGTAGGCGCCGGGCAAACGCGGGCGAGGACGTCGAAAAGCTGCCGTCCACTTTCGTCCCATGAAGGCGGGCCAAATGCTGCGATTTCCCAAGCGTTGAAGCCGATGCCGAGGCGCGCGACGATGGCCTGCGCAAGGGCGCGTGCATCGTGCGGAGCTACGACCGTTCCGGCGGTGTCGTTGGCGAGCGCGTCCGGAATGCCCCCGACGGCGGTGCCCACGACGGGCCTGCCGCATGCGAGCGCTTCGAGGACCACGTTGGGCATGCCTTCGGCCCAGCTTGGAAGAACGAAGAGCGACGCGCGGTGAAGCTCGCCCGGAATCGCGTCGTGCGTGCGTGCGCCGAGAACCTCCACACCATGCATGCAAGATGCACGCTCCTTCAACGGTCCCTTGCCAACGAGACGAAGCGTTGCCGAGGGAATAGCCTGAAGAACGTGAGGCCAGGCGTCGAGAAGATCGCCAAGGCCTTTTTGCGGTTCAAGCCGTCCAATGAAGAGCACCACGGGCCCCGCGGTTCCGGTGCCTTCCTCCGCGTTCACCTCGTCGAGGGCGCGCGGAAAGAAGCGTGCGCCGTCGATGCCATTGGGAACGAAGGCCATTCGCGATGCGGGCACCCCGAGGTCAACGAGGGCCGTGGCGAGGCTCTTGGCCATGACGACGATGGCGTCGGCGTGGGCGAGCTCGTCGCGAATCGCTTGGGCGGCGACCGGATGCTTTGCCACCACGTTCACATCCGAGCCATGCATCTTCACGACGCAGGGTTTTTTCAGCCGTTTGGCCGCTCGAACGGCCGCGCACCCATCGGGAAATGCCCACGAGCCCAAGATGGCATCGGCTCGTTCAAGAAGCGCGTCGTGGCGTGCGAGCGCACGATCAAACAGCGGAAGAGCGACACGCATGCCGACCCGCGGAAGGTACCCATGGCGAAGCGTGGTCACGGGCATGCCGTCCACCGTGTCCGTGTCGGGAAGCCCCGCGAGGAGCGCCGCGCGTTCGGGCACTCCTGTGAGCGATGCGAAGGGGAACCATGGGACCGCGTGGAGCACCTGCACCGGCTCTCCCGCGTGTGCGCTTAGCGCGGCAAATTGCTGCCGATTGAAAGGCCCCTCGAGAGGTTCGAGGCGGTTTGGAAAGACCCGGGCGATGGCCACGATACGCACCGGGCCATCGTGCCACGGACCGCGGCGCCGCGGGACGATATGCTGCACGCGTGCTTCCGACTCTCACGCTCCTCGCGCAACTTTCCTGGTCGCCGCTTCGTCCCGTGCAGCCCGAAGCCCAAGCTCTCCATGAAGGCGAGGTCGAGGGCGGAGAGGGGGACGCGGCTCCCGTCGAGGTGCCCGTGGAACCGAAAGACGAAGCGGGCACCTGGCGCCACCTGCTGCGCGCCGATGCGACGGCGGGTTGGACGTCGAATGCTAGGCAAATTGCGAGTGAAGACGGCAAAAGCGTTTTCGTGAATCCCGCCATCCAAGCGGGCCTTCAGCTCACCGGTTCGGCCGCGCAGCAGCGAGCGGGCGGGGGTTCCGTGCAGGTTGCGGCTTCGGCGCTCGTGCTTCAAAACTTTGCGCTCGATGGAGCTGTTCCTGCGAACGAAGGCTCTGGGGCACTGCGTGTGCAATACACGCATCCGTTCACCGCGCGCTCTCAGGGTATCTTCGCCGTGGGCGGCACCATCGGAACGCTTGCCGCGCGCCGAGCAACGGACCCGCGCATGGCGGCCATCGACCCGACCTCGGTGAACCGCACGTATGCGAGCACAGCGCTGGAAACCGCCTGGCTTCATGCACTCACCGCGACGACGCGCATCGGCACCGGCCTGTCGACGACAGCTCTCTTCACCGTTGACGATCAAGACCAGTCGCTTGCGGGCGATCAGAGCTTGCGGCACCGTGGCCTCGATCAGCTTCTCGTGAACGCGGAGTTTGGCGTCGAGCATGACCTGACCTTGCGTC